>NZ_RQEP01000019.1:300000-600000 GCF_004770055.1 Leptospira semungkisensis | reverse complement strand
AGCCGGAGCTCGTTTTTCAAGAATGTGCGAATGCAACATCCCTCAAGGAATTGTTTTCCTGTATTACGATAAAAGTTTGCGCGCATGAGTCAGCCAATGTAAAGAAAGACCGCTGGCTTCTGGCTGAGTTTCCTAATTTTGGCGAATCCGATCGGCATGTAATTTACGAAAAACTGCAAGCGGTCCATTCTGCTATTTGTACGCAAGTGAGTCGATTTTTAGAAGATCCAGAGGCTGTGCGAATTATATCCTGGATCTTTATGTGTACGAGCTTTGGCTACGGACAGCTATTTGGTACTTTGCAGTTGGGCAAAGTTGTTCCATTCTCCATCGCAAATTTTGCCGAAGAAATATCCGACTTACTCTCCAATAGCGTTGAGATTGATAATAGATTCGTATAATGAGTTCCTCTTTTTGTAGCGTTCATGTCCTCGATGCTGCCGTTTCCATTTTTATTTGACTTACTGATCGATCAGTAAGTCAAATCACCCATAAGAGATCCGGTTCAATCTGATGAAAGCCGCGTGATCTCTTTGTTTAGAATATTTCTAAATTTGGGGAAGACAAAATGATTCAAAAATTAGAGCAAATTAGGGAAGAGCAGAGGGAATCTTGGAATAAGTTTTCATCCGGCTGGAAGAAGTGGGATGACCTCTTTATGGACTTTTTAGAGCCGATGGGCAACGAGATCATTCGATTGCTCGATCTAAAAAGTAAAGATATCGTTCTAGATGTGGCTGCGGGAACGGGAGAGCCGGGACTTACCATCGCATCTCAGATTAATAACGGCTACGTTATCATCACGGACCTTGCAGAGGACATGCTAGCGATTGCGAAAGAGAACGCATCTATTCGCGGAATTAATAATATTGATACGATTGCGTGCGATGTGAGTGAGTTGCCTTTTGGCAACGAAACATTCGATTCTATTAGTTGCCGTTTTGGCTTTATGTTCTTTCCGGATATGACATTAGCGATCAATGAAATGGTGCGTGTTCTCAAGCCGGGCGGAAAAATTGCTGCCTCCGTTTGGAATGTTCCTGATAAGAATTTTTGGATTACTGCTATCATGGGTGTTATTAACAAAAATATGGAGATACCTGCACCTCCTCCTGGCTCACCGGGAATGTTCCGCTGTGCAGGAGATGGCGTCATTTCAGATCTTTTCTTAAAAGCAGGCTTACAGAAAGTCTCCGTTAGAGAGGTGAATGGAAAATTGAAATGCGTCACAGCAGAAACATATTGGAATGTTATGACCGAGGTGGCCGCTCCTATTGTTGCAGCTCTGAGCAAGGCGGATGCGGGGATGAAGGAAAAAATAAAAAAAGAAGTGCTTGAGTTGGTGAATCAGAAATATCCTAAAGATGGTGTTATGATCGATTCAAGTGCTCTAGTTGTTTACGGACAAAAAGCGTAATCGATACTCGTTGATCTACGGATCGCCGCTTGCGATTCGTAGATCTTTCTACTTAGATTATCACGAAATTACAATACACAACTTCACAGTGAATCATGTTCTCGATTGATTCTTTTAAATTCTTAAAATAGACGAAAGCCTTGATCGAATAGGATCAAGGATGCAATGGCTAAAGTAAAATAGCCAAAACCTCTTTTTAGATAGCTTTCATTCATCTTGGACGAAAGTGTCTGTCCTAAAAACATTCCCCCAATTCCCAAACTGCTAATGATGAGAAGCAAGGGGCAACTCTTAGTTTGCTCCGGTGTGAAACTGATTGCAAACCCGAAGAGTGAATTTGCAGCTACGATTGCGAGAGAGGTTCCTATTGCCTGCTTGATTGAAAACTTCAGCAATAATACAAGTGCGGGAATGATGAGAAATCCTCCGCCGGCTCCTACAAGACCGGTGATCATTCCTACCGTAAGTCCTTTGAAGCCGATCGTTAGAAAGTCATAAGACATCGGATTGGATTTAGAAGAATCTGTATCCTTAGGATCATTAGAGCGGATTATTGCGAAAGAACTAAAGGTCATTACGATCGCGAATATGGTCATTATCAATAGAGATTTTGCTAATATAATTCCAAATGGAAAAATCAATGTATTGGGAATGGAAGGTAGAAGAAGATTCCTTGCAATATAAATGCCTAGAAAGCTAGGTATTATGAATAAGATTCCGATTTTTATATTTGTATCTCCTCTTCTTATCTTAATCAACGCTCCCGCTAAGGCAGCTATTCCAACTACAAAGAGGGAGTTTGTTGTGGCTAACGTTGCATCCTGTCCAAAGAAATAAAAAAGAATGGGAACCGTGAGGATAGAACCTCCTGCTCCGATAAGACCGAGCAGGGTTCCCATTACAAAGGATGCAATATAACCTAAGATTAGCATCTTGGGCTATTCAAGTCTGCTTTTTAAATGCGTCTTCTTATCCATGAATCCGAAGAGTAGCATTCCAAAGATTATACTGGCGAAAACGATAATCGGTCTTGTTTCGAAACTTGCAAGTGTAGTGACTGAAACTGTAGGGCAGTAGCCGCCTAGTCCCCAGCCAATTCCGAAAATCAGACTCCCTATGATGAGAGCCGGAGTGATCTCTTGCCGAGTGGGAATAAACCAATCCTTTGAAAACATTGGAGTCTTTCTTTTACGTATTAGCTTGTAAGTGATGAAGTGAACACCTACGGCTCCAGCCATCGTAAAAAGAAGAGTGGGATTCCACTTTCCAAAGACATCTAGAAATCCTACTATGTTTGCCGGTTGTAAAATTCCGGACAAGCCTAGGCCAATAGCGAATAGTAAACCTACAATCAGGGCGCCGATATTATACTTCATATCATTAAACCTGTTTTCCGAAGTAGGGCCACCGCTGCCATTCCTGCCGACATAAATATGATCGTAGCGACTATAGATCTTGGAGAAAACCTGCTTACTCCGCAGACTCCATGTCCACTCGTGCAGCCGCCTCCTAACATTGCGCCGAAGCCAACAAGCATTCCTGCGAAGGCACCGATCCAAGTATTTGTTTGGACTTCAACTGCCAATAGAGCCGGTGCCGTGATTTTCAATGAGAGTCCGCCTATGAGTAGCCCAACGATAAAATACCATCGCCAAGCTAGATCACCTTTGATCGGAACCAAAACACCGTATACGATGCTACTGACACCGGTTACTCTTCCGTTCCATAAAAGCATTAGAGAAACGGCGATACCAATTACTACTCCGCCGATAATGCCCATCACCCATTCTGTTGCCATTCTTCTTACTCCTTAGGCAGATACTTTTCATTCCAATTCACCATTCCGCCTGCCATGCTAGATGTGAATTTATAACCTAAACGAATGCTTTCCTCCGTTGCTTGGCTGGACCTCTTTCCACTTCGGCATATGAAGACGATCTCTTCGAAACGGTCGCCGTTTTCTAGAAACTTGGTTAGCTCTGATCCCATTGTTACGAGTTGAGCAGTTTTAATATGTCCTAACTCTCCGGAGAATTCTTCGAAAGAGCGTACATCGATGATTTTCACTCTTCCGATCTTCTGAAATACGTCCTCATTGGAAACAGTAGGAATTCCTAATATTATTTGAGGGTTCATTGTTTTAACGATTTCCAATTTACCGCAGCCGAGGTTTGCAGGTAGTGCTATGTGCATTTTTTTGGGAGTCGCAAGTTGAAGTTCATCCATGATCTTCTTGAAATCTTGTGCAGAACGATTTGCGCCGACTCGCGGGTTTAATTTCTTCTCCAATGCTATTGTAGTATTGCTTAATCCATGATAGTCATGTGCGGGATAAACTTGTGTTTCATCAGGAAGGGAGAATAACTTTTGAGTAATACTTTCATATAACTTAGAAGAGGATCCTCCTTGAAAGTCCGTTCTGCCTGTTCCTCTTATCAGAAGAGAATCCCCAGTAAACACCATCCCTTCGAAGATGAAACTCATGCAGGCGTTTGTGTGCCCTGGAGTAGAAATTGCTTTTATTTCTTTTTCTCCAAGGGAAATGACCTGGCCATCTTCGAGTAGAATGTCTGCGCAATCTACTTCTGATAAAGCGCTGGCGGCGGTTTTGGCCATAGTGTTTTTGCGAAGTTCGGAAGCTCCGGTTATATGATCCGCATGGATATGCGTCTCTAATATATACATTAAGCGAAGTCCTAATTCACGAATAAGTTTTAAATCTCTCTCAGCAGTCTCCCAGACAGGATCGATAATGGCTGCTTCTTTCGTTTGCAAATCTGCGATCAAGTATGTGTAAGTAGAAGATTGCTCCTCGAAAAGCTGATAAAAAAGAATGTCTTTCATTTTTGGGTCATGCCTTAGTAACGTGTATATGCAGCAATATACAGCGCGCCGGTCCTTACACCTTGTATAATCCTGCAATTTAAGAAAAATTTTATGGAGAAGGTTCGATTTTTTAGAGAACTTGCAGAATTATACAAGCGGTGAATCTTTTTTACTTAGTCAATAGGTAATAGAAGTGGTAACAGATATGAAGACAAAAGAACGAGAGAAACTTCACAAAGACGGGCTCATTAATTTTTCCATAGCATTTACTGCCGCTGGTTTTTTATGGAGCGTTTTATATTTTGCATTAGGTTTTCCGCAATCGGCTATTATTCCCGGGGGCTATGCTCTTTTGAGTCTACTCAGCCTCTTCTTTGTTTTTGTCAGCGGAAAGTATCTGGCTTTCAGATTTCTTCAGTTTCTTTTTATCCTAGTGCTTCCTGTACTTTTGCAAGCGAGCTTGGGCGGATTTGAGAATTCAGGAGCCGTTATTATTTGGGCGATTCTTTGTCCGCTCGGCGCTCTTTCGTTCGCTCCGATCCGCCACGGATTGGTCTGGTTCGGATTGTTTCTCATCGTTCTGATTTTGAGCGGATTGGCGGAACTGTATCTCCAATTGCCGGTGCCTGAGGTTCCGCATAATTTACAGATATTGTTTTTCGTTATTAATATTGCTGGAGCTGGTACTTTAACTTTCTTCAGCTTATATTATTTCATTTCAAAGAACAAGCAAGAGCATGACCGTGCTGAGAATCTTTTATTGAATATTCTTCCGGAACCGATAGCAGAGAGATTGAAACGAAATCCGTCTACGATTGCTGACGGATACCAAATGGTTTCTATATTATTTGCGGATATAGAGAACTTCACTGTCATTTCCCAAAAAGTATCGCCGGAGACTTTGGTCCATTTTCTAAACTATGTATTTTCTCAGTTCGATATGATCGCAGAAAAATATAGAATGGAGAAGATAAAGACGATCGGAGATGCATACATGGCGGTTGCAGGAATCCCTATTTGGGATGAAGATCACGCAGAAAGCGCAATGCAAATGGCAATTGAAATGCAAAAGTTCGTAAAAACTTTGCAAGATCCATCTGGCAAACCTTTAAGAATGCGCATCGGGATCCATTCCGGGCCTGTCGTTGCTGGAGTGATCGGACGGAAGAAATTTGCGTATGATCTATGGGGCGATGCTGTGAATACCGCTAGTCGACTGGAATCTCATGGTATATCTGGTAGGATCCAAATTTCTGAATCTACTTACGAACTATTGAGTGATCGATCTCCAATTGAAATTCGCAGATTAGTGGACGTGAAAGGTAAGGGTACTATGACGACTTATCTGAGCTACGAATAAGAGATTGCGATTTTCTTTATATTCAGAAACGATTAAGCTTCCACGTAGCTTGCAGGTACTTCTATAAATGATTTCAGATGTCTTGTACTTCTGAATATTTCGGAAGGAGGCAGCCCGAATGTTGCACGAAAGGTACGTGTGAAATGTGCGGAGTCAAAAAATCCGGCTCTATGTGCGGAATCTGTATGGCTCATTCCGTGCAGAAGAGAGTAAACTGTTAATTTAAGTCTAAACCAAGTCCGAAAAGAATGAAAAGGAATACCGACCTCTTTCTTAAATTGATGCTCTAAATTAGAGATGGACATACCGGCAAATTCAGCCAGGTCCTTTGCGGAATGATCTTCGTGAGGCATCGCAGTGATTAAATCTACGATCTTTTGAATGCGAGGATCTAGCATTCTGGATTCGTTCTCTGGGATAGGAGGGATCTGGTTTAGCAACTCTAGTAATTCTTCTTCAGAAACATGATCCGTTGCTAGGATCTCATTGATTTTATTGAAGAGCTGTTCTTCCTCCCTTAAGTATATAAAAATTCCTTCATTTTCCTTTTCTACATTAGACGCTCTTAGGAATTCATAATTAGGTCCGCTCAAATCCATGAAGAGCAATACGCAGAACTGTCCCGAGAATCGGATGGAATGATCGATCATGGGTGGAATTAATGCAGTACGAAAATTGATCCAATCGGTATCATTTAAGGAAACTTGAAATTCTCCATCCAAGCTTATACAAACTGTTGCCGCCGCTCTTCGACGTAAGGTTAAATCCGGAAGATATCCCGCGAACAGGCAGCGACTTCCCCAAATAAATATCCTCTCTTGGCGATTGAGTGTGTGTGCATTAGTTGTCATAACGAGAGCCTGTAAAGTTTTTACACAAGGTTGCAGAATTATACAAGGAGCTTTCATCATCTGCAAATATAATCATCCTGTCACTGAGAATTTATTCGACCCTATGAGTTGGGTGGAAGGCTGGAAAGAATATACTACTCTATAATAGGATCTATAGTTACATGATAAAACAAATCTTAGACTCTAAATCAGAAAATCCAAATAGAGCTTTATGGGAGAAGGGCGACTTTACAGAGATCGCTGCCTTAATGCGTCAATCAGGAGAGGTGCTTGTTGCTGACCTAAAGATCCCATCTTACTTTCAGGTTTTGGATCTAGGGTCCGGAGATGGGACTACTGCAATTCCAATTGCTCGAACAGGAGCGGAAGTAACCGGGATTGATATCGCAAAAAATTTAGTAGAGGCGGGGAATCAGAGAGCTACCGAAGAAGGTCTTACTAATTTGAAATTTCAAGAAGGAGATGCATGCAATTTACAAGAAGTCAGAGACCATTCTTTTGATCTAACTCTTTCAGTGTTTGGTGCAATGTTTGCTCCTAAACCATACGATGTTGCAAGCGAGATGGTCCGTGTTACTAAACCTGGCGGTCGTATCGTGATGGGAAACTGGATCCCAAATGATCCGACCTCGTTTGTATCTCAGTTGTTCAGGATAAGCGCGTCCTTCTCGCCACCTCCTCCGGAAGGCTTCATTAGCCCGATGACTTGGGGAATGAAAGCTAATGTTATAGATTATTTTGCGAAGGCTGGAGTGAAAGAAGGCAAAATCTCCATGCTTAAAGATACATATAGTTTTATTTCACAAAATAAAAGTCCTGAGGATTTGATCGAGTTGCTAAGAAAATTTTACGGACCAACGATGAACGCTTTCGAAGCTGCTGAGAAAAATGATAGAGTAGACGAACTTCGCACGAGGTTTGTAGAGCTTGCGAATCAGCAAAATCTAAATTACAATAAAGGCATTTATATTCCTGCTACCTTTTTGCGAGTGATCGTTCATCTGTGATAGATACATCGCAAGAATTAAAACGCCGCGCCCTAGTCATATTGTTCGGGGTAACGATTTTGTTAGTCCCGATCTGGTCCTTCACGTACTGGTTATACGATCTATATCTTGCGGCAATTATCCCGCTTATCTACTCTGCTTGTGGACTTCTTACTCTTCTATACTATTGGTGGAGGGGGCCGGCAGGTTTTCATTTATTTATGATTACCTGCTTCGGATTGTATTTTATCCTGCCTCCGATCTTGCAGGGTGCGTTAGGCGGCTATCAAAATGCGAGTGGAGTCATACTTTGGATGTTTCCGGTTGTGATTGCTACATTCATTTATCAGGGGGCACGCAGCGCGTTTTATTGGGGAACCGCTTTCATGCTCGTGGTTGTCGGATCCGTTTTTTCGCCTAAGTTGATTGGAAATCCTTCCGGCCATCGATTGCCAGAGCAATTAATAGATATCTTTTATGCGCTCAACATAGTCGCGATCGGCGGGATCGTTTCTATGACTGTCTACTATCTAATAACGACGATCTCTCGGAAGTCCAATCAGTTAACCGCCGCCCTAGGTGAAGTCACTAAGGCGAAAGAAATGCAGGAACAGGACTATTTTCTGATCAGTTATCTCAGCAATCCCTTAAGTCAGATAAAGGAGCATTCAGGTTCGGTTAAGGTAGAATCTCTAATAGAACAGAGAAAGAAATTTTATTATAAGAATCAGATCCATGAGATAGGCGGTGATATTTGTATCTCGGATCGGATCACTTTACGTGGAAAAAATTACACCACTTTCCTGAACGGCGATGCAATGGGGAAATCGCTTCAGGGGGCCGCAGGAGCTATCATCATGGGTAGCGTTTTTCGAGTCTGCCTTTCGAGGGCCAAAGCAAAGAAATACCAGCATCAATATCCGGAGCAATGGATTAAAGCATGCTACTTGGACTTTCAGAAAATTTTCGAATCCTTTGATGGTTCTATGTTTATGTCGATCGTCTTCGGATTAGTCGACGAAGAGAGAGGCTTTCTCTATTACATTAACGCGGAGCATCCTTGGACAGTTCTTTATCGGGATGGCGACGCACGTTACCTAGAGGAAGAACTTTATATTCGTAAACTTGGCATGCCAATTATCGATCGTATTATACAAGAAGGAAGCGATGCTCATCGAATTGAGAATGTTTTTACATTGAAGACATTCCTTCTAAAGCCTGGAGATATGATCCTGATTGGTTCTGACGGACGGGACGATATATCCATAAGAAAACCTGAAACTGGGCTGCCTGAAATAAATGGTGATATCGAACTTTTTCTAAAGGCTGTCCGAAAAGGCAGAGGGGACTTACTTGAAATAAAGGATTTCCTTATAGAACAAGGAGATCTTACAGATGATCTTAGCTTAATGAGTATTTCGTATAATGTTGAAGATAAGAAGGAGGCGGAACTCTCTGATAGTGACAAAAAAGATGTTCGAACGAATCATCTCGCTCTTAGGCAAGCTTTTGAACAGAGAGATTTTGCAACTGCTGCTAGAATAGCGCAGGAGCAGATTCACCATTTCCCGGATAATGATAATCTTTTTCTAATCGCATCTATCAGCAATCGTAAGATCAACAATCTGGAACTTGCAGCTGATCTAGGAGAATGCTATCATTTTCGTTATCCAAATAGTCGGAAAAGTTTGATGAATCTAACAAAGATCTACTATTTAGCAGGAGAACACGAGAGAGCTAAATACCTTCTGGATCGCTTGAAGGCAATTGATCCAGAATATGAGCCGATGAGAAAACTGATAAAAAAGATCGGAACCAAGAATCATTTTTATAATTAAGACTCATCGACTCTTAAATACCGGTTGATTCAATTTGCTGGCTCGACGTTTTTAAAAAACTCCAGTAAGCTTTCCGGTGCGTTATCTCCATAGCAAGCTTTGAAGATTACCTCTGCGTCTATGGCAGCAGATGCACTGCGAGTGAAGAGCTCTTTTTCGTAGACTAGCAAGGCAGCTTCTATATCACCAGGGTGAGCTGCGATTGCCTTCCCAAGTTCTGCTCCATCATACATTGCTAAATTAGCTCCTTCTCCGGACGGTGCCATCAAATGTGCCGCATCGCCGAGTAATGTTACTCCAGGCACGCGAGTCCATTTGTGATTGGCGGGAAGGGAATGAACTGGGCGAGGCGCAGCCGTTTCACCTTCTGCGATAAGAGCTCTTAATTCAGGAGCCCAGTCATTAAATTCGTCCGCAACATTTACTAAGGCTTTAGCAGGATCAGAGAAATCTATTTTCTCGATCCAGTCCTTAGGTTTGCTTAAGGCCACGTAAGTGTGGAGTACTCCGTTGGTTTCACGGTGGGTTACAATTCCCTTCTCAGGTGCAAGAGCGAATAACGCGCCACTTCCAACAATTTCTGCACTTGCTTTATGACGGTTGTCACTGTCAAAAAGATAGGTCTCGATGAATGAAGTCCCGGTGTACACAGGCTTTGCTTCGGAAACAAGTGGACGAACTCTCGACCAAGCGCCATCGGCGCCCACGAGTAGGTCAGTAGTAACTGATAGGCCGTTAGCAAAGGTTAATAAATGGTGTCCGTCACCAAGTGAAGATGTCTCTTTGACTTTGTGTCCCCATTGGATTGTATCAGTAGGAAGGGAGTTGATAAGAATCTGTCGAAGATCCCCTCGCAATACTTCCGGTCTCCCGCCTGTTCCATCGTCTGACTCGTCGAATAGGATATTTCCCTCCTTGTCGAGTAACCGAGTCGCTTGCCCTCCGGCGTGAATGATGTCGAGAAATTCTTCAAACAGGTCTGCCGCTTTGAGTGCTAACTGTCCATTGTCTTCGTGAATATCGAGCATCCCTCCCTGGGTTCTCGCATGTTCTGAAGCCTCGGCTTCATAGATCGTAGATTTAATGCCATGAACATGTAGGACTCGAGCAAGAGTTAAGCCTCCTAGTCCGGCGCCAATGATTGCGATTGGAGTGTGATTTGTTTGGTTCATATTTGGATCCCCTTTTTAAATATAAGACGTAGATCTTTATTTTTTAATTGACTAAAAAATTTAAGTCAATTAAATTTTTTATCATAAATTTTTGAAATTTTAAAAGGAATTTACAATTTTGGGACTAAGAGAGCAAAAAAAGGAACAAACCCGCAAAGCAATCTCAGATTTGGCAACCCAGCTCTTTATGGAAAAGGGCTATCATGAGGTTACAACGGCTCAAATAGCTAAACTCGCCAATGTTTCGGTGCCGACCTTGTTTAACTATTTTCCGAATAAGGAATCTCTTGTCTTTGATGAAGATATCGAAAGGGAAGAGAGATTGCTGCATGCGGTTTCCTCTCGAAAAAAGGGAGTTTCGATACTTGATGCACTCCTTGATTTCGGATTAAAGAATCCTGCAATCAATTCTATGAATCGCAAGCTTGTAAGAGAATTCAGGAGTTTTATCAAGTCGACCCCGGAGCTTTCTCTTTATGAAAGACAAATCACGATGAGATACGAGAGCTCTCTTGCGAAAGTTCTTCAAAAAGAGGCAAAGGCGAAATTGGGCGAGGTAGAGGCGCAATCCATTGCACATTTTATATTGGATGCATTCTATAGGGCGAGCGATTCTTCTCGTCCTCATAAAACTTTAGAAACACTCTTCGCGATTTTAAAAAATGGATGGGGGGAATGATTGGAATTAGGTCGATTTGCTTTCGATTAGAGCAAGCGAAGCTGTATTAAAATATTGTAAATACAATCCTCTTTTTTCTCTTAGATCGGATATTTTTGACCGTAATTATTCTATTTAGGATATGAAATTATAAGACGTTTCGCTTCAAGGAACGTATAAAAATAAGGTCAAAGTCCTTACTTTAAGGATTAGTAAATAAATAATTTATGATACAGTTTGTTCAAACGTATTTTCGTGCTATCTTGGGGATTCTTCTTCTCCTATTACTTTCTTGTTCGCCCGGCTCAGGCGATTCTTCTTCAATGCTTTTGCTCGCTTCGGGAGTTCAATCTTCTTGTCCGAATGCACGGATCGTCGGTGGCTCTATATCATGTCCTTTAGAATTGACGGGAGAAGTCAGTACTTTTGCCGGTACAGGAAGTTCTGGGAGTGGGGAAGGGACAGGAACCTCTGCATCATTTTACGAACCATATTCGCTTACAACTGACGGGGCCAATCTCTATGTAGCCGACCAAAGTAATAATAAGATCCGTAAGATAGTTATTGCGACTGGAGAAGTAAGCACGTTCGCAGGTTCTGGTGCCTACGGTAGCTCGGATGCGGTTGGGACAGACGCGTCTTTCAATATGCCAGGAGGGATCACAACCGACGGCACCTATCTATATGTTTCAGATACCTATAATTACAAAATTCGCAAGATTGAGATTGCAACAAGGCAAGTGACCACGCTCGCCGGAACTGGAATGTACGGGGATGTGGATGCGGTCGGACTTACCGCATCTTTCAACGTTCCCATGGGTCTTGCTACAGATGGAACCTACCTTTATATAGCAGATTGGGGAAATAATAAGATCCGCAGGTTGGTGCTTTCTAGTAGTGCGGTATATACATTCGCGGGGGCTGGATATTCAGGAAATACAAATGCAACGGGAGCTGCCGCGTCCTTTAATGGTCCTACTAGCGTAACCACAGATGGAACCAATCTTTACGTAACAGACTCGCTCAACTATACAATTCGTAAAATAGAAATCTCATCAAGAGTAGTAAGCACTTTTGCAGGTTCCGGTACCTTAGGCTATGTGGATGGAATTGGTGTTGCTGCAGAGTTTAGGATTCCTTACGGAATTACCTCAGATGGAACCTATCTATATGTTACGGATTATAATAATCATAATATTAGAAGAATCAGCATTTCAGACAAGCAAGTGATCACGATTGCTGGACCGGATTCGATTGATCAAGGTTGCTATTCTACCTCTTGCCCTTCTGGTGATACGGATGCAAAGGGAGCCTTTGCGAGATTTCATATTCCAATGCATGTGACTTCGGATGGCACGAGTCTTTTCGTGGCGGATAGATTGAACCACAAAATTCGAAGGATCCGATAAGCGATCCGCTTTTATTCGAGAAAATAACTATAATGCCAAGGGAGATCCTTTTTTCCCTTGGCGAAATAGTCCCGAACGACTAGAAAGATCTTTAGTCTTAAGGGTTTGCATTTTAGAATATTATACTAAAGCTCTAATATATTTCTAATTTTTGGCAAGTTAGTATCTGCAGTATAGATTTGTTCATCCATATTACTTCTAATTAAGTCTCGATTTGACAGCAGACTCGAATGCAGAGACCGAACTTTTTCAGGAGATCCGCTCTAGAAGTTATATCCTCTTCCTTCCAAGTAAGTCCGCAAAGAAAAAGCACTTGGGAAATCTCTTTTGGCGAATATACATTTTTGCTCCGCTTAAATTCTGTAGATTCTGCTATCGCTTTTGCTATCTTTGCTCGGAACGTATCCTTGTATTTTTCGATTTGAATTCCGGATATACTATTGCCGGTTTTTATAATATCGAAAGATTTCGGAGAGAATGTAGCATAATGGCGACCGAACCAAGCATCCATTGCTCCAAGAAGACGATCGTATAGGGATGAATTCGCTTTTGTCAGTTCTTCTTGTACTAAAATCAATCCATCGTCTAAGTACTTTTGCAAGGATGCTAAAAAGATTTCCTGTTTGCTGGAAAAATGAAGATAGAGACCTTGCTTGGATAAATGAGCGGCTTCTGCTATATCATCCACTGATGTTTTTTGGAATCCAAACTGTCCAAAGACGCCGATCGCAGCAGTCAAAATATTTTCTTTCTTTGTGGGACCTTTCTTTGCCAATTGGACCATTTGAATATATTTTACTATATTGGTAAATCTGGTAAAGTATATTTAAGAAAGCTAATCCTTCTCTTGTTAGAATAAAAAGGCCGACTCGAGTTGAGCCGACCTTACTGTTGTTTTTCTTTATCTATATTGCAAAGAAATTTTACTTAAGAGTGATCTGTGTATTAGCGATTTTGGACAGTCACGTTCTCCGTTTTTACATAGGAAGTATCGTACCACCAAGCGCGAACTTCCATAGGGCGATCTACCTTGTCCGGCGAGATGCTAAAGTCCAAGTCTAAATTAGTGTATAAGCCAGGACCTGCGAAATCATGTCTATACACATCTCGCACTGCTAATACATTCTGACCATCGAACACATCCAGTGTTACTACCTTATCGTTATTCGCGTTAGTTACATCTACCATCATTCTAAAGATCGCCTTCTTATTTCCAGTTCCCCAGCGACCTCTATCGTAAGGTCCGTAGAGAATATGATCTGCCCAATTATCTGCTGTAGTAACGACCCAGGCGTCACCTTCTGCAAATCCTGTGCGATGAGAGAGATCCTTTGCCTTATAGACCAAAGGCAATTCTCCACTTAGAGGAGAAGAGCAGCAGAGAAGGGCCGATGCTCCTCCGTTTCTTTGTGCAATACCGGCAACATACTCCGAGTCTGCACATTGGCCTTTATAAGAACCTGGGGCCCAATCACCTGCGCGTTGAGAAGAACGGTTATCACCTCGATCGAACCAAACAGTACGGCAGGAGTTTGCAAGAGGAATCTTGCTATGAGCGCAGAGGATTCCGCTTGTTCCCCAAGAATGTTTAGTCGCACCCGCAACATAATAGTCAGTAGGACATTCATACTTGGTGAATCCGCTGGCCCAATCTCCGGTGTCGTGGGAGCGAGTAGGTGTTTCGTAGACTGCTTGCACGTTGATTGCACGATCGCTATTCCAAAGTTTGCCGTATTTGGTATCTCCACAAAGAGCTCTTTGGTCTTGGCTTAAGCCTAAGAAGCGTTCTCCGTCGGGACAGGTTCCTTTATTCGCACCGGATAACCAATCGTTATCGATGGTACTTGCATTATCATCTACTCCTTTGAAGTTTAGGCGCGTAAAATGATCCACGTTAGTCACGGTTCCTGTCTTTCCTGAAAAAGAAATCAGACGACTCAAATGTTCAAAGCGCCAGTCGTCCATTCTGGTTTGAGACCAATCGGAGGTCACGAGGCCCCATTCATCCTCTCCATTCAATGGCCAGATTGCGAAATCGATATCCTTATCGATCAAGTAATCCACTATTCTCTTGAGCCATTCTCTATCTGCTGGGTTGGTCTCTCCGGGGGAAGCGCCGAATTCGCTTAACCAAACAGGATAAGTTGTGATCGTATCCGGATCAGTAACATAACCCCATTCATCCGTAATCGTATTTCGGAAGGTAGTAAGGTCCATGTCCTTGTACTTGATATTTCCACCGGAAGTGGTGTCGTCGCCATTATGTTTCGGACCGATATACGCGTAATTGTGCGCCGAGTATACAAGCTTGTTCATAGCACGAATATGAGCCTGCAGATCACGGACAGGTTTTAAGAAGGGACGTTCTCCGGAACCTAAAATAGGAATGGCTCCCCACCAGTTAATACCTTCTATCACGATCACTATGTCCGGATTGGTGCGAAGAATATCATTCGCTGCGTCTTGAGAAGCCTTACGCCAGTCGTCGATATTTCCCCAACCCCAGTTCGGACTGTTCGGAAGATAGGTATCATTGAAACGCATGGTGCGAACTTCATTACGAAGATCAGCTGCGGCTACGAACTTGTTATTCTTATATCGATCCGCTAAGAAGGCCCAGTCAGCTCTCCACATTTCAGGAGTCTGGTTATAGGCGAAGGAAGAGCCCGTATGATACCACTCTCCATTATAATCAAAACCACAACACCATTCTGAGAAGGTAGTATGGTTGTTCAAAACGACTACGATACCTGCAGAAGTCAGAGCTTGCACTGTCTCATCATAAATTTCTAAAGCTGTCTTGCCAAAGAATTGAGGATTCGCAGAAACATAATCATTCGGAACGATACTCGTATCATGGAGCATCTTATTAGAGAAAGGAAGGCGAACAGAATTAAAACCCCATTCCTGGATCAGAGAAACGATATGCGAAATAGGTTGCTTATCTAATCCTCCCACAACTTGGCGAGTATCGCTTGCACCATACCAGTTCACTGCCTTAAGCTTAAAACGATTATTATTCGCATCTACGATGTATCTTCCATTTGTGCTCAAAGGGGGCGAGGGAGGAATACTTAAACCCGCTAAAGACATCGCAGAATAAGTAACAGACTTAACGGACTGCGTAGCCTGAGTAAGCGAGAACGGGAAAGGTGAAAGCTTCGAGTCTGGTGAACAGCTCGCAACAATCGTCCAAAGCACCAAGACGGAACAAAAGACTTTTATTCTTTTTCTAATGAACATTTTAAAATTCTCTCCAATGAATTCCCAATCAATCACGGATGTTTGTATATATATTCGCACTATTAAACTGGATCCTCTTATAAATCGTTTATATTCATAAAGGGAATTGACGTACATCCGATGTTTTTTCTTTTTAAAGCGTTCGTTACGGGAAGAAAGAACAGGTTCTTCTTATATGAGAAATATTATTTATTAAGATTACTTAATGTATCTTAGAGAATGAATTTTAGAACTTGTTCTGTAATGGGAAGCATCTGGAGGGAAGGGTGATGCTTCCTTATAATCTTTACATTATTTACTAAACCAAAGATTGGCTGCTTGTCGGAAAGCTGGTTCATTCAATTCTTCGTTAGATGCCCAGGCTACGATCCCATCTGGACGTATCAACGCTGCGCTCAAGTTGAATTGCTCTTTTGCTCGACCTGAAACATACTTTATTTGGTCTTCGTATTCGCTAGCTAAGGCTTTTAGAGAAGTATTTGTATTGAAATCGAGAAATATCCCTTTCCCATCCTTCATTTGTTCTCCGATCTTTGTTCCATCTTCAAACTCGAAGTTAGGAACACTATGACCTACTAAAGGATGAGCATTGCCTAGATCATACTGCGTGTGAATTCCCCATACTCTTCCTGCAATATAGGTGGCTCCGTCTCTAGTTTCCAGTAGATCATGAAAGATCGCGTGTAACGCGCGAGACTGTGGCGTCGGTTTCATGATGGCAACTTGAGCCCTTGACCAATCTAGAACTTGAGCGCCGATCGGATATCTCTCTATATGATAACTATCTAATAGACCTTTCGGCGCCTTCTTTTGGATCGTAGCGGCGAGCTTCCACCCTAGATTCATTGCGTCCCCAAGACCAAGATTCAATCCTTGCCCACCTAGCGGGGAATGAATATGTGCTGCATCTCCTGCTAACAGGATTCTTTCTTTGCGGTATTCAGTTGCTTGTCTTGCTCTGTCCGTCCAAGTGGATGCGAAATGTAAAGCTTTGATGGTAACATCTGTGTTCGAGATATAGCGAATTGTCTTCTGCACATGTTCTAGAGTGATTGGCTTTTCTGAATTATGAAATTCCCCGCCGTCAAAATCCTGCATGATTAGGAAACCAGGCTGAGATTGCAAATACATTCCGGTAGGAGTAGGATTGCGGCCAGGCTTTAGCTTTTCCGGATCGGCAATGTCGACCTTTGCAGAATATCCTGTGAATTCAGGATCAGTGCCGGCAAATTCGAAACCCGCTGTCTTACGGACAATGCTTCGAGCTCCATCACAACCTACGAGCCATTGTGCTCGAAAAGATTGATCACCTGCTTGAACAGTCACCTCATCCGCCGTTTGTTCTAGCGAAGTTAACGCGAGCCCTCTCTTGATCTCTACTCCTAAGGCTTCAGTACGACGAGACAATATAGTTTCAAGTTCTGCCATTTCGGAGATCAAAATGGTTTCGGTGGAACTTGGTAGTCTATACTTCCATTGAGAAGTATCGATATCACCATCGTGAAACGGGATGCCTGCAAAGTGTCCTGCTTGACGACGCGGTCCTCCCTGCACAGTATTGGCATGCGGGTTTTTGATTATTTTATGTATCTCTAATTCGTTTAACAATCCTCTTCGATAGAGTGCTTCGATGGTAGGAGAAGAGAGCCCTCGTATTCCGAAAGGAAGTTGCTTTAAGGGCAAATGCGGGTCTTCAGCCTTTTCTAATATAAGGACTGAACATTTTGCTAAAGCCAGTTCGCAAGCTAGGAATAGTCCTACAGGACCTGCGCCGGATATGATTACGTCGTAAGACGATTTGGTGTGATTCATTTATTCCACCCATTTTTTAAGATTTTGAACGTGAGATTTAAGGCATCTTTTGGAGATGCTGAGTTACAGGCAAAGTTCACTCCTTCGAGAATCAGCTTTGCAATACATTCTGCTTCCGTCTTATTTGCCCCGGATTCATTTTGAATTTCTTTGGCCAAAGTAGTTTCATACCGACTCCAAATTCCGCGGAAATAGGAGGCAAGTTCGGGAGAAGATCTTACAAGCTTCATGAATTCTGAGAAGATCCTTTTGTTAGGAGGATTAATGAGTTTACTATTGAGGAAATACTTATGTAGAGCATCTAGAATAGAGTGGTCTTTTTTCTTATTGCGGATTGCCGTTAGGATCTCCGTATCGATCTCATCTTCGCGATCAAAGATGATCGACTCTTTCGTAGGAAAGTAATTGAAGAGTGTAGTGACCGCCACCTCGGCTTTCTCTGCTATCTCGGCAACCGTGACTTGCGCAAATCCTCTCTCAATGAATAGATCACGGGCAATATCAGAAATGAGTTTTCTGGTCTTCACTTTTTTTAGCTCACGCAATCCCATTCTTTTAGATCTTCCTGTAACTGAAGTTAATTTTAACTGAAGCGCATTCTCAAACAATATCAAGTATAAAAATGTAGTAACTACAAATTTATATTTAATCCAATAATATGAAATCTGTATATTTACCATGTCTTAAGGGATCGATTTAGTTCCGTAAAATTCTGTTTCTATATCCCTCGAATGAGCGATGTGTAGGTCTTTCAAAAATTAATCAGTTTTGCATCGGTTTATCTGATACAAATGAATTATTTGTTTCCTTTGATAAGTCCAATGGTCGATCTTTGCAAAAGAGAGCGAATAGAGGTGGATTTTAATAGAATGATCTGTCGATCAATCTTTCCAATGGGAAGGCCTTTGGCATTCGCGGGATTTTTCTTCTTCTTCTTGCAATGCGGTGCAATTAACAAAGAGGCTCCTTGCGATCCCTCGAATGATGCATACATAAAAAACCAGCTAATTAAGTTTTTATTAAATGATACCAGCTCCACTTGCGCCATTTCTTTACAAGAATGTGGTGCTTTAAAGCAAGGAGAGGCCGCCACGATCGTTCTAGGGCAGCCTAATTTTACGACTGCCACTGCTGGTGGCTCAAGCGCGAATCAGTTCTCTCCTTCCGGCATTGCCCTGGATCATAAAGGCGGTCTTTGGATTTCCGATGGAAATACAAATCGGGCCTTGCACTTTTCCGCTCCTTTCAGCAATTTCCAAAACGCAGATATCATACTGACCGGCTCGAATGTACCCAGAGGGATTTCCGTAGATGCGAACGGAGGTCTTTGGGTCACGAACAGTTTAGGTGATTCTGTTTTTCATTATGCCGCTGGGATGACTTCTTCGAGTACATACGATATCATGCTTGGAACAGGAACGGGCACGACGACACAAAATACAATGAACAACCCGTTTGATGTTACCGTAGATTCTGCAGGAGGAGTTTGGGTTACAGATTACTTTAATAGTCGAGCTTTGCATTATTCTCCTCCGCTTACTACGAGCATGAACGCGGATATAGTGCTTGGGCATCCTGATTTTACTACGGGCGGGGGCGGGACTTCTCAATCCAAATTTAGTACTGCATTCGGTGTGGGTGTGGATCCAACGGGAAATGTTTGGATTGCAGATACTGGCAATCACAGGGTCCTTAGATTTACTCCTCCCTTTACGAATGGAATGGATGCCGATCTTGTACTCGGCCAACCTGATTTTGTTTCGAATACAGGCGGAACGAGTCAAACTTCATTATACAATCCGAATGCTGTGACTTTTGCTTCTAACGGAGCAGTTTGGGTAGGGGAAAGTAGCAATACCAGAGCGGTTCGTTTTTCTCCTCCTTTTACCAACGGACAAGCTGCAGATAACGTGATCGGACAACCGGATTTTGTATCAACCAATACTACCGCTGCCGTTTCTGATAAGGAAGTATATGGCGTTCCAGGTCTAACTATGGCACCTTGCGGTTTATGGGTAGTAGACGGTTCGAACTCTAGAGTGTTATTCTTTCCTTAATAGATAGAATTGAACAAAGAGAGATCAGGATTCTTGGACTACGGTTAAGATTTGATCCCCTAAATCTATCCTTCGATCCGCAGTCCTAATAGAAGATCTGATCTTATCATTTGGTTGAAGGTATTCTTTTCGTTTCGATTGGCCTTTTACGAATAATTCCCATTTCTTTTTCTCTGATAAAAGTGCCGCTATCTTTTGGATCAATTTTCCAGGAGCTCTCAATGCGCAGCCGGAAGGAGTTCCTGTGATCAAAACATCCCCTGGATTAATATTACAAAACTGAGATAATTCTAATATTGCCTCTGCCGGTTTATATACTAGATTAGAAGCAGTATCATGTTGCCTGATCTCATCGTTGACTAATAAGGTTAGTTCCAAATTTTCTAAGAGTTCAAAATCTCCCGGTTCTAATACTGCAAGCATCGGCCCAGCAGGAAGAAAAGTTCTGTAGGATTTTCCCTTGTACCATTGCAATTGCGGTAATTGGATATCTCTGGCAGACACATCATTCGCCATAAAGAATGCCGCTACGAATTCGGAAGCATTTGCAAGAGTGATCTTGGAATTCGAATCGATTCGTTTGCCAAAGACTAAACCTAATTCGATTTCGTAATCCAGTAGTCTCACGTGTTTTGGTCGGATTACGTTTCCTATAGGAGAAGTAAGAGATGCATCCGATTTAGTAAAAAACATATCATACGTTTTCTCATCAGGATCCAGGCCTGATTCGATCAAATGTTGCTTATAATTCGCTCCTTGGCAAATGATCTGGCAGGGAGAGGTAATCGGAGAAAGGATAGAAACCTGCTCGAATGGAACTTTCGTCTCAGATTTGATCTTAGAATTTCTTTGAATGGACTCTAAGAATTCGGCAGTACTTAGATTTCCGAATTCTAAAGGAGTCACTGACCCGTCTTTATAAAATCCCCAATCGATCTTATCTTTCTTTTGAAATCGAATATAATTCTTCGCCATTCTTTCTTCCTTAATAATTGATCCATTTTCTTGGAGATCGTGATGCCATTGTCTTCATTTGTATTAATGTTTTGATTTGGATCTTTCTACCTGAAATTATTCCCTTAATAAGTTCTTTTAAGGTTCTAAAATTCAATTTAGTATCTAGAAAATCTTCCGGCATGTCCTGTACCCATTGATACAGACTTTTGCGGCTGATCTCGTGAAAACCTACAGGGACAGAACGATCAAACTTGTCCCCATCCGTATAATGTTCGACCAACATTCCTGTAGGATCTCTTTCGTAATCGAATATTTGGCTTCCTAAAAGATGTCTACCTAGACCCCAAGCGGGTTTCCAACCTTTATTCAGTAACCATTCTCTACCTTGAGCGATCTCATCCAAGTCATTCAACTCAAAGGCACAGTGTTCCAAACGATCATCGGCGCCGGAGGCAATTACGATCGTATGGTGATCGGTCACTTCTCCTCCTCTATCACATCTTAGAAAGGAGAGAACAGGCTCTTTGGAACCTGGAAGGATTTGGATATCGGACGGAATGAGTCCAAATGTATCACAGTACCATTGTGCATTTTTATAGAATTCCTGCTTTAAGAAAACTGCATGTCCTAAACGGATTACTTCTGGCGGACCAGAAATGCTTGGCTGAGGCGTATTGATCCGTTTGGTCGTATCGAAACGATTCCAACTTCTTTTTGATCTAATCCCCGATCCAATATGTGAAGGAGAAGAATAGACTGCATCCACTGGAAGTCCGGATGGATCGAGTATGGTTAAGGAAGGAATATCCCCGAATCTTCCTTTCGGGTGAAGGATCGCACCTTTAACTTTTTGTAATTCTTCAAATTGCTTTTTATCTGAAATGAAAAAGCCAAAGCCGAGTAAAAAATCCCTATTGGCCCTTTCAATGGACCAACAGGGGAATTCGGAGCTAATAGCATGGAAAAGAATTCGATCTTCTGTTCGATTTTTTACTCTCAAGCCGAAATCTGAATAGTAATTATACGCAGACTCCAAGTCCTTTCTACCTAATCGAACGTAGGCGATATCTTGCGCCTTACTTATCGGATCTTCTGATTGTCTTGGAATACGTGTGGGCATATCAAATATTAATGAGAGAATTGTCAAAAATGAAATATTAGTCAAGTATAAAAGAAGATTTATAAATGTAAATATTTTACTAAGAAGTTTCAATCTCTATGTTTAGTGCTTTGGTCGAGCAATGGATTTACGATTTATTGTTATAAAGTAATCAATAAATGAGATATCTCTCAATATTGTAGTTGATAGGCTGATCTTACTTGTCGAAATGGCAGTAATGGCAATTGCAAAACGGCGAAAAATCCTTCTTCCAAAACGTGAAAGAACAAGGGCGCAGATTATGAATGCAGCTCTACGTTTATTCGCAACTAAGGATGCTGGGGAAACCTCGATTGCGGAAGTTTCTGCAGAAGCTGAAATTGCAAACGGGACTTTTTATAATTACTTTAAAACGAAAGAAGAATTGTTAGAAGCATCCGCTCTCGCTCTAGCCGAGTCCTTGGTGGCCGAGGCTGTCACTCTCATGCCCGACATTACGGATGGGGCCGAAAGGATGGCAATAGGTGGGATGCTTTTTTTAAAGAGAGCTAGAAACGATGCTGATTGGGCTTGGGCTTTGATCAGGGTTGCGGCAGTGGCACCAAGGATGAGTGAACTTCTTCGAGCTCAACCATTGAAAGACATGCAAAAAGCAATTAAGTCCGGTAGATTTACTATCGATTCGGAAGAATCTGCATTGGGACTGTATGTAGGTGCCTTGCATTATGGGATCCGCAATATCTTGGAAGGAAGAGTAAAAAATAAATCCCATGATGTGGAAATGATCGCTTTTGTTTTAAAGGCATTCGGTGTATCCGCAACCACAGCAAAAAATATTAGCCAAAGAGCCTTTGACCGAGCCTGGAAAGAGTAATCATTCTTTTTATATTCATTTTCGTTAACGGTTCCTCACTTTTGCTGCAAGACTTACGAATCTTTTGATGACTCGGGATCTAATTGCTGTGCCTAGATCCATACTGTCAAAACTAGGAGCGATCCCTGAGGCCTCTCCTTCTGTTGCTAAGCTTGGAAATAATTTTAATGCATGTCCTCTGTCAATCGCGGCGAGAGTGGTAGGATCGAATTGTTTTAATTTAGCAAGTTCCTCTCTTTGATGGACGAAGAGAGGCTCTGGAGCGAATGGAAAATCGCTACCGAATAGAATGTGATCTGAATCCACTAATTCTTTCAATGCGGACATTGCAAATGGGGAAGGGGACAATGCAGTATCAAAGTAAAACCTTCTTAAATAGGTGAGTATTCCTTGCGGTGTTCTTTCTGAAATTTCAGGGAGAAGATTTCCTAAAGATACTCTCCAAGCTACATAGGGTAAGAATCCTCCCGCATGCGCGAGTATCCATTTGATCCTAGGATACTTTTCAAGAGTGCCTGTATAGATTAGGTTCACTGCAGCTCTCGTTGTATCACAAAGAAATTCTAATATGAATCCGGGAGTTTTTAATCCAAGAGTTTCACTACTTGGATGAATATCTGGGTGAACGAATACAACTGCGTTTCTTTTGTTCAACTCTGCCATGAGTTCCTCAAAATCAGGATCTCCTAAAAATTTACCTCTGGTGCTGGCAAGAAGAACGACTCCCTCGGCCTTTAAAGTATCCAAGGCATAGATTGCTTCTTGCGTTGATTCTTTGGGGAGAGGCATCGGGAGAATTGCAAATGAGCCAAATCTCCCAGGGTATAACTCCTTTATTTCTCTTGCGTATTCATTACAGCGACGTGCCAAAGAAACTGCAGCTTCTCGATTACCGAAATAGACTCCTGGAGAAGAAATGGACGTAATTGCAGTTCGAACGCCATTTACATTCATCGCATTTATAGAACGCTTCGGATCCCAAGATGGAAGAGGCGCACCTGCAACCACTTTTATTCCCTGATCATGTAAGGCTTCGGTATAAAAGGAAGGGATAAAATGATGATGCACATCGATGGTCCTTATTTCCTTACGCATATTATCTCCTGATTTCTTTGCACAATGATTTTAAATAACAATCGTTGTTTAAAAAGTCAATATTCATTATTAAATATACTCTATTAAAATGAGAGATATTTCAAAAATAATATATTAGTCAACTTTTGTTCTTATTTTTGATCGAAAATATACGAGAACGCTGTTGATTTGTTTATTTTTGCTTGACAAAAGTTTTTAATGAGGAAGATTCCAAAAAATAAATATATATCAAAAATGAGAGTTATCTCATAAATATGATCGTCAGAGGATAGTGATATGGAGTTGAGAAAGTTGGATTTTCAAGCCGGATCAAGGATTTTGCCCGTAGGGAAGCGAAGGATCCAATTCTATGAAGCAGGGACAGGTGAACCGGTCTTAATGCTGCATGGCGGGGGTCCTGGAGCTTCAGGAATATCGAATTATTCTAAGAACATTGAGGATCTTGCTAAGAATTTCAAGGTTATCGTCCCGGACATGCCTGGTTACGGAGGATCGACTAAAGGGCTTAATGGTAAAGATCCCTTTGGTGACCTTGCTGCTACAATGTTTCAATTCTTGGATGTATTAGGTATTTCTAAGACACATGTTATAGGCAACTCGCTGGGAGGTGCCTGTGCCTTGAGAATGGGATTAGAAAAACCGGATATGATATCTTCTCTGATTCTTATGGGTCCTGGAGGGGTAGACACAACAAGATCTTTCCCTACGAAAGGTCTAAGTCTCCTTTTAGATTATTATTCAGGGAAAGGGCCCAGCTTAGAAAAGATTACTGAATTCATTCGAGATTACTTGGTTTACGGTGGTTTGGATATTCCTCCCTCTTTGATCGAAGAGAGATATAGATCCAGTATCGATCCGGAGGTGATTCAATCTCCTCCTCTACGTCGACCAAGAGGTATTCCTAACTTTAAGAATTTAGATTTCACTAGGGATCCTAGACTTTCCAAATGCGAGATCCCGACCTTAGTGCTTTGGGGAACTGAAGATAAAGTCAACCGACCTAGTGGTGGACCTTCTTTGCAGAAGCGTTTGCTCAATTGCGATCTTTATTTATTTAGCAAGACCGGACATTGGGTGCAATGGGAAAGAGCGGAAGAGTTCAATTCCATTACAAAATCCTTTATTTCTTTCCATTCAGGTTCAAAAACCTCCGGGAGGATCTAAGAGATGTCTCACGTCTTTTCTACGGATTCTTTCAATTTTGCTGAACTGGGATACGTCGTTATCGAATCCAATTATTTGGAAAGATGGCTCGTTTTTGGAAGGGATGGGATAGGTCTGCATGCTGAATATCTCTCTGAAGATATGCTTTCCTTTAGGATAGATCAACATGCCAGACGATTTCTGATCAAGAAGGGAACTTCAGAAGATTTAACATCTTTGGGATTTCGAATTAAGGATGAAAATTCTCTTCAGAACATATTAGGGATATTAAAAAAAAGAAATATATCTGTTAAGAAAGGAAATGGGTTCGATGCAAGCTTAAGAGGTGTAGATGCATTTTGGGAATTCTCCGGGCCGAAAGGGCTAAAGATAGAGATCTTCACTCAACCGATCCTTACTGAAACTCCTTTGAATATGTTGTCGCAAGGATTTGTTACAGAGCAATTTGGAATGGGTCATGTTGCAATCGTTTCCAAGCAACCTGAGAAATTGATAGAATTTTGGCAGGAAATCTTTGGAGCAAGGATAAGCGATCGTATAGAACAGAGAATGTCGGGAGTAATATTGGATATTACCTTTCTGAGGATGAATCCTCGTCATCATTCATTAGCGATTGCTGCTACAAGAGGATTGAGAATGGATCCACTTCCTACTCGAATCCAGCATTTGAATCTTGAAGTAAAGAATTTAGAAGATATGACCCAGGCATATCATCGCTGTAAAGAATTGGGATTCGAGATCGCACATGGGATCGGGCAACATCCGAATGATCTAGAGTTATCTTTCTACGTGATCACTCCTTCCGGTTTTGAATTCGAAGTCGGATGGAATCCTATAGCGGTGAATGAGAATGAGTGGAAACAGAATAAATACAATCGGATCAGTGCCTGGGGTCATGAGCCTGAGAATGCTACCGCATTCTCCAGATGGAACGAATTTGCGAGGGGATTTCTCTCTTTATTCCGTTCAGAGTATAGTCCGTTTTGATAGTGGAGGATTAGAATATTATGGAAAGTTTAAGTATTTCCGGACAAGAGAATTACGATGTGGCGATAATAGGATTAGGCCCTGCGGGACTTACTCTCGCGCATATCTTGGGCAAAAAAGGATTAAACGTCATCGTTCTGGAGAAAGAGCCAGTATTTTATGGAAATGCGAGAGCCGTTTATACTGATGATGAATGTCTTAGAGCGTTTCAGGCTGCAGGAGTTGCGGATGATCTTCATAAAGACATGATGTTTGATATTCCTGTTCAATTTACCTTTGAGGATGGAAGGCCAATCGGGCAGTACATTCCAACAGGAACTCCTAATGGATGGCCGATTGTAAATTTCTTATACCAACCTTATTTGGAAACGAAGCTAAGCGAGAAGCTCGGCCAGTATGATAATGTTAGGATCTTCAGAGGAAGAGAGTTTAGGTCTCTTGTACAGGATAAGGAAGGGGTTACTATTTTTCATATCGCTTCCGAAGGGACTGCATACGGACAGAAGGCTGAAAATCCAAAACCGAAAGAAGATGAAGATGAACAATCTCTCAGAGCAACCTACGTTGTAGGCTGCGATGGTGGAAGAAGTAAGGTCCGCGAGATCTTAAACGTAAAATTGAAAGGAAAGAATTTCCCGGAACCTTGGTTGGTGGTGGACTTAAGACAGAAGAACATGGAGCTGGGGCTTCGTCATCTTCCGTATTTCAATTTTTACTGCGATCCGAACGGACCAGTTGTGAGTTGTCCTCAGCCGGATGGATATCATCGATTCGAATTCAGACTGAAGACCGGTATTTCCAAAGAATACATGGAGAGACCAGAAACGATCCGGATGTTATTATCGAAACATGTGAATCCAGATCTTTTCGAGATCAAAAGAAGATTGGTATACACGTTTAACGGACTCGTTGCGGAGAAGTGGAGAGAAGGTCGTGTTCTTTTAGCAGGAGATGCTGCACATATGACTCCTCAGTTTATGGGCCAAGGTATGAGTTCCGGGATCAGGGATGCCTTCAATCTTGGTTGGAAGCTGATCGAGGTATTGGGTGGAAGAGCGAGTGATAGATTATTAGATACATACCAGAGTGAAAGATACTTTCATGCAAAATCGATGATCCAGATCTCAACGATCCTTAAGGATGTAGTATCCTTAGAGAATCGGTTTCTGGCTGCCTTACGTGACACTTTTCTAATGGTGATCAAATCAATTCCTAGTTTGTATTCGATTTTCCAGGAAGGAAAGTTCAAACCTAAACCTAAATATAAAAATGGAATGTATTTTGGCCTGCCTAGGAATTCTACCAATCGTCACGCGGGTACTTTGATACCTCAACCGGAGCTTCAGATCCTGGATGGTACGAATCGAAAGATGGATCAGATCATCGGGAATTCTTATGCTATCATTGGTCAAGGAATCGATCCGAGAGAATATCTTTCTGATAAGTCTCTCTCTTTTCTGAATTCTATTGGAACAAAGTATATTACGATTTATGAAAAAGGAAAAAGACCCCAAGGCATTCGAGGTGTGGCCAGGGACTTTGATTCGGATCTGAGCGAGGTCGAAGATATCTATAGTCTTTTAAAGCCTTGGTTTCGGGAGGCTGGATACAAGAAGAACGGGGTAGTGTTATTACGTCCGGATAAATTCGTGTTTGGTATGGCAAGATCGAATGGCGATTCTCTTGTAACGGAATTAGAGCGTCAACTTGATATCAAATCGGTATCCCTTCCATCAAAAGTAAAACCTTTCGCGAGAATATAATATGGGTGATAAAGAGGATCCTTCGAATATACAATCGGCTGCCTTTGCACTAAGGGAAGCGAGAAGAAGCAAAAGGCCGATCCCTCCAATCACTCAAACATACGGAATCCGTGGTTTAGAAATTTCTTATGAAATTGCTAAGATCAATCATTCGGAAAGATTGCAAACCGGCTCTAAGGAGATAGGCAAGAAGATAGGACTGACATCTAAGTCCGTTCAAACCCAGTTAGGAGTCGATCAGCCAGACTTTGGTACTCTTTTTTCAGATATGGAGTATCTGGATTTGGATGAAGTACCTACTTCTAAACTCTTGCAGCCAAAGATTGAAGCGGAGGTCGCTTTCATTTTAGCTCGACCGATCCAAGGAAGTATTCCGAGCTACGGGGAATTTTTGAATTCAATCCTCTATGCTCTTCCTGCTCTTGAGATAGTAGATAGCGCCATTCTGGATTGGAAGATCCAATTGGAAGACACTGTATCGGATAACGCTTCATGTGGACTATTCGTTTTAGGAAATCAACCGGTTTCATTGGGAAATTTGGATTTAGCGGGAGTCGGGATGTCTCTTCGAAAAAACGGGAAAATTGAGTCTCTCGGATCCGGTGCTGCTTGCTTGAACAATCCGCTAAGAGCTGCCTATTGGCTTGCAAAAAACCTAATAGAGAGAGGCCAGGGAATGAAAGAGGGAGAGATCATTCTCTCCGGTGCTTTAGGGCCGATGGTGCCCATTCAGATCGGCGACAGTTTGGATGCAGAGATAAAGGGGCTCGGCAGAGTTTCTTGCACAATGGTTTAATTCAATCTTTTACATTAGGTACTTCTTATGGAACGAAAAGTAAAAACTGCAATTATCGGATCAGGAAATATAGGAACTGACTTGATGATCAAAATTTTGAGGAACTCGAAAGACTTGAAAGTTGAGGCACTCGTTGGTATCGATCCGAATTCTGACGGATTGGCAAGAGCCGAACGGTTAGGGGTTAGAACTACGCATAAAGGAGTAAATGGTTTATTAGAATTTCCTGATTTTTCCGAGATCGAGATCGTATTTGATGCTACTTCGGCGCATTCTCATATTGAGAACGACAAAATATTAAGAAGTAAGAACCCGGATATACGAATGATTGATCTAACTCCTGCAGCGATTGGTCCCTACTGCATTCCGGTAGTAAATTTGGAAGAGAATCTGCATCAGAAAAATATTAACATGATTACTTGTGGGGGACAAGCAACCGTTCCGATTGTATATGCGGTTTCTAAGATTGCAAAGGTCCATTATGCTGAGATCGTTGCCTCCATCAGTAGTAAATCAGCAGGACCTGGTACTCGAGCGAATATAGACGAATTTACGGAAACCACTTCTAAAGCGTTAGAATCGGTAGGTGGAGCAACAAAAGGAAAATCGATTATAGTCATGAATCCGGCTGAACCTCCACCTATGATGAGAGACACGATCTATATACTCTCAGAATCGGAGGATATATCCAAGATAGAAGCTTCTATCTTGGATATGGTAGCGGCAGTGCAGAGTTACGTTCCAGGATATCGTCTGAAACAGAAAATCTTATTCGATTTCATCTCCAAGGATAGTCCTCTGAAAATTCCAGGTGTAGGAACTATGTCAGGGTTGAAGACCACAGTTTTTATAGAAGTAGAAGGGGCTGCGCATTATCTACCTTCTTTTGCAGGGAATTTGGATATCATGACTTCTGCGGCCATGGCTGCCGGGGAGAAGATCGCTAAATTACAAAACTATAAATTACGGGAGACTGCAAAATGACTCTTGCTCAAGGCAATAAGCTTTATATTTCCGATGTGACTCTGAGAGATGGAAGTCATGCAATACGCCATCAATATTCGCTTTCTCACGTAAAGAATATAGTACAAGCTCTGGACAATGCTAAAGTAGATAGCATTGAAATAGCTCACGGGGATGGACTGCAAGGTTCTAGCTTTAACTATGGATTTTCAGCTCATACCGATCTGGAGATGATTGAAGAAGCGGTTCAAATCGTAAAACATGCAAGAATTGCGACCTTGCTTCTTCCTGGTATAGGCACCATTCATGATCTAAAAGAAGCGTATAACGCAGGTGCTCGTTCGGTGCGAGTAGCCACGCATTGTACGGAAGCGGATATATCTAAACAACATATCGAATATGCAAGGCATTTGGGAATGGATTCCGTCGGTTTTTTGATGATGAGTCACATGATTCCTCCTCTAAAATTAGCGGAGCAAGGTAAGTTAATGGAAAGTTACGGTGCAGAGTGTATCTATATCGTTGATTCCGGCGGGGCAATGAGTATGAATGATATCCGAGATCGTTTTAAAGCGATGAAGGATGTTTTGAATCCGAAAACCCAAACGGGGATACATGCGCATCACAATCTCTCCTTAGGAGTGGCAAATTCGATTGTAGCTGTGGAAGAAGGATGTGATCGAATTGATGCGAGTCTTGCGGGCATGGGTGCCGGTGCTGGAAATGCTCCCTTAGAAGTATTTATTGCTGCTGCCTCCCGCATGAATTGGAATCATGGAACGGACCTATTTACCTTAATGGACGCCGCCGAAGATTTGGTTCGCCCTTTACAAGACAGACCAGTGCGAGTGGATCGGGAGACTCTGGCACTCGGATATGCGGGAGTCTATTCCAGTTTTCTACGTCATGCAGAAGAGGCTTCTCGCAAATTCGGGATTAAAACGGTGGATATTCTCATCGAATTAGGAAAACGGAAAATGGTCGGAGGCCAGGAAGATATGATCCTGGACGTCGCCTTAGATCTAATGAAATCAACCTTTCCGAACTAGCCAAGCACTCAGGATCAGTAAGCCCATTCCGACCCATTTCTGTAGAGAAATGGGTTTTTCAGGAAAACCTAATATTCCCCATTTTTCCAAGAGTATAGAAGTAAGGACTTGTCCGAATAGGAAAAGCGCGAGCCAACTAGTTGCGCCTAACTTAGGAGCAAAAACGAGAGCGGAGGTAACTACAATCGCTCCTAAAAGTCCTCCTGTCCAGATCCACCAAGGATTTTCTTTAGCAGTTTGCACTAAGAAAGAAGCAGATTTCATTTCTCCTAAAGCGAATGCGGTGAGGGCAAGTACGATTGTGCCCACTAAAAAAGAGACTGTTGATGCTAACCAAGGACTTTCTAGGCTTTTACCTAATAAAGAATTGATACCAGGTTGAATGGACATTGCGAGTCCTGAAAAAATTGCGATGAGGATGGGGAAGATTAGATTCACGATTGTTTCCTTATGCTTTCGATTATTTTGGCAATCCTGCCCTTACGTAATTCCGAATATGCGAACCTACACTTTTCATGTGTTCTGTAATTGCAGAATCTAATTCGACTAATGACTTTTGGTTGATCTGCGGCAATAGATTCCCTTCAGAAAAACCTGTAAGAAGATTCGAATCATCGATTAGGGTATCGATCTTATCTGAAATATCGTAGCTTTCCTTGGTTAATATATTTATAATATAGGAATCGTTATATTCTCCGAATGTATTGTCCAGATTCCTTTGCTTTACGCTTTGAATAAACGGATGAGTTACATCTTTCTTTGCATACGCGTTTCTGAGCATTGTAAAATGATATTTTTCGATCGTTTGGTGACGATTCGAGATCCGATCGATTGCTTCATTCTTAGCATTTTCAAATCCGAATATAGCTTTGATATTGATCCAAAGCATACCGAGTGTACCGTAATTCGGAAGAACTCTCGCATGATATGGTTGCGTCAGATCTCCTACATAATGCATTCCCCAGCCTAAGAATCGATATCCCCAATACTTATGACCGGTTTGGAAGGCGTAACGGGAGAGAGTTTGAAATTGAAACACTCTATACCGAGGATAGGTGCGAGTCAAAAAGTCTGCAGCTAAGAAGATAATAGGTGATTCATGATAATAACCGATATGAAATGGAACTTGAGTACTATAATAGATCTTAGAATCTCCGAAAGATTGTATTCCAAAATTATAATCCTTTCCTATCTCTTCTCCGTTATCGACGAATAGATTCAAGTCGAGACCGAAATCGGGTTCGTCTCCTGCGGTTGCGAGTACCTCGAGGGGACTTACCATCTCTCCCATTCGAATATCATAAAATTCGTAATCTTGCTTTAGATCCTTCTCCCCGTAGATACTAACTGTATTGGGATTGGATTTTTTTCCTGGAAGAGTTTGCCCGGGAAGATTCTGTAAATAATATCCTAAGGGAGTGCCCGGATTTACTCTAAGAGCTCTTAGAAAATGATTTCGGATCGTTTTTCGATCTCCTCCCTTGAAAGCTAGTAGCTCCGGTCTCGGAGAATTTTTCGAGTAAGTATGGCTTGCTTCATTTTCCATTTGGTCCATGAGAGAAACGAGACCGTCTTTTTCTTTCAGTAAGAAGTCTTCGAGAGATTCTACTTGGACTTTCGGTGCTGAAACGAGTTCCGGCAAACTTTCGAGAGCAGGTTTGTTGAAGAGAAAATGATTCCACCAAGCATGCGCAGGAGTTGTAAAGAAACCGATTGTAAGGAAGAAAATTAGGATAAAGGAATTTTTAAACACAAAGAAGACATTCTAACAATTAAGTTCGAAAGTCAACGGAGAATCTTACTTTTAATGCACTATCGCTTATCGTCTTTTTTCATCCAAGCTATTTGGATTATCGAATCAGAACATGGTCCGCCTGTATTGATCCATCTATTTCCGATCAGATCAGGCCACTCATTCGAGTGATAGAGTAAATTACGTTTTCGAAAATTATTTCTATACAAAAGTATCTCTTGCACGTCGTATAATCCTAAATGTCTATGATCCTCTTTCGAATAAGCAAAACTCCTTACTTCTTATTCGTATGCATTCTTGTTTTCTTTCTTAACTGTGGCGCGGTCAAGACGGAAAGCATGTGTGATCGTTCGAGCGATTCCTATTGGAAATTTACTCTACTCGCTCAAATATTAGGAAACGATACTTCTCCTTGTAACGGGATCGCGAGCGAATGCGGGACCTTAAAGACAGGAGAGAATGCTAGCCTAGTTCTCGGACAAAGCGATTTTGTTTCGTCCGCGTCCGGTTCGGGTTTAAATCAATTGTATGATCCTAGAGGAGTGGCTCACGACTATAAAGGTGGTGTCTGGGTTGGGGATTCTGGAAATGCGAGAGTTCTCCATTTCTCTCCTCCTTTAACGAATGGAATGAGCCCCGATATCGTTTTAACTGCGGGCATGTCTGGTGTTAGCTTTGTAACTGGAGAACCTCAGGGAGGAGTTTGGGTAGGAGACCAAAATAATCATAGAGTCATTCATTTTCCTAACGGCGTGGCCACCGGAGGAACATTCGATATCATGCTGGGAACAGGATCAGCGGGAATCACTTCAAATAAACTTTATTATCCGATGCAAGGAGCTATAGATCTTGCTGGGGGTGTTTGGGTGAGTGACTATATGAATTACAGAGTACTTCATTTCTCTCCTCCTTTAACGAATAGTATGAGTGCGGATATAGTGATCGGACAAACTGATTTTATAACTCGCACTTTAGGATTAGCGCAGAATAAATTGAATTATCCGCAAGGAATAACAGTGGATAAGAATAATCATCTCTGGGTCGCAGACTCAAGTAATCAGAGAGTATTAAGATTTTCTTCTCCTTTTTCTAATGGAATGAATGCTGATGTCGTACTAGGAGCTCCGGACTTTACCAGCACAGGATCGGGAACCACGCAAGATGATAGTTTCGGTGGGCCTTCTGGAGTCTCCACGGATCTAAACGGTGGGGTTTGGGTAGGAGATAACGGAAATAGTAGAGCGTTGCATTTTTCTTCTCCATTCTCCAATGGAATGAATGCGGATAAGGTACTCGGAGAACCGGATTTCGTCTCGACGAATGCTTCTAATATCGTTTCTGCCGCTTATGTGAGGAATCCTATGGGACTTAGTTTCAGTCCGTGCAATGGACTCTGGCTGACCGATCAGCTCAGCAACAGAGTCTTGCTTTTTCCTTGATGAGTTTTACTCGGTCGGAGATCACTTATCCAAACTAGGCGCTGTTAGATCCTTGTCCTTCGCATTGGCATTATTTTCATCCGTATTCACATCGATTCCGCCGGCAGGATCAGGTTTCTTACCAGGAATATCAAAGATATTGAATGGTTGGATCTTATCGTCCGGAGGTAATTGATCGTTCTTCCAACCACCGCCTAACGCACGTATCAATCGAACAGACGCTTTATTCAATTCCGTTTTGACTAGAATGGCATCAATTCGAGCTTCCATGGTACTGACCTGGGCATAAATCAATTCCAAGCTGTTACTGAGTCCCCCTTGGTACAATGCCATGGTCATATTCTGCACCTGCAAGGCAGCATCCACTGCGGCATCCTGGCGTTCCGATTGTGTAGACATGAGGGAAGTTTCAGTCAGACCATTTTCCACTTCTCTAAATGCGTTCAATACTGTGGAGCGATAGTTATCTTCCGTTTCGCGATACGCAGACCATGCTTGTTGCAATTGAGCTCTACGATAGCCCCCTTGGAAGATGGGAAGAGAAACAGTCGAGCCATAAGACCAGAAGCTATTCGCTAACTGGACTAAGTTCATTCCCCCCTCGAAACCTCCTCCTGCGTTAAACGAAATATTCGGAAAGAAGGCGGCACGAGCGATCCCGATAGTCCGGTTCGCCATTGCCATTTTACGTTCCATAGAAGCTACATCCGGTCTACGCTCCAAAAGGGTGGCAGGTAAAATTGCCGGTACCTTGAACGAAGCCATTTGTAGATCATCTACAGGAGGGATCTTGAAATTGGACGGAGCCCTGTTGACTAGGATCGCAATCGCATTTTCTATCACTCGCATCTTAGCCTGTATGTCCAAGCGTTTTGCCTGAGTGCTGGAGAGAAGAAACTTAGCTCTCTGTACATCCAGTTCGGGAGCAAGCCCATTCCTGTATCGTAGGTTTACAAGATTAAGAGACTGCTCATAATACTCGATAGAGATTCGATACGTATTATCCTGTGCATTCAACCCTCTGAAGGTGAAGTAATCGGATGCGAGCTCTGCTTGTAAGCTCAATCTAGCTAGGGCATAATCCGCCGCTACTGACTGAGCATTGTAGATTTGAGCACGCGTAGAATTTCGGATAGAAGACCAAAAGTCAGGTTCCCAAGAAGCAAGGCTTCCGAGAGATGCGGTCCCTTCGCGTGTGTGCTCTCCATCTCCACGAAACAGACGGTTGTCGGATTGCTTATTATTCGAACCGCTTAATCCTACCCCTAAATGAGGAATCAATTGGGAACGGATCTTAAGCATTTCATCTCTTGCTTGGACGAAACGTTCTGCTGCGGCTTGCAAATCCGGGTTTGCAGAGATCGCAAGTTCCTCTAATCGATTCAGTACCGGATCGTGAAAGAGCCTCCACCAATCACTTTGTATCGCTTCTCCTTCAGAAGGATTTGCTTTAACAAAGGGACCGGATCCACTCCAGGATTCCGGAACCACAAACTCAGCGCTCTTATACTTAGGAGCAAGATCTATCGCGGGACCGCTCAAACAAGAAACAAGTAAAACTGGAACTAGTAAGAGCGCGGCCCATTTTCTAAGAACGATTCGTAAGGCGGTTGTTTTATTTATCTTTATGTATAAGGTTTTGCTCATTTGGACGCTACGGGTGCATGTTTTGTATTATCTTTTTTAGTAACATTCATATCCGCATATCCAGTTCTTGGCTCGACCACCTTTACTTCGTCTCCTTCTAAAAGAGAAGCGGAAGGGTTGTTTACGATTCGATCGCTTGTATCAACTCCGTCCCTTACTTCAATGATGGTATCGACAATCTTGTTGATTGTGATCGGCTTGAAATGGATCTTGTTGTCATCGGTAACTGTCGCTACTTGTGTTCCTTTCTCATCGAAAACAAGAGAACTGGAAGGAATCGTTAAGAGATCCTTCTTCACCGCAGCGGTAAGAGTTACTTGAGCGTAAGAACCAGGCCATAGAGATCTGTCCTTGTTATCGATTGTGAACTCTGCTACTACCGTTCTCATATTCAGGTCGAAGCCTTTAGCTACAGTAAGGAAGTTCGCGACAAATTTCCTGTTCGGAAATTGCTGCACTGTTAACTCTGCGGTTAGACCAGGCTTCAGGAGATACGCAAAGGTTCCCGGAACGGAAACGAATAATCTCATCCTGTGGATCTCTGCAACTGTGAAAAGGTTAGAAGGCGTTTTGCTGTCGTCAATATTCCCTTCTTGGTTTACATAGTCTCCAACGTTGATATTCCTTTGGATCACGACTCCGTTAAATGGAGAAACGATCGTTTTGAAATTCATTCTTGCCTTAAACTTGTCCACGTTCTTCTCTGCGGATTTCATCTTAGCTTCTTCGGAGTTTTTGTCGGCAACTGCGACCGAAATGGACTGCTCGGAAACTGCATGAGAATTTCTTAATGCTAAATAACGATCTGCGGTAACTGCAGCAAGTTTGTACTTTGCTTTCTGAGAATCCAGATCTGCCTCTGCTTGCGCATATTCCGCATCCAGAGCAGGGACTCGGATCCTTGCGAGAACGTCCCCTTCTTTCACCTCCGCACCGTAATCCTTGTACCACATCTTCACATAACCGGAGACCTGTGCGTAGATTACAGCTTCGTACCATGCTCTGATGGTCCCAGGAAGAGTGATTGTCTCCAACGGATTAGGAGGCTCTGGATTGACTACGGAAACCTTAGGAATGGAACCTTCCAGTGCTTCCTGTTTGAACTTCTCCGCGCTATGAATCTGTTGATAGAATACATAGCAAAGGAATATACCTCCGAATGAGATCGAAGAAAGAGTTAAAAGTTTTCTTTTAGGTAATTTTGGGATCATGGGGTTATCCTTTTTGTGCGTTTGATTTGTTGTTGTATACGATTGCGTAGATACATGGAACGAAGAAGAGAGTAGCGAATGTTGCCACTAACAGTCCTCCGATTACGGCACGACCTAACGGAGCGTTTTGGGAATTACTCATGGACATAGGAACCATTCCTATGATCATCGCGGAAGCTGTCATGATTACCGGTCTGATCCGAGAATAACCTGCTTCGATTGCAGCCTTGACTGCATCTCCGTGAACCATCAAGCGGTCTCTTGCATAAGATACTACTAAGATGGAGTTTGCAGTCGCTGTTCCCATACACATGATCGCTCCTGTTAATGCAGGCACCGAAATATATGTGCGTGTGAGGAATAGGGACCAAGCAATTCCGGCTAACGCTCCAGGAAGAGCTGTGATGATGATGAACGGATCTGTCCAAGACTGGAAGTTCACCACGATCAACAGATACACGAGTAAGATCGCAAGAACCAATCCACCTAAGAGCTCGATATAAGCGCTTCTCATGGTTTCTGCCTGGCCAAGGATCTCGATTGCGGCTCCTCTCGGAAGCTCGCTCTTCATGGATTCCATGATGCGTTCCGCGTCGCTAAGAACACCGCCCAAGTCTCTTCCTTCTGCAGAAACGTAAACGTCTATCAGAGGCAAAAGGTTTTGGTGGGTTACGAGACCAGGAGTTCCTGTAGGAGTAATGGTCGCGAGATTTCCTAAGAGTTGGATCCGATTCTCAGAATTGTCTTCTAGGTCTCCCTTATTGATAGGAACGGTGAGTAGGTCTTCCGTTCTTCTCATCTGAGGCTGAGGCACATAGATATTGATCTGATAAGAAAGACCGGTCTTACGATCCATCCAATACTCTTGGTCGATCTGTTGGCTTCCCGAAGTCGCTAAGAGCATATTCTCTGCAACTGCTTTCAGAGGAAGATCAACGTTGATGCCGAGACTTCTGTTCCCGTTCACAAGCAGAGTAGGAGTGCTCATCGTTTGTTGGATCACAACGTCCGCAGATCCAGGGATGGTTCTAAGTTTTCCCTGTAGCTTTTGAGCGAATGCGAAGTTCTGCTCCAAATCCATCCCGTTGATTTGAATATCGATGGGGGAAGGGGAACCGAAGTTTAGAATCTTCGCAGTCAAGTCCGCAGGTTGGAAGGTGAATATGGTTCCTGGATAAAGTTCTGTTAAACCTTTTCTCAGGGTCTGTCTGTAATCCCAAACCGGAGACTCTTCGTCTTTCAGCTCGATCGTTAAGTCGCAGTCCTGGGAACCGATGGTTGGAGTAGGAATGAACGCAAGGTTGTGAGGACCTACTGGAAGTCCACAGTTACTGAGAACGCTTTCTACCTTGTCTGGAAGTAATTTCTTAATATCTTCTGAAACGAGAGTAGCAATCCTTCCTGAAACTTCAATACGAGTTCCAAGAGGAGCGCGCATATGCATTTGCAAGGTTCCCGCCTTGATCTCTGGGAAGAAGTCTCTTCCGTTCAGATAGAATAGAACAAGAGAACCAGTTGCAATGCAAAGGAATACAAGCACGAATTTCTTACGGTTCGCAATGACTCTTTGCAGTATGATATAGTAACGCTCTCTGAAGTCTGTAAATCCATGCTCGAAGCTTTTTTGAAAACGTTTCAGATATCCGACCGCTTCGCCTAGCAAGGTAATCGGAAGATTTAATCTCTTAGTCACAAATGTTTCGTGATGAACTGCATGGATTTGCTTGGATGGTTTCGCGCTAGGTTTGGAATGTGATCCATGTCCATTTCCGTGTCCATGATCATGCGCAGTCAGAAGATACTTGGCCATGGTAGGGACAAGAGTTCTGGAAAGAATGAAGGAAGCAATCATCGCCAATGCCACCGCTTCTGCCATAGGCTTGAAGAGCCAGCCGGAAACCCCGCTCAATTCGAAGAGAGGGAACCAAACGATCACGATCGCGAGTGTCGCAACGAAAGTCGGGATCACGATCTCGTTCGCAGCATCAATGATTGCAGTTTCTAACGGTTTGCCCATCTCAATGTGGGTGTCGATATTCTCGATCATTACCGTGGCGTCGTCCACGAGGATACCGACGGCCAATGCCAAACCTCCCAAGGTCATCACGTTAATGGATTCGTGAAGCATGTGAAGACCGATGAGTGAACTCAAAAGAGAAAGAGGAATAGAGGTAGCGATGATTGTAGTCGCTCTCCAAGAACCTAAGAACAGCAATACTACGAGTCCGGTAAGGCCTGCGGCTAATACCATCTCGTGAACCACGTTCTCGATAGAGTCCTTAACGAAGACGGATGCATCGTTCAACATTTTGATCTCAACGTCGTCCGGAGCGATCTGTTTAATCCTTGGCATTACTTTGCGGATTCCGTCAACCACGTCCAATGTGGAAGCCTCGCCACTTTTCATTACAACGATTAGGACGGATTGCTTTCCATCTACGAGAACGGAGTTCAACTGAGGAGGGCCGCCTAAGGCAACGTTTGCAACGTCTCTCATGAAGAAAGTGCTATTGCCGACTCGCTTAATAGGAATATCATTGAAATCTTCTACAGCAAGAGGGATAGCATTTGTCATTACCATCCAATCTGTCTTGCCGATCTTTTGGTCTCCCGCAGGTAACACTGCACTCTGTTCGTTGAATGCCTTAAACACATCCATAGGAGAAAGATTCCTGGAGAGAAGCTTCTGCTTATCTAAAGAAACTAAAAGCTGCATAGGTGTTCCGCCGTAAGGCTGAGGAATGATCGCGCCAGGAATGGTTACGAGCAAGGAACGAATCCTCATGAATGCAAGGTTATAGAGTTCTGCCGGAGTCATCTTCTCCGAAGTTACCTGAAGCATAGCAACAGGAACGGAAGACGCCTCCAAGCGCATGATCATAGGTGGTGAGATGTCCGGAGGCAGGGACGTCACCACCGTTTGCGAGATGGCCGCTACCTCCGCTTCGGCTCCCGCAAGGTTCGTGTCAGGTTGTAGTTCGATATTGATGATACTACTTCCGTAATAGGATCTACTATTGATAGCCTTGATCCCTTCTACAGTACTGGTTAATGCTCTTTCGAAGAAGTAAGTAATCCTTCCTGCAACGTCGGAAGGAAGCATTCCCTGATAACCCCATACAACCGAAATGACCGGTATCTTGATATTCGGAAAGACGTCTGTCGGAGCCTTAAAGATAGATTGGATCCCGAAAAGTAGGATCAGAATAGCAAGGACCACGAAAGTGTAAGGTCTCTTGAGTGCGATTAAAACGATTTCATTCATTTATTGTAAGCTCCGAGTAACTGAAGGAAAGAGTGGCGTTCTGAAATCGAAGAGCGTCTTTCTCTGTCCTCTACTAATTTAGAAATATCTGACGTCAAAAAAGTTCGATCTTTACGACCGAAATAAGTATTTTCGAAAAACATAATATGATTTCGTCCCTTGAGGATGATTGAATATAAAGAATTTATAATGGGAAGGGAAGGGCGTGCATTCGGTCCAGTGAATATCTTGCGATGATCACATTTCGATGCTCCCTGAATGAATGAGAGTGAGATGTTCTTAGCGATGTAAGCTGAAAAGTTCTTAATAGACATCCACCAATCTTATGGCATGCTGCACGTTTAAGTTTACTGTTCCAATTGAATGGATCAGATTCATGATTCGATCCCGAATGAGTCCGATTCTTCCCTCGTACCAAAATATTGTACGATTCGGTTCGAATACTCAATTATGGCCCTGGTGTCCGTATAATGGATTTGCAAATGTCCAAATCGGCTTGATAATGGCCAATTAGGATGCCCAAGGTAGGAAGGGGTTGACGGTGTTTTCTGTTTCATTTCATTTCCCTCTTATATTTGTAGCATTTACGAAGGAGAAAATCGTCCCGGTTTATAAGCCTGGACTGGGTTTTTGAGCGATCAAAGTGTCTAGAATAAAAGTATTTCTATTTTTGATCCTGGTTTCTGGAGCCTTTTCTCAGATTTATTCCCAAGGGGATGAGAACAAGGTCGGTCACCTGCGCATTCTGGACCGGGATCACGCGAATTGGAAGCAGATCGATGATTTCTCGGTGCTTCTGGACTGGGGATTCTATCCGGAACCGATCGATCTTCGCTTTCGGATCGGGAATTTACCTGAGGAATCTAAGACCGAATTCTTAATTTTTCCATGGAGTCACCTGGATTCGGTTCAGGTTTGTGATCTCAAGGACAATTGCTTGCAGGCAGGTTTTGCTCATCCAGTCGACCAATGGCTGATTCCCGGCATTTTTCCCGTTTTTCCACTCCGTAAGTTCCTCGAGAGCAGCTCTGAAATTAAGGTGAGAATCCAATCTAGGAACTATATTCTTTCAGAGGTTCGCTTAGTAAGTGCAGAGGAGTTGTATTCCATTACTACTCTTTATTCCGGGATTGTGTTTTCACTTCTTGCACTTGTGATCGTTCAGATCGCATATCTGATCAATTCCTATGTTCGTCTTCGTTCCAAATGGATTCTGTATCAGATCCTTTTTTCCATAGGCATGGGGCTTACATTTTTATTCGTGTCGGGAATAGCATCCAGATACCTCTTTCCTGGACTCGGATTTCCTCTTTCCTTGGGAAAGAAGATCATGATCGGATACCTGATCATCTCTGGCACTCTTTGGGTTTCTTATTTTCTCAAGATCAAACAGAATTTCAAACCTGTTTGGTACTTCTATAACTCGGTCAATATTCTGACGGCAATATTAGTCGCCTTGAGTTTTACTCAGTTTCCTAGGTTATTTATTTCTCGCTCTTTTACGATCCTCTACTTGGCGGTGACTGGTACTGCGATTATCTTAAGCCTTATCGCGATGAAGCGAAAGACGATCCAGACTCGTTGGTTCGCTATGAGTATGTTCTCTCTTCTTGCGATAGAGATCCTGAATATCATCTCTTATAAGACCTACTTCTCCTTTGATGGTAAGAGTTTTCTTTTCTTTATAGGTTTCTTCGTTCCTATCAATATATTCCTGACAAGCCGAGTCGTTCGGACTCGAATCAGAGAATTGGAATTTGAGATCGCATTACGGAGGAAGGAGCTAGAGAGCTTCCAAAATAGTGTGCTTGAGAATCAGTCGGATTCTTCCAATGAAAAAAGGAAGTCGACTATCATAGGGATCAATGTGGACGAAGCCCTTGCTCGTCTGAACCGACTTCTTGACGAAGATAAGATCTATTTAGAGGAAGAGTTGCGCATCAGTGATCTTGCTGCTGTTCTGGGCTTATCCGTTCATCAGGTCTCCGAGCTTCTGAACCAAGTTTTGAATATATCCTTTCCGGATCTTCTTAAGAAATACAGGATAGAAGAGGCGAAGAGAATTATCTTAAACGATCCTTCTGTAAACATACTGGATCTTGCATTTTCGGTGGGATTCCAATCTAAGTCCTCATTTTACGATTCTTTTAAGAAGTATACGGGACTGACTCCTCAGGAGTTTAGAAAATCACTCTTGCCGGATGCTCCTGAAGAATGATCGATTCTCAAAGTCCCAGGAAGGAAGCCTAAACTTCTCCCCGAGACTATTCTTTAGGGTCTTAATACCAGTTGATCAATTCAACAGTTGTGCTAGGGCTTGATTCCTTTACGAGCGCTTTGAATTTTTCAGTGTCACTCAGTCCGTCCTTTCCACGGTAGTGATATGGATAAACGACTTTCGGTTTGAAGTCTTTCACTGCGTCTGCAGCTTTTTCGACAGTCATCGTATACGGTTGGTTCATGCAAAGAAAGGCAATATCAATATTCTTTAATGATCTCATTTCTTTGATATCTTCTGTATCTCCGGAGATATAGATCGTTTTTCCGCCGAACTTGATCAGATAGCCGTTTCCTCTTCCTTTGGTATGTTTATCTAAATGTTCTTTAGTAATATTATACATCGGAACAGCAGTGAAACTTATATCGTTTACCGAAGTCGATTGTCCGTTTTTCAAGCGAGTGATATGGGTGTATTCTTTTGCCTCTTTTGCGACTGCTTCTGGAGCAATAATTGGAGTGTCTTTCGTAGCAATCTCGCCCAAAGTCTTTAGATCCAGGTGGTCCGGATGAATATCGGTAATTACGATCAGGTCCGGTTTTTTCAGATCCTTATATTTTTCTCCACCCCAAGAAGGGTCCACATAGATCGTTTTATCTCCGATCGTAAGCACAAGGCTTCCGTGAAAGATCGGCTGTATCTGGATGAGACTTTGAGAACTCGGGACTTCTATTTTAGGTTTCAAAGTTGCTGATGCGCATGCAACGAATCCTAACGCAAGAATTGCGATAAGTAGTAGCGATGAAACGTTTCGTATATTCCGAGAAAGATTGCTTATTGATCTCATTGGATCTCCTTATTTTGATCCGATTCATTCCATTGTTTATGGAAATCGGATTGATCGAAAATCCAAAATATTTCTCTTTTTGAAGTTTGTAAAGATAAGTACGAATATCGACCAAGGACTAATCGCTAGTTTAAGTTTCTCTAAAGCCTTAAATATGGCTACATTCGTCTGAGATTCGGCTACACGAATAATCAAGCTAAAACGAACTTCTGATGTTCTAAACGGATCAGAATTAGAAATACCGCTTATATAAGTATCTCTAATTCAGGAGAAGATCAATGAAGATCGTAGTTACAGGTTCGTTAGGACATATTAGTAGGCCACTTACGGAAGAGTTGGTTCAAAAAGGACATTCGGTTGTAGTAATAAGCAGCAATCCGGAAAGGAAGAATGAGATAGAAGCATTGGGAGCTACTGCAGCTATCGGTAAAATGCAGGACAGTGATTTCTTAGCAAAGATCTTTCACGGTGCAGATATTGTGTATGCGATGGAAGCAGTCGGATTCGAAAGCTTCTTCGATACGAGCATAGACTTTGTAGAAGAGATTCATCGGATCGCAAAGAGTTATAAGGAAGCGATCTTGAAATCAGGAATAAAGAAAGTGATCCATCTGAGTAGCATCGGTGCTCATACCGATAAGGGAAATGGAATTCTTGCATTTCATTACGATGCGGAAAATATATTGAGAGAGTTGCCTGAGGATGTTTCCATTAAGTTCATGCGTCCGGTCGGCTTTTATTACAATCTGTTTGGGTTTGTGCAAACGATGAAGACACAAGGTGCTATTGTTTCCAATTATGGGGGAGACGAGAGAGAGCCTTGGGTATCACCTTTGGACATTGCGAAAGTAATAGCCGAAGAAATAGAAAATCCTTTCGAAGGCCGAAGCTTCCGTTACATTGCAAGTGATGAAGTTTCTCCAAATGAAGTAGCAAAGATCTTGGGGGAGGCGATCGGAAAGCCAGATCTGGAATGGATGGTCATTTCTGATGAAGAATTAATGAAAGGAATGATCGCCTCCGGAATGACTCCGAAGGCTGCCAAGGGTTATACTGAAATGAACGCATCCAGAAGAGGAGGCGTATTGTATGAGGATTATAACCGCAATAAGCCGGTCTTAGGAAGGACCAAGTTAAAAGACTTTGCAAAGGATTTTGCAAAAGTGTATAACTCATAAGAATGGATTTGATCGGATGACAAACAATAAGCCGTATAGGATCAAGAGCATCAATGAATTCCATCAGTTAAGGGGTCTCCCGAAACCGGAGCATCCTTTGATTAGCGTGGTGGATTATGCAGCGATTCGACACTCTTCAGAATTCAATGTTACTAGTTGGACCCTTGATTTTTATTCAATCTCGTTGAAGAGAAACTCTGCCGTAAAGATGAAATACGGACATCAGGAATACGATTTTGACGAGGGGATCTTGTTCTTTATGGCACCTGGTCAAGTCTTTAGGATTGAAGTAAATAGTGATCTTCGCCCGGAGCATTCCGGGTGGATATTGCTCATTCATCCCGATTTTATCTGGAATACATCCTTAGCAAAGAATATTAAAAAATATGAATATTTTGATTATTCGGTGAATGAAGCCTTATTTCTATCCGAAAAAGAAGAGGCCACCGCAAATAATACCATTCAAAATATTCGACAGGAGTATCATTCCAATATAGATAGATTCAGTCAGGATATAATTATCTCACAGATAGAAACATTGCTCAATTATGCGGAGAGATTCTATCATCGTCAGTTTATCACTAGAAAGATTACCAATCACAAGGTTTTAGATAGGTTGGAAATAGTTCTAACGGAATATTTTCAGGAAGGAGATCTGAAGCAAAAAGGACTTCCTTCGGTCCAATTCGTGGCAGATGCACTGAATGTTTCTCCGAACTATCTAAGCGGGTTGCTTAAGGTTCTGACCGGACAAAGCACTCAGCAGCATATTCATGATAAGTTGATCGAAAAGGCAAAAGAAAAATTGTCTACGACTGATCTTCCTATTGCCGCGATTGCCTACGAACTGGGCTTCGAACATTCCCAGTCTTTCAGTAAATTATTTAAAAGTAAAACGAATCTCTCTCCGCAAGAGTTCAGACGTTCTTTTAACTGATCTGTATTCATGCAAGACATCCGGATTCAGATTCGTTTTAAAGTACATTCTATTCTCGGACCGGATGAGCAGATAGAAATTCTTTGATCTCTGGGATCATCTCATCCTTTGTATCTTCAAAGAAGAAATGATCCGCATTCGGAAACTCGATCGTTTTATGATTTGGAAATACTGTCTCGAAGCGTTCTCTTTCTTCTATAGGAAATCCTTTATCTTGTAGGGCCCAGAAGATCAAAGCGGGCTTCTCTTTTAATTTAGAAAGAAAGTCTTCTATCTCTTGAAAGTAATCATTTGCTTGAGTGATTTGTCCCGGATAGAATGCTGCGATCCCTCTACGCTGACCAGAAGGAAGAAAAGGACGAATATAAAGATCCATTTCTTCTGTAGGTAATTTCCGAACGATCCCATTCTTGATCCCTGCCTGAGAGAATGCATTGAAGTTGATCTGGAAAAATTCTCCGATAGGTCCTCCTACAAGAAAAGAGAATATACCCCTAGGAGAATTCGGATCCGTTTTCCAGGCCCAGGTGCTTCCTAAAATCATTCTTTTAACCAATTTCGGATGACGTCCCGCAAATCCCAAACCGATCGGGCCGCCCCAATCCTGCATCACCAAGGTCAGATCTTTTAATCCTAATATATGAACAAACTCTTCTAATACGATACTTTCTTCTTTGGGAGTAAATCCGAAGCCTTTAGAAGCAATAGACTGACCGAATCCAGGATAATCTAATGCGATACAACGATAAGATCCTTTTAATCCTGAGATCAGATCTCTCCACTGATAGGACCAAGAGGGATTTCCATGTAAGAAGAGTAAGATCTCTCCTCCTCCCTCATCTACATAATGGATCCTTGCTCCGCTCGGCAGATCTATGAATTTCTGCTCTGCATCGAAGATCGTCTTTGGGATCTCGAAAGTGACTTCTGGGGAAGAAGGAGCCGAAAGATCCAAGGAAACCGCGGATACAAAAGAGATCAGCTCTAACCCTCCGATAATAAATATTACAATTTTTGAACGTAAGGAAAACCGAATTCTATCTATAAGAAAAGGAAGAATCCAGACAACGGATAGAAATGCTCCAGTCAATACAGGTATGGAATAAAGCAGAAATCCAACATTTCTGATGAATAGTATTAAACCGATCAGAAATACTTGAGCAAACGAAGCGAATGCCAAATAGATTTTTGGTCGTTTAGATCTGGCTTTCAAATATTGATATAAGAAACCGTTTAAGATGCTTAATCCTATACAAATCGGAAACAGTACGCTAATCCTCAGCTCTGGTGGAAAACCGATCCCTCTGCTATGAGGTATGGCTTCTGTCAGGAGGATCATCAAAAAGGTTAAGAGAATAGAAAAGAAAATGCTTCTTACAAGCGTATTCAAGATAGAGCCGGTAAGGGTTCTTTCTTTAGGAGCGATGTCTTGCGAAACGCTTTCTTCGTGGTTTTGAATTCTTGCTTTCATGCAATAGAGAATACTCTAAGGAAGAAACGCAAAATTGTAAAAATTCAGGAAATTACCAGAAACGTCTAGGAGAAGGGGATTTAAAGAACTCTTTCGGAGTTTGTCCTGTAAAAATCTTAAAGTCCTTAATGAAATGAGCCTGATCAAAAAAACCTGCCTGTATCGCTGTTTCTGTTAGGCTTTTCTCTGGGGAATAGGAATCGATGAGGTTTCTCATTCTAATAATTCCTGCATATTGTTTTGGACTTGTGCCTATAATTTGTCTGAACTTTTTCTCAAGAGAATCTCTGCTAATCGGCATTCCCTTAACTAAGTCAGCAATCCTGAGATCTCCTTTTGCAGCACGGATCCTACGGATCGTTTCTCGAATCAAGGGATCGAATCCGGATCCTCTCCATTCAGAGACTAGAATACTCTCTAAACGAGAAATCCTTTCTTGGTCTGTCTTTGCTTCTAAAAGTTTTTCTTCTATCTCTTGGACCTTACTAGACTGCATGAAATTTTCCATGGACAATCCCATTCCAAAAATCTCATGCATCGGTTCTCTAAAAAAGGAAGACGCTCCACCTTCTTTGAAAAGAACAAGTAGCATAGAGGAATTTTTAGAATAGTGAGCAATCCTTGCCTTTCTTCTGAGACCACTTAGGCCAAAAAGAGGGGTCCTCGTTTCGGAACCTTCTTCCAATTCGGAAACGCTTCCTCTGATCTTAAAGAATAATACTACAGAAGATCCAGGGATAAGTGTATTCTTTAGCTCTTCATGACTCTCTATGATCAGGTAGGTCTGAACAAACGGTTTCAGAAATTCGCTAGGAGAATATCTTCTCATGCTTCCTGTTTGCAGAATGATTGGCTGAGAGGCGAGAGACATCTTTTTCCGACCTATTTTCCCTCGCCAAAATCAAGAATGTCAATGTTTATATGAGTGTGTTTCTATTTCCAAAACTGGTTTTAATCGATCCTATTAAAAGAAGGTATAAAAAAAGCCGGTGATAAACCGGCTTCTTAAGTTTCATACAACCAAAAGAAACTTATTGGTTTGCTTTCGCATTCGACATCATTTTTAAGAAATAACCTTCCACATCATACCAAGTCTTGCCTGAGTTCAATGTGTTAGCTGCTTGTAAATGATCCACGCCGGTTGTGAAGATCCCGTAGTCAGGGCCGCCTTTGAAGGTTCCCCATTTCAAGGAAGTATAAGGAACGAGTCCATCACAGGTTCCGCCGTAACCGTTGATCAATCCTCCTGCGATGCAAGCAGGTTGAATGATCCCCATCAAAGGGTGCTGGATCAGATCAGGAAGGGTGATATAAGAACCATAGGAGAAATATTTCACACTTGGATTATCAGGAGTGTGAGAATTGAAGACTGCAGTACCTGCAGCTGTCAAAGAGCCGAGAGCGGCCAATACGTCTTGGTTACTTTCATTCCAAACCAGTTGAACGAATACATTCAGAATAGCTGCCACAAATGGTTTGATCCAGTCAGGCAATACTGAGCTGATAATGTCCGCAATCGGGGAACCTCTATGAGGAGTATTTAATGTAGTTAAGGTGGAGACTTTGGAGCCTAAGGCCAAATTAGAAGCCGCATATCTGCTATCTAATCCACCTTGAGAATGTCCCAAGATATGTACCTTGCTGAATCCGTTAGCCGCCATGTAGACGAGCACCTTGCTATTCAATTCCGCTCCCCGAGTTTCGTTAGATCCGGCAGCGGTTTTAGCAGGAGCGTATACGGTAGCTCCTTGGGATTGCAAGTAAGTGTCCATTCCACCCCAGTAGCTGAGTAAATTGATCAGACCTGTATTATCATTTCCCCAGCCGAATAGACCATGAGAAAGAACAATGGGGTAAGACCCAGCCAATGGTTTGGAGGAAGATCCTCCACCGGATGCGAACAATTGTCCGCTGCAAAGAAACGCAACTAGGAGTGCTATACTTAGCTTACGCATTTCGATTAACCTCTTCACTTTCATTCAAATTTCAAAATTCCTGTTTCTAGCCCGGTCTTATTTTTGTGTATCGACCGTTACAGAAGCGGGCGAATGTAAGATCTGTGATCAGATAGACCTGTCAAGGAAAACGTTCCGGATAGATGGATTTTTAATAACAGTTGGTATGCAAACTAACTTTTTATGGAACGATTGGTATCAATAGAAATGCATTTATTTGAATTCGTAGCGATAGTCTCCGCCGAAATACGCTCTTGCTCCGTGAAATGCTGAGCAAGATATTTCTTCTACTTCGATCCTAGCATCGAAAGTCTGGAATTTGAGAATGCAACATTCTGGATCTTCTGCCTTGCAATTTGCCGGAGAGGACCAGGTCCATTTACCTTCTTGATTAGGGGTCCAGTCTCCATCCATCTCTCCCAGATGAGCCGTTGGTCCTCTTACTACTCCTAATTCGAAGTGGACTGGTTTTCCTTTTTTTCGGAAGAGTTTCAGCCTTCCACCGAATCCATCCGTATAGGAACCGATCCCATCCTTGGGGAATTTTCCCAAGTTCCAAACCTTTCGCAGATAAGAGGTTCTTTCTCTTGTAGTTTCCGTTTTGCAAGCGATGGTTTCTATTCCAGTTTCGTCTCCGGAATACATTGGCCCTTCGCAAAGTCCATCCCTATAACCTATCCATGGCCTTTGGACCTTTTTCAATTCTTCTTCGTTCTCTGGAGATAGGGACTTTCGAATATTCTTATATACTTCGTTCAGTTCCTTGTCAGCGCTTTTATATTCTTTGAGAAAGCATTCTTTTTGTTCATTCTTTGTTTTAAGAGCAGAGCAGGGGTGTTTGGCGATGCTTGTCTGCGCGTGCAATGAGATGATGAAAATAAGAAATAGGAGGATTAAGTATTTCATATCCTTGCAGAAAGAAATAAAATTGTAATATACATTGGCCATATTCTATACCTGAAGTAACAAATCTCTTTTGGATTCTTGCTTATTTTTGTGGTATATAAAACAAATTGGAAGAAAGAAAGCGAGATATTTATTTTGGGTATTCGGCCTTGACCCAGACACAATATCATTTATTCTGGATCATCACTTCGTTTTTGAGCGTTAAAGTTCGTTCGAATTAAAATACGTGAATCTTTTGCATTTGAGATTTCTTTTCATTCTAATATTCCTCGTTTGCAATTGCATCCTTTTAGAGGCTGAGGCGAGTCTTCAAACCGACCTAGTCACTTTGAATGAGGCTCGAGATAAGATTTCCGGGGTTTCTAATCTAAGGTTCACCGTTTGCTTGAGTCAAACAATCGCGTCCGACTTCATACAAACTACAGATTATACGAATTATCTTACCTGCGACGGTAAATGTTCTCATTCTACGTATTATAGAAGAAACGATGTAGATGCCTTATTCAGGGCGATTTTAATTCTTCCCTGTGATCCGAATTCCATCCTTCTCATTCCTTATGTGACTCCTTTTAGAGCCAAAGAATTCCAAGGGAAATACTTCGGCATTTAAGGACGGATTCGGATTTATTTCCAAAGATTCGATCAATAAAATAGATTTATTGGATCGAGATGACCATTCTCTGTCCGGAAGAGATCTCTAAATTCCAGGCATGCTCTATATTCTTTAGATCTTCCTTATGGATTTCTAATTTAAGAATTCCTTTTGCAGCCAATTGGAACATTTCCGGGAGGATCTCATTGTTGAAGTTTTGTATGTCCTTTGCAGAAAGACTTCCGAGTCCAGAACCTAGAATTTGGATATCGGAGCTGCGAAGGCTTGCAGAATCTAACGAAATGGTTTTGCCCGCCATATCTCCTACCGTAACGATCTTTACCGGGTGAGTATGGGAATCTATTCCTCCTCCTTTAAAAGCTTTCAGTAATAATTCCACTGGTCTTCCCCAGAGATAATCCACCACTATATCGATAGGAGTTTCCTTGTGGACCTTTTTGATCTGTTCCAAGACTTCTTCTTCGCTTTGTTTCAAGGATATGATTGTATCTGCTCCAAATCCTTTTAGTTTTTGCAGAGACTCTTCATTTCTTCCAGTGGCTATAATCCTAGAAGCTCCATAATGTTTGGCCACTTGCACAGCTAACTGTCCGGTAACTCCTGTTGCACCGTTGACGAGCACTACATTTCCCCGATTTAGATTCACTCTTGCATGAAGAGCCATGGTTGCTCCTATGACTGCATTTGGAAGAGCAGCTGCAAGAAATAGATCGATCCCATCGGGAAGGATTGTGAGTTTGTTCTTAGAGATCAGAGCCTGTTCAGCGACAGTTCCAGTGATCCCTTGCGCATACACCTTGGTCCCATTCTCCAAGATTCCCACTCCGTCGAGACCGACGATCGCAGGAAGTTCTTTATAACTAGCATAGTGAGTGCCGCTTGCTCTTAACTTATCTATGTTCTTGATCGCGGCAGTCTTTACATGCATTAGTACTTGTTCCGAGTTCTCGGGACTTGGGTTTGGATAATCCCCATATATGGGAGGCTTTCCAAATTCTTTAAGTATTGCAGCTTTCATCATCACCGTCCAAATATTCTCGTTTTGCGGACCGAAGAGGCCTTACGTGTAAGGCTTTCGTGATGGAAGATTCCGTCAATGGATTCTGGTTATTTTCTATCGCGGACCGTAGTTCAACATTGATGATACCGGAATCATTCAAGCGCTCGAGTGTTCTTTCCTTTATGATCTTCTTATGCATAGAAAGAAAGTGTTTCTCTTATTCCTTCTCTTGATCGGAATGTTTGTCTTTTGGAATTTTCTAGAAGTTCCTGAGGAACATTTCAAACAACAGATCCAAGGAAGTGTACAATTTCCCTATAATTCTGAGATAGAGAAAGTAAAGGACCAGCAAGACTTAAGTAAGAAGGGGATCCAAAAGCTGATCCCGAATGTGTCCGCTCAGGACGAGATATTGCTCCAAGAAGAATTGGGTAGGGCATTCACTGCTTCTATCGACGGTTATATTTGGAGAGTAGATCTGAAAAAGAATATCGCAGAGCCTTTCGTGAAGCCTCCTTTGATGCCAGGAGGAATGGTGGCTCATCCTAAAGATCCAGATCGGATCTATTTCTGTGCTTCTCGGGGGAAGAAGGATGATCTTGTAGATATAAATGGGCCTGGGATCTATGAACTAAGAGTTTCCACAAAGTCTATCAGGAAAATAGCGACTCGTGTCCCAAAGATGCCGACTTCGGATCCCCGGGATACAAAGAGTTCTTTTGGAAAACTTTATCCACATAACAAGCAGATTACATTAAAATTTTCTGATATAACTAAAGATAATTCCCAACCAGTAGAAAAAGCAGATGATCTGGCAATCAGCTCTGACGGAGAAAGGATCTATTTTACCGAACCTTATGATCATGAGAAGGCGATCCTTGGAGTAAGCACCCAATCCAGGAACGAGGCATTGAGTCTCGGCAAGAATGGAAATATTTGGAAGATCGATCTAAAGGAAGGGTCCGTTAGCTTAGTGGCTCACAAATATTCTTATGTAGACGGGATATTGTTGGAATATTCCCCCAATCAAAGCAAAGAGACTTCGATCTTAGTGAATGAGGTATCGCAATTTAGACTTCTTCGTTTGCATTTGTCCGGTGATAAGGCTGGAGAAGACGAGATCGTAATCGATGGACTTCCTGGTTTTCCTGATGGAATGGATAGAGATTCACAAGGTAGAGTATGGGTCGCTCTTGTGATCGAAAGATCCAAATTGGTGACTTGGTTGCACGATCATCCTTTCTGGAAACGATTTATTTTGTATCTTCCGGAACGCTTACAACCTGTTTCCAGAAGAACTGGACTACTCGTGCTTTCAAAAGATGGAAAGATACCTTTGTATTATGGAATGCATGACGGTCATTTATTCTCCACATTGATCGTAGTGATCCCAGGAAAGGAAAGAGTGTATCTTGCAGTCTATGAAAAGGGTTATGCAGGTTTGAATGTAATTCCGTATCCGATTTGATACTGTATCGGATCGAGAGCGCGAGTTTTACGTTCTTTCGATCCGGATCGTTTGCAGAGTAGTTCGTACTCCAAGTCCGATGTTTAAGGTATTAAAATCACCTTTCCTATATTCTTTCTTTCTTCTATATAACTATGAGCTTCTCCGATATCTTTGAAGGAGAATACCTTGTCCACATGCGGGTTGATCCAACCTTGCCTTTGCCCTTCCATTAAGTCATCTACCCAAAGCCTGATCTTTCGTTTCTCATGCCAAAGACGAGCCATGTTCACTCCAAACACTCCCTTATTTGCAAGTAAGAGTTGAAAGGAATGGAAGATCGGAGTTTGGAATAACATCTTTATTTTTTGGAGCTTACCGTTGAGTCCTCTTTCAGTAGCAGTGGACAATCCGAAAAGAGCCACCCTTCCTGTACTACTCAAGGCTTGATAGCTCCACTTCATGTTTTTTCCTCCGATCGGATCCATGATCATGTCTACTCCTCTACCTTGGGTAAGTTTAAGTAGTTCTGCCTTCCAATCTTGGTTTCTATAATCGATTGCGTGTTTCAGTCCTTTCTTTTTTAGGAATTCGTGTTTTCCCTGACTTGCGGTGCCAAAGGTCTCTGCTCCGATATGATTCGCAATCTCTAATGCTGCCAAACCAACTCCGCCTCCTGCATTATGAATTAATAATGTCTCATTGGACCTCAAACCTCCCATGGCGATGAGTATTTGATATGCGGTCAGATAGTTCACAGGAAAGGCTGCCGCCTGTTCGAAACTCATCGATTTAGGTTTTTCGAATACTTGGTCCAGGGGAACCACTACCTGTTCTGCTTGTCCCTTGAACTTGCTAATTGCAAGTACTTCTTTGCCTAACCATTTAGGATCGACAGAAGGAGAAATTTTATCTATAACTCCCGAAACCTCGTAACCCACCACACAGGGAAATTTTGGAGCGTCCGGATAGACTCCCATGCGGGTCATGATATCGGCAAAATTCAAACCGGTCGCTCGAACAGAGATGCGAACTTCTCCGGGGTTTGGTACGAGATCGGAGACTTCTTTTACCTTCAGTACTTCCGGGCCTCCTTTCTTTGTTATTACGATCTGTTTCATGAATACCTCTGTATTTTGATTTGCATAAGAGATAGAATCGAATGCTTGTGCAAAGGTATCATAAAATGTCCGGACCTGACTTGAATGAATCCGTTCCTCTTGTAAAAAGAAATGGAGCATTTTTCTCTTTCGATGCCGGAATCATTCAAGACGAAAGTAGAAGCAATATGTGTAGCGATCTTCTTGGAAAGAATCTCGTTTTTTCTTCTTGCTATCCTTAGATTTGCGGAAAGAATCTGATTCCTTCGTTCTTTAAGAACTGGCCCATATCTTCCTGGAATCCAAAGGATCGAAGTAAACTATATTGGAATCATAGATGAGTCTTGCTCCCAAAGGGATCTTATATCTTTGGAATAGTAGAGTGATGTTTGCTACGAACTCCATGCAAACGGAGTTCCATTCCCACTATGCGGCTACCTTGGCAATAGCCTTAGACAATAATATTTGTATAGAAACGGAGAAGGGAAAAGAGGATTATAGAGTAGCTCTGGTCGGCCCGAACACATATCATCGCACAGTTTCTCCCGGAGTCAAAATGATCGCATTGATCCTGGATCCCGAAACTTACGAATACGGATCGATCGCAAAGTTGGGGGAGACGGGAGAGGTCAATAGACTTGAAATCTCTTCTTTTCTTCCCTTGATGGAAAGACTTTGGGATCTATATTACGGAAATATAAATGATATTCAAGCATGGGAGTTGCAATCCGACATGCTTCGATCCGTTTATCCCTTCCAAAAAATGGAAAAGAATATAGACGAAAGAATCTTGAAGATAGCACATAAGATCAGAAGCGAACTTCCGGATAGTATTCGAATGAGAGATATTGGAAAAGATTTCTCTATCTCCGAAGACAGATTGATCCGTCTTTTTAAGGAAAACCTTGGGATACCTTTGCGGAGATATTTACTCTGGGTTCGTACTTTGGCTGCGAGCAAATTCTTGATGGAGGGAATGAATATCACGGAAGCCGCACATTCTGCCGGATTCTCAGACTCTGCTCATTTCACTCGGACCTTTAAGGAAAATTTCGGCTTTGTTCCTTCCGCTTTCTTCGGACATTTGAAATCGGTTGAAGTGAGATTTTGCGAATCTGAAAACAAGGTATTCTGAAAATTTTTCGAAATACCGGATTCATTCAAGCGGACTCGTCGCTTTCTTGTTACTCTTCTTATGAAGTAAAGAGAAGAGTTTATGCCAGTAGAAACGAAGAGAGGGATCTTATCCAAACTTTCCGGTAAGATATCTAGATACCATTCAGAATCGGTGCATCTTCCAACGGAAGAAGAGAAGCAGGGCTTTTTAAAGGCCCAAAGACTTGCGTATCAATGCGTAACCGAGATAGAAAAAGAATTAAGAGAAGGATGGACCGAAATCCAAGCCGCGAAGCGGATGGACGAGTTCTTGAGAGATCATGGAGTAAAAGTATTCCTACATCGTCCTTTCGCTTGGTTTGGAGAACATGCTCGATTTGATGGATATAAACGTTATACGCAGTTTCATCCAGGAAAGAAGAGACTCATGCCTGATGAGCCTTTTATTCTGGATGTTTCTCCTGTTGTGGAAGGTTATATTGGAGATATAGGTTACTCATCCTGTCTTCGTCCAAATGCAGAGTTGGATGCGGGAATGAAGTATTTGTTAAAACTAAGAGAGGAGATCCCTAAGTATTTCTCTTCTTCAATGAGTTCTCGCGATATCTGGTGGAAAATAGATCGAGATGCGAAAGAGAACGGCTTTGATAATGTCCACTCCTTATATCCTTTTGCGGTTCTTGGACATAGAGTCTACAAAGTCCACCTTCCTCAAATTTCTTTTCCTCTATTGCCGATCAGCTTTGCGAGTTGGTTTTCTCTCCAGGGTTCCATAGAATTCTTAAGTCATAAGGTATTGCCTGAACTTTTGACTCCGGATCATGAAGGAGACAAGACAGGATTATGGGCCATTGAGCCTCATTTCGGTCGAGGCAAGGTAGGATTCAAGTTCGAAGAGATACTCGTTGTGGAAAAAGATAGAGCTTATTGGTTAGACGAAGAAGTTCCTCATATAAAACGAGCTAGAAAGTTACAGGAAGTCAGATGAAATTAATTAAAAATTCCATAATATCATTTTTCATAATGGTCGTTTCGGTTTATTTCCTTCCCTCTTGCAATCAAGGAAAGATAAAAATCGGAAAGGCGTATTCTTTAGGAGAAACTTCTTCTCCAATCCTGAGAGCGGAATCTAAAGAGGATCCTTTCTTATCGGATCTGAAGGTAGAAATGAAAGATCTCCCAGGCCATGACGATGTGATCTTTGATGAAAAGAATAAGATTGCATACGCGTCCGGAATGGACGGGTGGATCTGGAAGTTGGACTGGGCCGATGGAAAAGCGATCCAATGGGTCCGTCCTCCGGTAAATCCTGCGGGCATGAGATTCTCTGATGCAAAGAAGGATAAGATCTTAGTTTGTGCGTCTAGGTTAGGCGGGGAAAGTTACGAAGAAAAAGATCGCGTTGGTCTCTATGAAGTGGAGATAGGAACAAAGAAGGTTGAGCCCTTGGTTTTAGATGTTCCTAAAACGGAGAAAGAAGAATTCGAAAAAGTATATTCTTCTTCTGAAAGAAAGTCTGTTTCTCTCAAGGATCTGAATCCATCTAACGCAAGACCGATTTCTCTCTGCAATGATATAGCTGTGTCGGATGACGGAGATCGTATTTATATAACCGAACCTTTTGAAAGAGAGAATGCAGCTATGGGAAGCGGCGCAGTTCCGGAAGCGATCGGACTTTTTCCTCATGGAAAATTATGGATGTACGATCGAAAGAAGGAAACCATCACATTGGTGCTGACCGGGTTTACATTCGTAGATGGCATCTTATTAGAAGAAGCTCCTAAAGGAGGAGAGGTGTCCGTAGTATTTACGGAGACATCCAAGTTCAGGATCTTACGCGCGTTTATAAACGGATCCGATCAAGGAAGATCCGAAGTGCTTTTCGAGAACTTGCCTGGACTTGCCGATGGTTTGGACAGGGATACTGAAGGAAGGATCTGGGTAGGAATCATTAAAAGAAGATCCGGGCTAATCAATTTCGTTCATAGAAATCCATGGCTGAAATCCTTTCTTCTTTCATTGCCTCAAAAGATATTACCTATCTCTAAAAGGACAGGATTTTTGGTCTTGGATCCTCAAGGAAAGAAGGCTTTGTATTACTCGATGCATGACGGATCCAAGATAACCGACATCTCGGTCGCAGTTCCGTTTGAGGGAAGAGTGTATTTTCCTACCTTCGATCTACATGCGAGAGGGTTATATTCTCTCCCGATCGAGGACTTGAAGATCAAAGATTAAAAAATTGAATTTTGGAGAGGCAAGGGCATCAACCTCTCCAAATGCTTCTTGCCAATTCGCTTATCATTTCCTGAAATATGAAATTGGATGCCAAAGACAAGCTTCGATATTCTCTGGATCATTCTGTCTTCCGGACTGGTCTTTTTTATGCAGGCCGGATTTCTCTGCTTAGAGTCCGGGCTTACTCGCACCAAAAATTCCATCAATGTAGCCATTAAGAATATTACAGATTTTGGAATCGCGACCCTTGTATTTTATTCCATAGGCTTTGGGCTCATGTTCGGAGTTAGCTTTTTCGGCATAATTGGACATGACTTCTTCTTTCCGGAATTCTCGTGGGAGAAACCGGAGATCCCCGTTTTCTTTTTGTTCCAACTCATGTTCTGCGGAACAGCAGCAACTATCGTGTCCGGTGCGGTCGCAGAGAGAATGAAATTCGGAGCTTATATTATAGTTACCACAATCATCTCTTCATTGATCTATCCTGTCTTTGGACATTGGGCCTGGGGAAAGCAATTGCAGGACTGGAACCAAGTAACTGGTTGGCTTGCTCGTTTAGGCTTCGTGGATTTTGCAGGTTCAACTGCAGTACATAGCGTTGGTGGATGGGTAGGGCTATCTGCAATGATGTTGATTGGAAATCGTACAGGCAAGTATGGATGGGACGGCGAAGTTCGAAAGATCACCGGCCATAATCTTCCTTTGGCGATGCTTGGAACATTGATCCTTTGGTTCGGTTGGATCGGCTTTAATGGGGGAAGCACTCTTGCATTCACGCCTAACGTTCCTAATATTATTGTTAATACTATGTTCGCTGCTTCCGGTGGAATGGCCTCCAGCCTGATTTATGGATGGATCCGGCTGAAATATGCAGAAGCAACTCTTCCTTTGAATGGAACTCTTGCAGGACTCGTTGCGATTACTGCTCCCTGTCATGCAGTGAATTCTCTAGAAGCGATCCTGATTGGGCTTGTTGCAGGAATTTTAATGTTCGAAGCGGGAGAACAATTGGATCGTTTGAAGCTGGACGACGCTGTAGGTGCAATTCCTGTGCACTTAGTAGGCGGGATTTGGGGGACCTTGGCCGTCGGGTTTTTTGGCGATCTAAGTTTACTCGGAACAGGACTCAATCGGACAGACCAAATCTTAATACAGCTCCTTGGAATATTTTCCTGCGGACTTCTTTCTTTCGGAGTGAGCTATTCGCTTCTTGCTCTGATCAATCGCTTTTATAGACTGAGAGTCTCTCCGCAGAATGAATACCAAGGATTGAACTATACGGAACATAGAGCAACCACGGAACTCATCGATCTATTCTTGGAAATGGAATACCAGAAACAAACCGGAGATTTAAGCAAAGATCTTTCCATCGAACCATTTACGGAAGTAGGACAGATTGCGGAGAGATATAATCTTGTATTGGAAAAGATTCGGACCAATATTAAGGAAAAGGAAACATTGGCCCATGAACTGGAGCACAACTTAAGTTTGATCCAAAGCGATCTTTCTACTGCTCGCAAGATACAATCTGGAATAATCTCCCAAGAAGATAAGACTTCCGGTGAATTGGAAATTGTAGTCCGTTATCTTCCTTTAAACGAAGTAGGGGGAGATTTCTTCGATATTATGGAGCTTCGTCCCGGACTGACTCGGGTCTTTTTGGCCGATGCAACCGGTCATGGCGTCCAGGCTGCGCTTCTTACAATGGCGATCAAAGCAATTTACGAATCCTTAAAGCGGGGAATATACAGCGTCACAGAAATATTATTCCATCTGAATAATGAATTCCTGCATACATTCAAGAATTTGAATCAATTCTTTACCTGTATTGTGATCGATATCGATACGAATTTGAATTTGGTCCGTTATTCTTCTGCAGGACATATCCCTCAGTACATTCTGCAAGGAAAAGAGATCCATACTCTGGAAAAGACCGGTCGGATCATGGGAGTGATCCCAAATACGAAATACACTTCTAGTGAAATGGAATTTACTCAGGATTCCAAGATCATTCTATTTACGGATGGTCTCATCGAACAATGGAATTCTTCCAAAATAGAGTTTGGAGAACAAAGGGCAGAGGCCCTGATCCGAAATTTGGGAGACACATCCATGAAAGAGGGAATCGACACTATATTAAGAGAACTCGATGAATTTCTAGCCGGAGCTCCCAAGCAGGATGATATCTCTCTACTTGGGATCAATCGAAAATCCAAGAAATAGAGAGATCACTTTATAAAATCGTGATTTTCTAAGACAAGAGCAATGCCTTGTCCTCCTCCTATGCAGAGAGAGGCAACTCCATAGCGAAGGTTCTTGCGCTTAAGTTCGTAGGCGAGTGTCAACGCAACTCTCGTACCGCTTGCTCCCAATGGATGGCCGATTGCGATTGCTCCACCGTTCACATTCGTTTTCTCAGGATCGAGTCCTAACTCTCGTATGACTGCCAATGTTTGAGAGGCGTACGCTTCATTAATCTCGAAAAGATCGATTTCCTCTAACTTTAAGCCGGCTCTTTGTAAAGCTACTGGAATAGCGAATACTGGTCCTAAACCCATCATTTTCGGATCGCAGCCTACATTCGAATAGCCTAATATAGATGCTAAAGGTTTGTGTCCGTGTTTTTTGGACCATTCAGAAGAGGCGAGAATCACAGAAGCGGCACCATCGTTGATTCCAGACGCATTTCCCGCAGTAACTGTGCCTTCTTTTAAGAATGCGGTTTTGAGATTTCCAAGCTGAGGAAGGCATTCTTCTCCGCGGATCTGCTCATCTTTCTTAAATACGCTTGGTGTCTTTCCGCCCAATTGGATCGGAATCATTTCATCTTGAAAAAGATCCAGGTTGCTTGCCTTCTCCGCACGCACTTGAGAAATACCAGCCCATTCATCTTGTTCCGTTCTGGAAATGCTATACTTAGCTGCAATATTCTCCGCAGTCATTCCCATCGTAAGATCTACAAAGCAGTCGGTTAAGCTCTGCTCGAGTCTATCTTCTGCGATTGCATTTCCATACTTATTGCCCCATCTTGCGTTTTGGAGAACGAAGGGAGCATTACTCATGGATTCCGTTCCTCCCGCAAGGACCAGATCATTTTCTCCGCTTAAGATCTTTCTCGAGCCAAAGAGAATGCTCTCCATTCCTGAACCGCAAAGCCGATTCACAGTAAGCGCACTCGAAGATTGTGCAAGTCCGGAGCGAAGCGCAACATGTCGGGCCAAATAAGCGGAGTCTTTGTTGTCTTGTATTACGTTTCCATAAATCGATTCTTGGATACTTGTAGGATCAATACCTGTTTTACGGATCACTTCTTTTGCCGTGATCACTGCTAAGTCTGAAGAGCTATAATCCTTTAATTTTCCCCCGAATTTTCCGAATGGGGTCCGCACTCCGTCTAATAAAACTACCATTTCGATCTCCTTTATATGTTGTATATACACTATATAATTTACAAAAAGTGCATTTTCCTTCTTATTATCTTAGACCTGATTTACAGATTCCAAAATCGGAAGTTTTCTTACTTCCGAGAGTATTTTCAAGGTTTCGTTCAACTTGGATTTTCCAAGAGAATCGGAGATCTGAGCCTGTGCTTCCTTCCAGAGTAAGACTGCTTCAGCCAATTTAGACTCTCCTTTTTTGGTTAGAAAAAGATTTCTAATATTCCCCGCTTCTTTCTTTTCAATACGGATTAGGCCATCTCGTTTTAAGATCTCCAAACTTCTTTGGAGTGTGGTCCTATCTATATCTGTGAGTCTGGAGAGATCGGTAATGCTGCAATCCTTCTCCAATCCGATACTGACTAGAATGGTAAATTGAGTAATCCTCAGGCCGGAAGGCTTCAATACGGAATCATAGAAAGAAGTAATCTTCCTTGTAGTTCGTCGTAAGCTGACGTTCAGGCAGGCTAAGCCTATCTTTTTTAGATCTTCCGGTTCGAGTTTATCTTTCATACTGAAATTTATGATGTATATGCACTATATACTTATCTAAACGCTTTTGTCAAAGGAAAAAAGGAACGTAAATGAAAACTCTAAGCTTGAGCTTTCATTTACGTTTGTTTGTTCTTATTTTCCTTTTCTCTTACTTTTTAAAAGAGAAGAGGGTTTTTTGCGAGTTTTGGCTACTTTGTTGGAAGAACTAAATTCTTCATCGTAGGATTGGTATCCGTTCCCTTCATAATTAGAGATGGCTTCCGGATGCAATACTAAGGAGTTACTTGCGGAAGAATGTTGGTATTCTTCTTCTCTCTTCTTCATCATCAAGATGTACAAGCTAGGCATTACTGTTAGCACGAGTAATAATGCGGAGGCGAGTCCTCCCACCATCACAGTTGCTAAAGGTCTTTGCACGTCGGAACCCACACCTGTTGCCATGGTGGCCGGTATCAATCCCAAGAGAGCAAGTAGCATCGTCATTAGGCGAGGGCGAAGCTGAGTTACTGCGGAGGCGACTGCTGCATCCTGCACGCTCATCTTAGGAGCGCCCGGAGTCTTATCGTGCAAGAAGTGATTTGCCTTGGATACGAATAGAATTCCTGCCATGGTAGCGATGCCGAACAATGAAATGAATCCTACCCCTGCGGAAACGTTGAAGTAGTATCCTCTCGCTAAGAGTGCGTAAATTCCGCCGATGAGAGAAAGAGGAATACAAGATAGAGCAACAAGCACGGACCTTAAATCTCTATAAAGTAAATATAATAGTCCGAAAATAATCCCGATCGTTAAAGGGATCACGATTGCAAGCTGCTTTCCTACACGGGCAAGGTTCTCATACTGGCCTCCGTATTTCACCTCGTAACCGTCTGGGAAAACGACTTCCTTCTTCACTCGTTTTTGCAGTTCTGCAACGAAACCACCTTGGTCTCTTCCCCTAACGTTCAAACGAACTGTTACAGTTCTTTTTCCATCTTGGCGAAAGATCATGGTAGGAGAATCTTCTTGTGTAATGTCTGCAAGTTCGGAGAGAGGTAACCTTTCTCCCTTAGGCGAGATGATCGGGATCCTTGCGATTTCTCTTGCGGATTCACGATAATCTTTAGAGAAGCGCGCAACGATTCCGAAAAGAGCGCGCTCTTTCGGAGGATTATCCATAGGGCCTTCGTAAAGATAGCTGATCGGTTCCATACCGACTGCTGCTTCGATCAATTGCTGGATATCACTTACATTGATCCCATAACGAGCGGCAACATCTCTTTTGATTCGTATGACTAACTGAGGCGCCGGACCTTCCTGCTCAATTCCGTATTCGCTCGCTCCTTTCATTTCGGAAACGATATGAAGAATCTGATCTGCGAGGTTTCGCATCACTTTCATATCTTGTCCGGAAACGAATACCGCAAGGTCGGCAATGGTCCCCATGATCGCTTCCGAAAGGTTATCCATGATAGGCTGAGAGAAACTGACCCTAACGCTTGGAAGTCCTTCTTCCAAATCGTTTCTGAGTCGGAGGAGAAGTTCTTCTTTAGTGATCTTCTCCTTCCACATTTTATAATCTTTTAATCCAACATATACTTCCAATCGGTTTGGAGGAAGTGGATCTGTTCCGTCGTCGTTCCTTCCATACTGAGAAAGGATCGTGTTTACCATCTCATTCTTATAGATGATCTGTCTTACCTTAGGTATGAACTTCTTTGCTTCCGGCAAAGAGATACCTACAGGAAAATAGAGTCGGAGAGTAAATCCACCTTCATCCAAGGAGGGAAGGAATTCCGTTCCCAAACTCATGAATCCTATCACGAGAAGTGTTCCCACAGCAGTAAACGCGATTGTCACTACTCGTTTGGATCTTTCTACTAAGAAGTGAACGATTACTTCGTACTTCTTCTCTACCCAATGGTAGATTGGGTTATGCATTTCGATCGGACCAGGGTTTGGAGACTCAAAATAGTTCCTAAAGAAATAGGACATGAGTACTGGAACAATCGTCATGGTAAAGAGTAACGCACCGAAGATCGCAAAGGAAAGAGTGAAGGCCATCGGTTTGAATAACCTTCCTTCAATACGTTCGAAGGAGAAGATCGGTAGATAAGCAAGAATGATGATCAAGATCGCAAATAGGATCTCAGTCGCTACCTCGGAACCGCATTCCTTAGTAAAGGCAACGATCCCTTTTTGCTTATCCTGAGGCGTAGCATTCTTGTACCGCCTCATGATATTCTCTACCATGACCACGGCACTATCTACTACGATCCCGAAGTCGACTGCTCCGAGTGATAGTAAGCTCGCAGAGATCCCTGATGCGTTCATCATGGTGAATGAGAATAGAAGTGCGAATGGTATCGTGGTTACAACCACAATGGAGGCTCGTATACTTCCTATGAAGAAGACGACCACCAAGCTAACTAAAATGATACCTTCTAAAAGAGTGATGCCTACAGTACGAAGAGTATACTGAACTAGATCTCCCCTGTCATAGGTGTTTCTCAAACGAGTTCCATCAGGCATGTACTTCTCGTTGATTTCTTTCACCTTATCGCGGACTCTTTCTAAGAACGCGTTAGGCTCCACCCAACGACGCATTGCTACTAGACCTTGAACTGCAGAGTCAACATCGACTAGACCTTCTTCGTCATTCTGAATCGTATAACCTAGTACTCCACTCGGGATCGGAGGAGCGATTTCTACCTTTCCGATATTCTTAACGAATACTGGAACCCCGTTCAGGTTCTTAACTACAATGTCTTCGATTTGGCTGATATCACGAATGGCTCCCAAGGACCGAATCGGTAGGGACTGCTCTCCTTGCAAAAGGAAGTTACCTCCCGTGTTCAAGTTGTTGTTTTGTACCGCTTCAATCACATCGGAAACGGTAACATGATATCGGATTAGGTTCTCCGGATTCATAACGATATGGAATTGCTTCGGTAAACCTCCGAAGGTAACCACGTCGGCAATCCCGGAGATCTGAAGCATCTTAGGAATAACGATCCAGTCTTGTATGCTTCGGAGTTCCATCGGAGTATGAGTGCCGTCTATGGATTCCACCACATAACGATACACCTCTCCGACAGGAGAGCTCATTGGCGCGAGAGTAGGCTCGACTTCATCAGGAATGACTGCGTCTTGAACCTTCTCCATGAGCCTCATCCTTGCGAAGTAATCATCCGTACCTTCTTCGAATACGAACTGGAATACCACGAGTCCGTTGATCGTTCTGGAACGTCTTACGATTACGTTCGGAGTAGAGTGAAGCACTCTCTCGATAGGCATGGTTACTCTTTCTTCCACTTCCAAAGTTGCCTTACCCGGAAACTTTGCTACCAAGCGGACCTGGGTATCTGCAATATCCGAATATGCTTCTTTACGAATATGGATCCAGGACCAAATCCCTATAATCAATGTAACTGCGCCGATGACTAATGTAAGTAATCTGTTCTTTAACGCAGCCTCTAGAATATCATTGATGACTTTCATCTTTTCCCACCAATTAAATGCCGTTTCCGACGCATGATCTATAAAAGCAAAACCTAGTATTTTCCGAAGTATTATTTCGCTTAAGATCTAATAAGCTAATAAACTTAAATTCGATCCTTACGGATTCGTTGAAACTATAAACTCGATCGGTCCGATCCTAAAAAGGTTAAAAATCCTACAAGGAGGAGCCTATCTTTCGTTTAAAATGGAAATTAGGTCTGAAGAAGAAGGAGGAGGTATGTTCAGCAAAAGGACTGAAATGAGTTTTAGATAATGATATGGATTCCAGCTAAATACAAGAGGATAAACTGCGCTCTTGATCTCTTCCGATCGATTCGAATATTCGAAATGATAGTCTAAAAAATCGAATCTCTTTCTAAGAGTAAGCGGATCTATCGAATGCTTTTCAAGACTATTGAAATCAGTTGAGCCGATAGATTGGGTTAGGCCGAAGGAAAATACATCCAAATCGGCAGTTCCGTCCTGCTCCGTAGGTAATATGATAATCACCGTAAGAAGAAGAATAATCCATTTATGTAAGGAATTCTTGAGCACTTCTGCTTCCAGTTATTTGGGGCTATTGTGCAGTGCAAGCCTTTTTCGGCAATAAAGTATGCGATAACGAACGAGGAAGGAAACCAGGCAAAAACCGATATAGGAAGATCCTTCTATCGATCTAAGCCTGGAAGTGGATTACGAATTAGTGAAACAGTTCGACTTAAAAGCTAAGCACCTTCGCTCTTTAGTTTAGTCAATTTATTTCACAAAGAGTTCGTCGTTTTGAAATCAGCGAACCGCTTTCATGAGTGCCACGAGTTGATCTAACGCTTTTCCCCAGCCATCATGGAATCCCATGTCTTCGTGTTTCTTGCGAGCCTCTTCATCCTTATGTCTGGCAAGCACCTTATATAGAGTTCCCTGGTTATGATCTTCTAAAGTAAGAACTGCCGTAAAGAATCCTCCTGGCGCCGGTTTATAACCTGGTTCCAGCATATCTGTAAATATGAGTTTCTCATTCTTGACTATTTCCAAAAAGCATCCCATATTCGGAAAATCCTCTCCTTCAGGAGAACGCATAGTAGTACGAAAGATCCCACCTGGTTTCAGATCGATTTCGCAATCTACAGTTTGCCAAGGGGCAGGGGTAAACCATTTCAAGATATGTTCCGGAATCGTCCAGGCGTCCCAGACTAGATTTCTTGGAACATCCACGATCCTTTCGAAGGTTAAATCTCTCTTAGCATCCGGTTGGTAATAATTAGTTACTGTCATTCTTCTTCTCCTTTAAATCCAGTAAGTAGTTGTCGAGCTGATTGAGCCTTTTTTCCCAACTCGCTCTTTGCTTTGAAAACCACCTCTCTCCCAATTCAAGCTGTTGGTAGGTAAGTTGGTACGTTCTCACTCGGCCCACTTTTTGCGAGCGGACCAGGACAGAATCTTCCAGCACACTCAAATGCTGCATGAGCGATGGAAGAGCCATATCAAAAGGCTCTGCTAATTCTCCTACAGTGGCTGGCCCTAGGCTGAGGCGTTCCAATACGGAGCGCCTGGTCGGATCTGCCAATGCGTGAAATAAGTCGTCCAGGTTGGTAGTTTTGCTAGGCATTTACCTAAGTATAGCATGGATATTTAGTTAGGTAAATACCTAAGTTTTAAAAAAATTCGATTTTTTCTCAGGGAGATGTCCAATTTTCTAAATCTCGATCCTTATCCGGGTGTAATTCAAATTCGAGATAAGGAGAAAACAATGTCGAATTCAGCAAGTTTAAGAGAAGAAGGCTCCGCAAGTATGGAAGCAAAGAAGGAAAAATGGATCAAGGTCTCTAGATGGATCTACTGGACACTGACCCTGTTTTTGACAGCCACTATGATGATGGCAGGAGTGGCGTATTTGGCGAGCTTTCAAGCGAATGTGGAAGGGATCTTGCTGTTAGGTTATCCTGTTTATCTCCTAAAGATCCTGGGCTTTGCAAAAGTGCTCGGAGGAATTGGGATCCTACAGAATAGATTTAAGACTTTGAAAGAATGGGCCTATGCAGGATATTCATTCAATCTTCTAGGAGCGACCGCTTCTTATTTGTTGTCAGGTGTCGGTTTCGGAAAGGCAATGGTTCCTTTTACCATCTTTGCACTTTTGATGATTACCTATCGTCAATGGAAAACCGACTGGGTATAAAACGAAGAACATATTCAAGATTTAAAATATACTACAGGAGAAGGAAATGAAGGAATTCATGCTGCTCTTCCGGCAGCCAAGTTATGATTATAGCAATGCTTCCCCAAAAGAAATGGAAGCGCTTGGAAAGAAGTGGAAGGAATGGGTGAGCGGGATCGCCGCCCAGGGAAAATTGGCAAGTCACGGACCTAGGCTTGCTATGGAAGGGAAGGTGCTAAAAGCGGGAGGAGTCGTCACTGACGGCCCTTTCGTTGAGATCCGAGAAAGACTAGGCAGCTTCATCATAGTAACAGCGGAGAACTTGGAAGAAGCGACTACTCTCGCTCACGGTTGCCCCGCAGTAGATGCGAATGGAAGCGTAGAGATCCGTCCCATCTACGAATCGTAAATCTGAGAAGGCCTTCTCTGATAAGAGAGGAGGCCTTTTTCTTTGAAAAGGGAATATGATTCCCGAACATAAATCTTTTTAATACTCTCATGGAAGAAGATCAAGAATCCTTAAAATACTTATTCCAACAGGAATTTTCCAAGATGGTCGCGGTGATCAGTGGCCTTTACGGTCTTCAGCATATCGAGATCGCAGAAGATATAGTGAGCGAAACCTTCTTGCAAGCGGCAGAAACCTGGGGGATCAAGGGTCTTCCTGCAAATCCTACTGCCTGGCTCTATGTAGTCGCAAAACAAAAAACTCTCTACTATTTCAGAAGGAATAAGATCCTTAAGAATAAGGTCTTACCCGAATTAACTCCTAAGTCCGAGGACTCTGAAGAAATCGAGGAGCCGAACTTCTCCGAAGAAAATATAAAGGACAATCAATTGAGAATGCTATTTGCGATCTGCAATCCTGCGATCGTAAGCGAGGCTCAGATCGGTCTAGCATTGCGAATCCTTTGCGGTTTCGGGATAGACGAGATAGCGGATGCATTCTTGACCAATAAGGAAACTGTAAACAAGAGATTATTCCGAGCAAAGGAAAAACTAAGAGCCGAGAAAATCAAAATGGAACTTCCTCCGGAGGGAGAAATTTCAGAAAGACTGGATAACGTTCTTCATATTATATATTTATTATTTACGGAAGGTTACTATTCTAAGACCCAGGACAGTATTTTAAGAAAGGATCTTTGTTTAGAGGCGCTTCGTTTGGGAGTCATGCTTTCTGAATATGAAAAGACGGATCTTCCCAAGACAAATGCGTTACTCGCGTTGATGTGTTTCCATGCGTCTAGATTTCATGCCAGACAAACTGAGGAAAATTCGATGATCCTGTATGAAGAGCAGGACGAAGGACTTTGGGACACGGACTTGATCCGACAGGGAGTGTATTTTCTAGATAGATCCGCAAAAGGGAAGGAGCTTAGCTCGTATCATCTGGAGGCGAGGATTGCCTATTGGCATTGTAGAAAGGAAGATAGTCCGGAGAAATGGGCTGATATTTTAGATCTGTACAATCGACTTCTGCTCGTGAATTATTCCCCAAGCGTAGCCTTAAATCGGCTTTTTGCCTTATATAAGGCCAAGGGAAAAGAAGCCGCGTTACTTGAGGCGGAAGAGCTTCGCCTCGAAAATAATCATTTCTATTATCTTCTTTTGGGGGAATTGTATAAGGATCTAGATGAGGCAAAGGCCAGAGCCAACCTGGAAATTGCGTATTCTCTCGCGAAAACCCAGACGGAAAGGCAGGGGATCCAAGAAAAGTTATTTCTTCTAAACCCAAATGGAAAGAAAAATAGAAAATAGGATCAAATCTTTCGATCCAACTTGTTGTAGTTATGCTAGAAATTTAGGCTAGGACGAATGCCATGCCAAGTGAAATAAAATGCCCATCTTTGGAGAGGAACACTTTTCGATCCTTCTCCCTTCTTCTCCTATTATCCTCACTCATTGCGGATTGTAATTCCGCGAAACCTATGAATCTGGACATGGATCATGCCAGCGGTCTTTTGCTTTCTGTAGTGACTTCTGATATCGTAACTTCTAGCTCTTGTCCGGCAAGTGGAGGCCTCGCTATGGGTGAGAACGCGGCCTTAGTTTTGGGACAAACTGATTTCACTTCTAATGGCAGTGGTTCCGGAGACTCTCAATTGCACCAACCTCAAGGGATTGCACATGATTCCAAGGGTGGGATTTGGGTCTCGGATACTCAGAATAATCGTCTATTGCATTATCCTTCTTCCGTTGCGACAGGAGGGACTCCGGATGTCATTTTGGGTGGGACTGCCGGCACAGGGATGAATCAAGTCAATAATCCTCAAAACCTGGTCGTGGATTCAGGTGGAGGACTTTGGGTAGCTGACTATAATAATAATAGAATATTACATTTCCCGAATGGAGTTGCAAGCGGAGGCTCGGCGGATAAGGTGATCGGTTCCACTTTGGGTGTTTCTGAGGTTTCGCTCAATCATCCTAGGGGAGTTGCTCTAGATTCTTCCGGTGGACTATGGGTTGCCGATTCGGGCAATAATCGTGCAGTTCACTTTGCAGTTCCGATTCCTACAAGCGGCGCTTCTGCCGATCTTGTGCTTGGCCAACCTAGTTTCACTTCGGCTAGTTCGGGTGCTGCAAGCGCTAATACTTTCTCCAACCCATTGGCCGTAACTGTCGAGTCCTCCGGAGGACTTTGGATTTCGGATACTGCTCACAATCGCGCATTGCATTTTTCCTCGCCGCTCTCGAACGATATGTCCGCAGATATTGTTTTAGGACAGATTGATTTTGTGAGTTCCACCAACGCAACTTCTCAAACCGGACTTTGGACTCCGACTGGGCTTGCTACGGATTCGAAAGGAGGACTTTGGATCTCGGATTACTCGAATCAAAGAGCCATTTACTTTCTTCCGCCGTTTGGTAATGGGCAGGATGCGTATAACGTATTGGGTGAACCGAATTTTACCGCTAGCAATCCGAATCTGACTCTTTCTCAATCTCAGTTGGCTGGACCGAATGCTTTGACTCTGACTTCTTGTGGGCTTTGGGTGGCCGATTATACCAATAATCGGGTCGTACTGTATCCTTAGGGATCCTTTGGATTTGGAGAATGCTTCGTTTCGCGAATTTCTGACTTTCCGAAACAGATTTGAACGCGTTCGATAATAAGAAATAATTTCTTCCAAGATACATTCTCGGCTTGATATAAATCAATAGCGAGAAGGGACGGAAAGTAAAATCTGCAAATCGCTAAAAAGGAGTGAATTCCTCTTTAGTTTGTGCCAGAATATTCCCCGTAGAAATGGCGAACTTATTACGGAGTTTTTTTCCTTTCACGCTAATGGGCTTCGCAAAAAGGATCCTTGGTATATTTCATTCTAAACGGTCCGAAAAGGATTATTTACATGAGTTTCCTTTAAATCAACTCTTCCGGATTGTTGAAAAGATCTCTTACGGGCAGACATTAGAGGAGATACTACAAACAATTGTAGGAGCTGTCGAAGAATATAAGCCGGAGATTATGGCTAGTATCCTGCTCTTGGATCGAGAGAGCATGACTCTTAAGAGTGTGGCTGCGCCACGTGTCCCGATTGAATTTTCTGCAATTGTAAACGAGACTAAGATCGGACCGTCTGTAGGTTCTTGTGGAACGGCAGCATACCGCAAGCAGCTCGTAATCGTGGACGATATCCAAAACGATCCTCTTTGGAGCAATTATAAGGATCTTGCAAAGCAGTTCGGATTCGGTGCCTGTTGGTCCCAGCCGATTTTTTCCGCAAAGGGAGATGTTCTTGGCACCTTTGCGCTGTACTATTCGAATCCTAGAAAACCTTCTCAGGCTGAGCTCATGCTCATTCATTCCTGCGCCTATATTACCGGAATTGCGATCGAAAGAAAAAGAAGCGAAGATAAAAGAAAGGAGAGTGAGGCGAGGTATCGCTCCTTGATCGAACAGGCCTCCGATGCGATCGTGTTATGCGATGAAAAAGGTTCCATAGTGGAAGTGAATATCAGCGCTTGCAGTTTGCTTGGATATACGAAAGAAGAGATCCTGAAATTAAATTCTAGAAATATTATTTTAGTCGAGGATGTAAAAGGAGTCCTATCCCATTCCCTTGAAAAGTCGGGACTGACTGAGAGAAATCTGATCAAGAAGGACGGCAGCGTTTTTCCTGCAGAAGTAAGTTTTAATCTTGTGCATGTGAACAATCAAATCTATGGACAAGCCATCATTCGTGACGTCTCCGAAAGCAAAGCAGCACAACACGAGATACTTCGCCTGAATCAAACTTTAGAAAAGAAGGTAGAAGAAAGAACGGATGAACTAGGAAAGGCGAATCGAATATTAAGTTCTACGAATGAAGATCTGACCAAGGCACTTCAGGAACTCCAGTCTTTACAGGCTCAGGTCATGCAGGCGGAAAAGATGGTCGCTCTAGGACAATTGATTTCCGGTATTGCACACGAATTGAATACTCCGTTGGGAGCGATTCTTGCTTCCAACGAAAATATAGTTTCCTTAAGAGGAGATCGATTTCGGGAAATTCTCTCTCAGTTTTCCTTATTTAATTCGGAAGAGAAAAAGATATGGGCCAAGTATTTTGAAAAAGGTTCCAAGATCCCTGCCTTTCCGAATTATTCCGAAAGCAAACGCAAGAGAAAGGAGCTATTGTCTGTATTCGATAAAAAGAATATGGAGGCCAATCGCTCCTTGGTGGAAAATCTGATCGAGATAGATATCTCTTTGGAAGATTTTGAAAATGATCTAGGATCCAAGGCACTTCCAGAACTAAGCAAAATAATAGAGAATGCGATCGCGTTTTCAGAGATCTTTCGATCGAGCTCGATTATCCAAGAGGCAACTCTGAAGGCAAAAAGGGTAATGACTGCCTTAAAGACCTATATCTATCAAGATCGTGAAAATCATCGAGGTGAGGTGAATATTCCGGAGCAGATAGATACTGTGCTTACTCTTTACTATAATAATTCCAAGGAGTCGGTCCGCTTCACCAAGGAATATGTATCCGATTCCATCGCATGGGGAGTAGCCGATCAAATTTCTCAGATCTGGGCGAACCTAATTGCAAATTCATTGCAGGCAATGAACTTCAAGGGAGAGATCGGTATTTCTTCCCGTATAGAAGGGGATTATCTTAGAATCGACATTGAGGACAACGGACCCGGAATACCTAAAGAGATACAGGCAAATATATTCGATTCCTTTTTTACTACCAAAGAAAAGGGGGTAGGAAGCGGCTTAGGATTGAATATTTGCAAAAAGATCCTCGAAGATAATGGAGGAAGTATTTCATTCACGAGCGTTCCAGGAAAGACAGTGTTTACTGTCAAACTTCCTCATGCAAGCGCTCATCGAGTCGAGACGAAAAGATGATTTAGCTAAAAGGCAAAGATATCTAATTTTCTATATTCTAATATTGGAATGAACGAAGAAGTCCCTATTCCTTTTTCAGAATAAGGACTTCTTGTTAAGCTATTCTCTCAAAGAGGAAAGAAGAAGAATGCTATTGCTGCCCAATAGCGGTTTACTCCTCTTGCACTTCCAATCTGTTGTCCGGAGCTTCCCCGTACTGTTCCATCGGAATCTACTCTTCCGATTTGTTGGCTGGAGCTTCCTCTTACGGTTCCATCAGAGTCCACTCTTCCGATCTGCTGTCCTGAACTCGCTCTTACGGTTCCGTCTGAATCCACTCTTCCGATTTGCTGACCGGAATTATCTCGTACCGCACCGCTCGAGTCTATTCTTCCGACGGATCCGGAATCGTTTCGGATTGTTCCACTGGAATCCACAGATGCTCTTGGGTTCCCTGCGGCACTACGTAAGCTCTGAGCAAACAACCCAGGCCCGCTTAGAAGCAGCAACAGAGCAATCATCCCTAGGCTGATCAGTAAATTTTTCATCTTGTTCTCCCTTATTCCTATATTCTAAAATATTGATACTATAATCCGGCGGTGATCTGATGATTCTTAAAAGCAGTTCGCATCGAATTCCAAAGCTCCCACCGAAAGCCCTGAGGCTCCCGGAGGAGTAAGCGAATTCCCGTTAGCTGTTCTTGCGTTTTGCAGAAAATCAGTTGTAACGAACGGTAAGGCTGTGCTTGGTATGGAGACAGTAGTCGGATCTATCCCTCCATATACGGAAGTGCAGGGCGAATTCAAGACGGTCGCCGTTCCTGTAGTAACATTCAAATTCCAAATTTGATTTATGCTGGCTGTGAATTTGAATCTAGGATCGTCATTATAATTCGTACTAAAATCTCCAAAGGATAAACTCGAGATTGGAAGGATGGGCACTCCAAGAACGCATCCTCTGGCAAGCACGCTGCCGCAGAAAATATAAGGATCCGGAGTGACTTGGATCGGAGTATTGACGAAGAAATTATTTCCGCGAACGACTGAGCTTGCATCCGCTTGCAATAAGCTCATCCCAATGCTATTGGTCGAAGAAGCCTTGGCGATAAATTGGTTATTCAATATCTTTAAGAAGGTCGGGCCTACGTTCGGAAGGAATATGCCGGTAGCGCTTCCCAAAGTAGGGTTCGAAGAATTTCCCACATAAATATCATTGTTGATAATGGTTGCAGAAATGATCTCGTCGCTAAAGGACATCCCGAAGGAAATATTCGGCGTTATACTAGGATTGAGATACTGATACGCGTTTAATTTGTTTTCTGCTACGATAAATCCATCCAGGCTACCGGTTTCAATTCCTAACGCAGAACTGAAACCTCCTCCTGTGGGGTCTTCTGCCAATCCATCTATTAAGTTTCTATAAAATATGATCGGTTGTGCTGCAGTGCCTGAGGCTTCCAAGAATGCACCGAAAGAAAACCTTCTTCCGGAACCTCCTCGTAGCCAGTTGCCGGTCACGAGAACATTGTCTGATTCGTTTACTAGTAGTCCCACTCTGAATCCGTCTCCGGTAGAAGGTATCTCGTTTCCAAAGACAATGTTTTGCGCGATCTTGATCTGTCCTGTATTGAATTGAGAGTTCAGGACTTGGATCCCTGTCGAATAATCGGCGTTCAAATTCATTTGGATCTGGAATCCGCTCACCGTCAGACTGAGTGTAGAAGGATTCAAACTGATAGAAGAGACCAGTACCGCGCTGCAAAAATCTGCAAAAGAAGTACCGCAGCCGCTTGTCCGATTATCACGGATAATAGTAGGATGATTTACCGGATCTGGATCCAAGCTTCCAAATCCGGAAGCGAATCCTCCGATCAAAGAAGATACATTTCCTAAGAAGATCTGGCCGCTTGGGATATAAGTTCCTTCTGCAACGTAGACAGAGCAAGGAGCGCCTAACGCATCGCATTCTGTGATACCTTGCTCGATGCTCGCGCAGTAAGCCGACGGCGGTCCTAATGCACCGCAACCACTTAGGTCTGAGCCGGCCGAGATATCCACGAAACGAATATTCGTAATCGCAGTGAAATTATAAAGCATCGGACTTCCGTTCTGGATCGGCAATCCTCCTCCGGTGCAACCGCTCAATTGCACGAAGCTTTCTCCTCCTGGACCCCAGAAGTCTGGACCATTCGGAACGAGAACAATCGTATTATCGTTCGGAGAACTTGGATAGGTAATGGTAGGAGGACTGGAAGAAGTTGCCGAATTGAATTTACCGGGAGAAGAAACCAAATCCAAACTACAACTTCCTGGATCGATTCCCTTATAGGAAAGTTGGATCTTGATCTGGCTAGAACTTCCAAGCGTTTGGGAGGCAGGAAGATATTTTAAAGGAGTAATGCAGTCCAAGGTCACAGTCAAAGGACCGCCCGAAATATTTCCGCTTCCGGAGGTGTTCGGAATGAATGCGCAAGTATGACCTGTCGGCACGGAGAAAAAGCTGATAGAGTAACTCGCCGTGTCTCCGATCTGCGTTGCAAATGTTTTGGTTCCATCCGATGTAAATGAAATTTGATCCGTCATATTCTGAAGAACTAACGGAGTTGTAGAGGCAACGCTAGGATCCAACCCGAGCACTTTTACGGAAAGATCATAGAAGACGACTCCGCAAGTGATAAAGATTGTAGTGGTGGGAAGGATGATTGGGCCGTTCGGATTGCTGACATGGCAGGTTTGGGTTACAGTTCCACCGCTCAAACTCCCGACGAATACATTGTACGCAGATCTATATTTCACCAGAGTGGGGAACTGTTGAGTGCCATTCGCAGTAAACACTAAAGATTCGGTAAGATCGTTCTCTATATTGAGAGTTCCTCCGCTCAATCCTGAAACCTGAACAAATACTTTTACAGGTGTATTGATCGCATCTATACTGGTTTTGAGATTTAAGAAATCCAATATACCGCTTGCTTGCGGAGGCTTATAGCAGGCGTTTGCAGAGAATAGAAAAAAGAAAAACAATAGATACTCTAGAAAAAAGGATTTCTTCTTGAATCCTAATTTGACCGACTGCATATCCAGTTCGCCTTCTTTCATCTAAATGTATTTCTAATTTTCCTTATATAAGGAAAATATTATTGAATACTCGTAAAGATTGGGAAGTCCGGACCATTTCCAGGAGCAGCAGTAATATAAGGATAGAAAGTATCTACGTTGCCGTTAAAGCCGGGATCGAAAATATAGATCCCTTGCCCGACTGATCCGGCACTCGTAAAACATCCGGAAGCCCTGCAGGTTACAGAAGTTCCCATTACAAAGTTTGCTCCTAATGTAGGAGTGGAATAGTTTGTTCGAGTTCCCGCAGATCCGCTTGTAGAATTGATCGGAGCATGATAGACGGAATAGAAAACAGAAGAATCCTGAGCGCAACGTAAATCGTATCCTAAAAGCATCTTGTTTCCAAAGCTTGCGGCGGAAGGAACGTAAGTCTGGAAACCGGTCGAATTAGGATTACAACCGGAAGGTAGAGTATCCTTCACGATTTGTGCTCCCGAAGTTCCTGAATTTCTCCATTCCATCAGGCTGGAATCAATGGTCTTATCGCTCAAATCCACATTCGATTTATTAAAGAAGAGCCAAGTATCATGAGCCGTCCGAAGGAAATTCGGATAAGAAGCACCGGTAGATCCAACTGGAAGAGTAGGTCCTGTGCTTCCAGTGCCGCTTTGTAAGGAGATCTGAGCGACTATGCTTGGTGTTCCCGTAGTGAAACTGTAGATATCTAGAAAATTATTGGGAGCATCATCAGTATCATTATCATGGTCTTCAAAAGCTACGAGATACTTTGCTCCATCCCAAACCACATCCAAATATCCGAATTTGGAACCGACTCCAGGTAGAACCGATTTTACAAGAACAGAAGAACCGATCGCTGAGCCGTCAGGAGCTAGCCTAACGTATTTCACTGAAATAGGAACACTTGAGTTTCCAGCATCGGAGAATACCACAGCATATTCGTTAGAATTAGAATTGTAAGTGACCGCCACTCCTACGATTGAAGTCCCGGAAGCAACGGTGAAATTAGAACCAATCGGTGTGAAATCTAAATCCAATAATTTTCCGGAGATCGTTGTACCGCTTGAAGTCCAGACTACTAGGTAGTTTGTACCGGTCCAGATAAGATCGGCTACAGGAACTCCCGCAGCCGTAGATAGAAAGACAGAAGTACCGACCACAGCTTTGGTCTTTTGGTTGATCTGAAACACTCTGGCCACGGGAACACTTCCCGCAAAATAAAGAGTGGTGATTGCAAGATTTCTCTCACATACAATCTTAGGAGAAGGGCTCGATCCGATTGTTCCTGTTCCTCCAGTGAGAGTGCAATTCTGTCCTCCAGTAAAGCTATCTAGACTGACTGAATATCCTGCTCCTGCTTCTAAAGGAGTGGCAAAACTATAAGAACCATCTGCAGTAATTTGGAGAGCTTGGTCGCTGACGCTTCCTGTACTGTCAGTCAATGTCAGATTCATTGGTTGAGTGGTGAGGTTTTGGTAGCCACTTACGGTGACTTTTACGATGGGAGAACTTCCTCCTGCAAACAAACCAATGCTCCCGTCGGAAAGCAGGGCCCCGATCACGGAAGAACTCGCATCTATATTCAATGCCTTTGCATTATTGCAATCAATCACTGAATAAATAGGAAGAAGCAGGCAGATAATTTTGGCGCCGAACAATTGAGAGAGTTTAGAAAAGTAGAATGTATTTCGGTTCGAGTTCTTCATCCGGAAAACCTTCGTATAATAATGGTTCAGCGTTACATCTGATATAAAAGAAACAAACGATCCGTTTTTGTTTGAGTAATTAATGAAACAGAAGATCCAAAGCGTTCCATCCGGAAATGAACATTACAAAATCGGGAATGAAACGGTTTGGAATTTCAACTAACGCAATACTTACCGAATTACCGTCGTAAATGCTTGGTTGGCGGAGGAAATCGGGAAGAAACTTCCTGGAGTCCCATTGAATGCAGGGTCGAGCAGATAGAAATTATTTATAAAAGCTCCCATACTCGTATAACATTTATCCTTCCTACAAGTGATGGAAGCTCCATAGGATTGGTTATGCCCTGTAGAGACTGAATAAAGCGAGGAGGTTCCTGCTGCACCGTTTGTAGGGTTGATTGGCATGTGGAATATATTATCAAATAGGAATGGGCTTGAAAGTGCCTCTTCGCAATGAAGCTCGTAGTTCAAGAGGATCTCATTACCTAGATTCACAGCATGAGGCACATAGAACTCGAGTCCGTTTGCGGCATCCGTTTGAGGAGGACACGCGAATGGATTTAGATCCTCTTTTATTTTTGTAGGAGATCCTACAAAATTCTTCCATTCAAACAAACTCGCATCTGTTACAGTGAGTTGGTCACTGGAATTCGTTTGGTTATAGAAAAGCCAAGTATCAGTAGCAGTCCTAAGAAGATTGGGAAAGGCGACCCCGATCACTCCATTAAATGCCCCATTAGAAGGAGTGACCATGCCGATCCCGGTACTTAAGGTAGCTCGGTTCACAAGAGAGGCCGCTCCAGTTGTAAAACTAAAGATTGCCAGATGATTGCTTACGTCTAGATGGTTATGTTCTTCGAAAGCAACGATATATCGAACTCCATCCCAAACCAGATCCAAGTTCCCAAAATCGACAGCCGTTCCTAAGGCTTCCACAGTATTTGAATTCAGAACTGTTCCGACAGAATTTAGCCTAACGTATTTTACCGCGGGAGTTGTATCGGACAAGGATATCGCAAATTCATCTGAATGAGAATTGTATTCGGCTGCAAGAGATCGGATTGTAGTTCCACCACCTGCATAAATAGGGAAGCTTGAACCGATTGGATTTAAGGCTATATCATAGAATTGACCGGATACTGAATCCCCGGCAGAAGTCCACACTACAAAATATTTATTTCCGTTCCAGACCATATCGAGTTGGATATAAGTTGCGGATGTGGAAATAGGAACCGAAGTCCCGATAGTGAAAGGGCTTGTCTTATGATTGATCGGATAAAGTACGATAGGAGGTCCGGAGGAGCTGCAACAAGTTACCACAGTGGCCACGACAAGAGTTCTTTCACAATCGATCAGCGCAGGAGAAGAAGAGCCTGCAGTTCCAGTATCTCCCGTTAAAGAACAGGACTGTCCTTTTGTATAATCGTTTAGAGTGATCGAATAAGAATTGCCATGATCCAACCCGTCCGTAAAGGAGAAGGTTCCGTTATCCGAAACACTCAAGTCCTGAGTAGCGCTCGTTGTAGTATTCGTAAGCGTAAGGCTTATTGGGCTACTCACTAGGTTTTGGTATCCGGTAACAGTAACCTTGACCGAGGCTTTTCCCGTTCCGGAAAATAAACCTACGTTTCCATCGGAGAGAAGTGCTCCGATCACAGAGGAACTCGCATCAATATTGAGTGCCTTTGCCGAATTGCATTTGAGTAAGAAGACAAACAAGAGGAATGCAATCGCAGGAATGCGCAAGGATCTTGTCCTTAAGTTAAAGATCAGTTTCAGTTTGTTTGGCAAAATGAGATTCATAGTTAAGATCCTTCAACTAATCGTTGTTTGCTTTTTTAGTAATGATTCCTTAAACATCCTTTCCCATCTAGAGAAGAATTCAGGCAAATCATTCTCAAAAATCAAAAAGTCAAAACGGCAGAATTTGATCGGAAAAGGGTCTGAAGATAGGAGCTAGGAAACGGACGATAAACGAACAGGAATGAACGAGGGGCTAATAAAAGATTTGCAATTTAAAAGATGGAAAGCAATCTACTTGGTCCAGCTACAAACATAGGTTTCGCAAGGATGATTCTTACGATGAAAAAGATGCTTCGGATACTTCTTATTCTAAATTTTGCTCTATTTCTTTCTCTGGGCTGCGATAAAGCAAAGTCGGACCGAAAAAGAGGAATTGTTACATTCGTATCGGGAAATGTAAGCATAGAAAGAGGAGATCAAAAGATCAAGGTCGGCCTTCACCAAGAACTGCAAAATGGAGACGTCGTCGAGACAGAGGACAAATCTACTGCGGTCATTACTTTCGGTGAAAATTCCATACTGGTAGAGGTTCAATCCAATTCTAAGTTCCGTTTTACTGAAAAGGAAAACGAAAAACTATTTATCCAAGAGAAGGGAAGCACTTGGCTCTCTACAAGCAAGCTGCTTAAGGGAGAAGGAGTTTCTCTTCATACACCGACCGTTACTGCCGGAGTCAGAGGAACATCCTTTTATACCGGAGTGGTTGAGGATATGACAATGATCTGCCACTGCGAAGGTCATGTTGAATTGGAGAACAATGAGAACCACGCCAAGAAAACAAACGACTCGGATTATCTTGCAGTAACAAGAGGATCTAAAACGATCTATCTAACACCTGCCGATCTACATAAGGAAAATGTTCCTTATGGTCATGATCATAGTGAACTATCAGATTCTCCATTGGGCCGCAAGAATCCAATGAGCCTGAAAGAATTTCAAACAGTCATTGCCTTGGCTAAGAAGAAGTTAGACTCCACTCCTTAAAAGAATTTTCTATATTCCTCCGGCTTTTCGAAACGTAAATTGTCGGAGGAGGGTCTTCCTTAAGAGCGGGTATTATGTATAAATTCCTAATTCTGTCGATCTCTATCCTTTCGCTTTCTTGCACTAGCAATCGTCTTTTCTATTCCATCAAAGATCATGATCGAGGCCGAACATATAATTTATTAAGAGAAAACCCGGAACTTTTAAATACAAGAGACATTCGTGGAAACACTCCTCTACATTATGCGATCCTTGCAGATGACGAAGAGCTGATTGCGAAATTCATTCGAGATGGAAAAGATATAAATGCTCGTAATAACATAGGTTTTGCTGCGGTCCATTATGCTGCCGAAACTCAAAATCTATTCGCATTGGAGTTATTAAAGAAAGCCGGTGCAAGTTTTGATGTATTAGGAGACCCGGGCTTCTCTCCTTTATCGATCGCCATTTTTAATAACGCAATCTACGCGGTTAAGTTTCTAGTTGAAAAAGCTAAAATGAGTCCGAACGGAATGGCTCGTGAGGTAGAAGTTCCACTTGTCTTGGCCATTCAACTGAATAATTTAGAAATCGCCAGATATTTGATCGAAAGCGGAGTGAGTACGGACGCAAAGTCGAACAAAGGAATTACTCCTTTTTTTGTCGCCGCCGGTAAAGATGATATTCCATTTTTAGAATATTTAATGAGCAAAGGATTTCCTATCGATGTCCCAAGCACACAAGGATACACTGCCTTAAATTATTCGATCTTACTCGGAAAATTCCAAATCTCCGATTTTCTCTTGGAGAAGCAGGCAAATCCGAATCTAGCAAACTATAGGGGTTTAAACTCGGTCTTGATCGCTTGTATGGGAGGAAGTCTGCCTATCTTAGAGAATGTTGTTCGACATGGCGGTAAATTGAGCTCTGTTGATAAAGAAGGAAAGACTGCCTTGCATTACGCCGCCTTTAACGGAAACGAGGACCTTATTAAATTTCTATTAAATAAAGGCGCTGATAAACTTGCAAAAGACGCAAGCAATCGAACTCCATATAATATCGCAGAAGAAAGAGGCAATACGAACATACTGCCTTTGTTAAAGATCTAAAATAAAAATCGTATTCTTAGATTGCTTATGATCCAGAGAAGGGATCGAAATCATATAAAAAATGCTACGAAGCCGAAGCTCCGTAGCATTCTTATCAACCACTTCCGAAAAAGCGTTTCATTGTCTTAGCGAGTAAAGCTGAACTTCTCGTTATCTGTCCAAGCACAAGGCCATTGGATGAGAAGACCACCGTCTCCCATCGCGGCTCCTGCGATGTCCAAACATTGACCGCTATGCTTCGCTTGGATCGAATAGAATCCGTCATTGTATGGTATCAATTGGAATCTTTGGTTTGCATTTCCACTGCAGGAATATTGGGTCACATTCATTCCGGCAGAAGTAGAGGCTCCTTTCACATCCATACATTTACCGCTATGCTTCGCAATGATCTTGTAATAGCCATCTCCGGTAGATTCTAACCACCATTTCTCGTTGTCCACATTCCAATTCGAGAATTGGTCAATGTTCACACTGTCGCTTGTGCTTGCTCCAGGGACATCCAATACTCTTCCGCTATGTTTAGCTGTGATCGCGGAATATTCTGCTCCAGTAGGATCATTTTGGAATGGAATGTCTGCATCCAAAGAGGACCAACCGCATCCGTCTTTTCCACAGCCACCCATAGAACGAAGATCTCCTGTTTGCTCGATCGGATGGCCGATACCATCGAAACAACTGTCTCCGGTGCAATTCATCCAATCAGGAAAGCCGCTTCCTCGAGAGAGAAGTTGGAGATTGTTCCAAGTATCCATGTGGTAATCTGCGCTGCCTGGATTTCTGTAGTCATCAAAATACAGACAACCTCCGGATCCTCCCGAATTATGGAAGGTTCCATGAGCGTTCTTCCCCGCATAGCCCACAGGGTGAGTTCCTCCTACAACCTCGTAGTTGCCAGGTTCTCTTGTATACCAACCACCATGTTGGAAGTAAGCAACTCGTTGCAATTGTCCGTTCACGATGAGTACGACCATAGATTCCCAATCTGCTGGGTGGTTTCCGAAACTTAGGAAACAAGTACTTTGATAAGAGTAGAAGAACCAATAACGGATCGCAACAGAGTTTGTTCCGACTTGGCTTGCCATATAATAGATAGGCACTTGGTTATTGGAGATGGTAGAATAATCCTTATTGCAAAGAGATTGAGGAGTTGCTCCGGTAGCTCTCTGAGTATAATAATATCCTGCATCGCTTGGAAAGCATTTGCTAGAATCACCAGATCCAGTAGTGGTCTCTTGATCGAATCTCAAACGAGGAGCGTATTGATGAGCTAACGCATCCATATCGAAGCTAGGTCCACCATTGTCTGCCTGACAAAGATACAACGACATATTATCGCAATAACGACCGTTGCAACTTGCACCGGCAACATACATGGATTGAGGAGCAACAAATTTGCCGCCACCTTCTTCCGAGACTCCAGCTGTCCAATAGCAACCTGTACGGACTCCGCTATTGTTCAATTGAGAACAACGTAGAGAAACATTATCACAATAACTTCCACTACACTGGATACCGGTCACGAATCCGTTATTGTCGCAGATCCGATAATTGGTTCCTTCTTCCGAAAAATAATCGGTCCACCAACTATTGGTTTGTGTATAAGAAGTTTCTGTTGCTAGTAAGTTTACATCATCACAATAGCGACCATTGCATCGTAAACCTTGAGTTAAGAAAGGGCCATCCATTTGGATCGGTGCGGAACCATCGGTGGTCCATTGCAGCCAGTGGGGAGGATAGATTTCCGTATGGAAATAACTGCTTGCCGCATGAACGGAAGAAGTCTTATTCCCCAGTAAACCTTGTAAACCGCTACCATTTCCGAGCGATGACAAGGCACTTGCCAATGCACCGAATTCAGAACCACTTCCTGGATTCTTATCACTGCACGCAATCTGCATGCCCGCAAGAAACCCGGCGATTGCCAGCACGCTTAAGTGCTGAACGAATTTTCTCTTCATCATGAACCCTCTTAGAATATTTTTTTGAGGCTGGAAGTATTTAAAGGAAGAGGGGCTAAAAGTCTCTTAATTCTCACTTATTTACAAAACTTTCTATTTTAGATCTGCAAAAAAATGGGGACCAAACTGTTACATGGACGTGGAGCTAAATTCATTCTTGGATCGTTTTTCTTAGGATCTAAGAGACCGGAAGGCAGAGCTCCTTCCATTTTTGTCTCTTGGGGGATGAAATCGCTCTCTTTTCGTTTAGAAATCTGAAAGCAGGAAGGGCTATTCATTGCAATTTGAGAAATATTGACGCAAATTTTCCAAAAATAGTCTTATTTCTTAGAATTATGGTGTCCCCAAACTCTTCCCTGGAAATTAAAGACTATTAGAAAGAATAGAGTTCTATAACTCTATTTTTTGATCGTATACCAATCGGGATAAGTGTTCCAATGATGCGAATTACGCAAGCAAAACAAAAAAAGATCTTAGCTATATTGTCCTTCCTCTCCATCCTGTTTACCGTACAGTGCGCGGCAGTTCCATTGTTCAAGTACGGAAACTCATTTGATGGTCTTGTCATTTCCTATAATTCAGAAGAGTATGTTTCTGGAAATCGACTTCATCTAGGGACTCAGATTGCTCAGTTATCTACTGATGCAAAGATAATTAACGTAACCCTCGTGAACAAGAACGCGAATCCTGTGAATCTTAGTGGTTCTCCTATTGTCTCTATTGGTGGAGCGAATTCTTCTCTTTTTACCATTCCGATCCAACCTACAAATACCACTCTTGCTCCGAATGGAACTTTAGCTTTTCAGATTGTTTATAAACCAGGAGCTTCCAATTACGGAACGCATAACGCGACTCTTTCTATCAACTCTGATGAAGCGGATGTTCCTAAATTCTCTGTTTTACTCGTGGCTAGTGCTACTTCTACGAAGGTACCAATGTTACAAGTAAAGGATGAGAATTCCGCAGTGGATATTGCATCTTACTTTAACGGCAGCACTGCGGTCCCATCCGTTGCTGCCTTCGGTGCAGTCCAGTCTACTACTTCCACCGTTAAGACACTTACCGTAAGAAATATCGGCCAAAGTGCTTTAAAGATAGGGACGGTAAGCTTTACTGGAACTGCATTCACTGGAACAATTAAAAAATCCACTCTTGCAGTGAATGAAGCAACGGACCTGACGCTGACTTTCTCACCGAGTGCGGCTACTACGTATTCAGAGACTTTGACCATTGCTAGTAATGATTCTCTTTCTACGAACGTAACAAATTCCCAATACAAGTTTACTCTAAAGGGAGCTGGTCTTGCAAGTTCAGGACCTAAGATCCAAGTGACCTCTGATGGAATAGATCTCACGACCACTGGCGGTTCGGTCAGTTTTGTAGGAACCAAGACCTCTGAGAATTTCACGAAAGTGTTCCGTTTGAAAAATGTAGGGACTGCAGATCTTACTTTAGGATCGAATCCTATATCGATCGATAACAGCACTGATTTTACTGTTTTTCAGCCAGATACTTTAACGATCAAGCCGGATCAGTCAGTTGGATTCAGCGTAGTCTTTCATCCAGGCTCGACAGGATTGATAACTACCACCTTACGCATAGCAAGCGTGACTGACGGAGAGATCGACGTTACCCTAAACGCCCCAGGTGGGACGAATGTAGCGGTGACCTGGCCGGCGTTGAAGCAAGGAGCAGTGAATTCTCTAGGGGGCGGATATAAGGTCTGTTACTCTACAGTTTCTACCTTCGTTTTCACAAGTTCGAGTGATGGGACCGCAGTTGGTTGTAATACGATTAATTATTCCGGTGGAACGTATACTCCGAACCAAACTGTATTTACTCTTTCTTCAGGGACGTACTATTTTAAGGTCTTACCGTTTACCAAATTCGGCAATACCATAATCACCGAAACCGCTTCTTCCGCAGGAAGCGTCACATTCTAAATCTAAACGGTAAGAAGATATTATATGCCTAAAATTATGAAACGATCCATTTTACTTTCTCTTGTTCTAACAATTCTTTTGGCCGGTGGCGGAATGCTTTTCGCGAAAGATACGCATTTCTTAGGGGGCTTTGGCCAAAGCATCTTAAGAGCTTTTCAAACGATCAAAATACCTTCCGGTAAGAAAGTATCTTCTCTGGGAAATTCAAAACAAAAACAGGCTCTCCTCGGGAAATACATGGCCGGTGAGATCATTGTTAAATTCAAAGAAGGTTCTGATTCTGCGGTGCACTCCTACTTGGTCCAATCGGTTGGAGGGGAGTTAGGTGAATCCATTTCGGAAAAAGGCCATGCCATAGTGAAGATTGCTTCCAACCAAAGTGTGGAAGCTGCGGTCGAATCCTATAAAAGCCTTTCTAATGTGGAATACGCTCAGCCAAATTATATCTATCATAGTACTGCGCAAGTACCGAATGATACTAAGTTTGCCCAACAATGGAGTTTGCATAATACCTCTCAAACTGTGGCGACAGGAGATTATACTACTCATAACCCGGGAGTTGTCGGAGATGATATGGATATGGAGCATGCCTGGGATATTTCTACCGATTGCACAAATACTATCGTCGCAGTTGTAGATTCGGGAGTGAACTATAGCCATGAGGATCTTGTCGGAAATATGTGGTCCAGTTCCTCCTGCGTGACTGATACCGGAAGAAATCTTGGAGCATGCATCGGTTATGACTATGCAGATAACGACAAGGATCCGATGGACCTTGCTGGACATGGGACTCATGTGGCTGGAACCATTGGAGCAAGAGGAAATAATAGCACTGGTGTAACTGGGATCTGCTGGTCTGCTAAGATCATGCCGGTCCGAGTCTTGGATGCGGTCGGTTCGGGTAGCACATCCAATATTATGAAAGGGATCAATTTTGCAGCACGCAATGGGGCTAAGATCATCAATATGAGTCTGGGAGGTCCAGGCTTCGATGCTGCTTTGGATAGTGCAATTATCAATGCAGGCTTAACGTATGACACGTTAGTTGTGGTTGCGGCTGGAAATGGGGATGCAACTGGGACAGGACAGGAGGTTGTAAGCAGCAGCGTTACTTACCCATGCGCTTCCACCGCAGCGAATCTATTATGTATTGCCGCATTAGACCAGGCCTACGCACTCGCAAGTTTTTCGAATTACGGTACGACAAACGTGGACATTGCTGCACCTGGAACAAATATTGTAAGCACTTGGGCAGGACAAGAGACTTCAGTGCAAGTAACAGACTTTAACACTTGGACTTTGAGTAATTCATCCAATTCGGTTGGTTCCTCTTGGGGAGTTTCAAATTGTACGATAAGTTCCAATGTCTATTCAGTCTTAGCACTTCCAAATACTTGTTTTTTGACTGGGACAGGTTCTGAAATCACGTATAATAATAATGTCTCTTCCTATGCCTATACTTCTATTGCGGTTCCTGCAGGAGTTGATGCAGTAACTGCCTCTTTTTATACGTATTTGAGTACTGAATATCTATACGATGGGGTACTGGTTGGCTATAAGGCAGGGACAAATAATCCTTTTTCTCCATTAAATATCAGTAATATTTTGGATGCCTATACTGGTTTCTTAAATCTTAGCTTCCAAGAATATAGCTTGAAGAATTGTACTGCGGGGAATAACTGTTCTTTCGGTTTCTTCTTTAGCTCGGATTCTAGTAATATAGATGATGGTGCTCGTATTGTTCTTGTCACTTTTAACTATATGGATAAGGACATCCTAAACGTGTACAATACGATCGACGGAACTTCGATGGCGACTCCTCATGTTGCTGGTCTTGCTACTCTCATTCGTTCCTTCAATCCTCTCTTTACCTATCAGGATACGATCAATCTCCTTACCACGAAGGGAGATACTTTGAGCCTATCTGGTCCCGGCCAAATCAAATACAATCTGGGAGCGGACGGTTACAAAACACTCGGATACTTGCCGACTCCTGCAGCTCCGACCGTTGCTACAGTGCAGTAGTCACTAATCAAAGATCGGATGTGAATTTCTTCGCATCCGATTTTCTTGTCTTTTTGCTTCCGCGCAATTCTTCTCCTTTTCTGTCCTTCCGATTCTAATTCATCTAATTCTTCCAGCTTATCTTTCCTAAAAATCGATTGCTTTTTTCGTTTATGACGGCTCATTTCTCTTCTATGAGCGACGTAGAAGCAAAAGTAGAAAGCACATCACAAAATTATAAAACGATCCTGAAGGCTGCCGGTCATGAATTGATTGCGGATGAATCCAAGGAGAATGGCGGAGAGGATTTAGGACCTTCTCCTCATGAACTTTTGCTTTTGGCCTTGGGTGCCTGTACGAGTATTACGATCCGTATGTATGCGGAACGAAAGAAGATGGATCTAAAGGATGTCTCCGTAGAATTAAATCTTACAAAAGGTACCGATCACACAGAGATCGAAAGAATTGTTAAGATTGAAGGGAATCTAAGCGAGCAAGAGCGAGAAAGACTATTGCATGTCGCAAACGCTTGTCCAGTACATAAGACTTTAACGAATCCGATCCATATCGATACAAAGCTAGCTTGATAGGATTCGAAACCTCGATCGAAAAATCGATTTTAATCGGATCTGGATAGACATTTTGATCTAGATCCGATACCGAAATTTTCATCCTCCCTTGCGTTAGGTGGGAAAAACATGTTGAAAGATGTAAATTTAGCATGATAATCCCAGCTTGTGCATAGTATATCGAACATCGATACAAATGCAGAACTCGAATCTATTTCTAAGATCGTGTCCTCTTCTTCTTTGGATTCCTCTCTGGGATCGGAGGGAGATAAGCGTGAAATAGAAGAGAAAGACACACAAGAAGAGCTATTACGCAAGATCTCTATTCTAAATCTCCTCCAGCAAGTCGCTAGCTCGGCAAATGAAGCCAATGATGTAGAATCCATTCTTCAATTTTCGATAGATCGTATATGTGCGATAGGAAATTGGAAGCTGGGACAAGTCTATTTGTTAAGCGACGAAGGTCGGTCTTTGCATCTATCATCGATTTGCTATTGCGAAGAAGATGCTTTCCTAAAGAAATTTAGAAGTGAACTCTCTAAAGGGAGATCCTTGTTTGCGGATAAGGTTTGCCGGGAAAGAAAACCGATTTGGTCTGCGAAGATCTCGAATCATCTGAAAGGAGATTTATCTTCTCTTTCTATACAAGCAGCTATTGAATCTTCGTTTGCACTTCCGGTATTAGTCCGAGAAAACTTAGTTTGCGTTTTGGAATTCTTCTCCGAGTTCGAAATTCCAGATCCTTCTTTCTTGGAAGCGATCACTCATATTAGTTCATTGATTGGAAGGGTCTTTGAGAGAAGAGAAGCGGAGAATTCCCTTAAAAACTCACAAGATCAACTAAGAGCACTATCGGCCAGGCTTCAGGAAGTAAGGGAAGAAGAAAGGCTTTTAGTTGCAAGAGAGATTCACGACGAGCTCGGCCAACTTCTTACCGTTCTTAAGATAGATATTACATTATTAAAAAATAATATACAGAAAAAGGTTCCTGAGGCAGTAGACCTGTTTTCGGATATAAAATCCATGATCAAGGTGGCAGATACTGCGATCGAGTCTGTGCAGAGAATTGCTACCGAACTTAGGCCTATGATCTTAGAGGATCTAGGACTAATCGAAGGGATCGAATGGTACAGTAAGGATTTTCAGAAACGGACTGGGCTTGTCTGCGAGTTGAGTGTTAAAGCGGAGAATCTTCCTGGTGACAAAGAATACTCTATCGCGCTATTTCGCATTTTTCAAGAGGCCCTTACGAACATTGCCAGACATGCGGATGCAAGCAGGATCCTCATCTCCTTGGAGGAAGAGGCTCATTTTCTAATTTTAAGAATAGAAGATAACGGTGTAGGGATTAGCCAAACCCAACTCAAAGATCATAAATCTCTTGGACTTGTGGGCATGAGAGAAAGAGCGATCGTGCTAGGTGGAGAATTGACCGTTTTGGGGCAAAAGGGGAAGGGGACTTCTGTGGTTGTGAAAATTCCCCTGCGTAACGAATTGATGGAGGAAAAGCAATGATTTCTACTTTAATTGCGGATGATCATTTGTTGGTAAGAGAGGGCTTGAAGAAGATTCTTTCCGAAGAATCTGATATTGATATTGTGTGTGAGGCAGAAAACGGCCAGCAAGTTTTGGATTTTCTGAATCACCACCCGGTGCAGATCATCATTTTAGATATTAATATGCCTCTTATGAGCGGTTTGGATATATTAAAATATATTCATAAACTTTCCCCGGATGCTCGAGTGTTGATCTTAAGTATGTATCCTGAGGATCGGTTTGCAGTGCGCGCTTTAAAAGCAGGTGCCTCGGGCTATATCACTAAAGCGAGCGCGGGTGAAGAGCTGATAGTAGCTATAAGGAAAGTGATCTCTGGGAATCGATATGTGAGTCCGGAGGCTACTGAAATCCTGGTTCGAGAATTGGCTAGACCTTCTGATAAACTTTCTCATGAAACCCTTTCGGAGAGAGAGTTTCAGATCCTGATGCTTTTGGTTAAGGGGAAGAGTGTTCGGGTTATCGCGGAGGATCTTGCTTTAAGCGTGAATACTGTGAATACCTATCGTTCTAGAATATTAGAAAAAATGAATTTAAAATCAACGCAAGAACTTGTTCGATATGCGTATGACCAGAATTTGCTGGAATAGTTTTCTTTTCGGTCCTGTACAATTCTATTTTCTTCTTATATCTTTCGGAGGTGAAATGTAGCACTTTCTGTGACAGGAAAAATATTCATTTAACATAGGTAATATGGTTTAGTCTTGGAGTATTTTTTGTTGTTATTCTTTTTATACGCCTCATAATTTCTCTGTTCCAATTCTATTCTTCCTCTTTGCTCAAGGTGATCCTATGAGAAATCCTAAAACTCTCGAATTGACTGATAAGGAATCTTTGAATCCAAGACAACTCTTGGAAGTGCTGACTGCCTTTAAAAGAGGCGAGCTATCCAAACGAATGCCAGTGGACCAGACCGGGATTGCTGGAAAAATCGCAGACTTATTGAACGATATTATTGATCAAAATGATCGAATGGTGAAAGAGTTCGAGCGGATCAGTAACGAGGTTGGGCAAGAAGGTAAAATCTCTCAAAGGATTAGTGGAGTTTCTGCAAGTGGTTCTTGGGCTGCATGTATGAATTCGATCAACTCCTTGATCGGGAATCTTGTGCAGCCAAATACGGAAGTAATGAGAGTGATTGGTGCCGTGGCTGGCGGTGACCTTTCTCAAAACATGTCCTTAGAGATAGAAGGACGTCCTTTAAAAGGTGAATTCTTAAGAACGGCTAAGATCGTAAACACAATGGTGGATCAGTTGAACTCTTTCGCATCTGAGGTAACTCGGGTTGCTCGAGAAGTGGGAACTGAAGGAAAGCTTGGTGGACAAGCAGACGTTCGAGGTGTTGCGGGAACATGGAAAGACTTAACTGATAGCGTAAACTCAATGGCGTCTAACTTGACTGGCCAGGTGAGGGATATCGCTGAGGTCACCAAAGCAGTGGCAACAGGTGACTTATCCAAGAAGATCACAGTGGATGTTAAGGGAGAGATCTTAGAACTCAAGAATACTATTAATACAATGGTGGACCAGCTGAACTCTTTCGCTTCAGAGGTAACGAGGGTTGCTCGAGAAGTAGGAACGGAAGGAAAGCTTGGGGGACAAGCGGATGTGCAAGGGGTTGCGGGAACTTGGAAGGATTTAACAGACAGTGTGAACTCCATGGCATCCAACCTTACAGGCCAGGTTCGTAACATTGCGGGAGTAACCACAGCGGTTGCTCGAGGTGACTTATCTAAGAAGATCACAGTGGATGTTAAGGGAGAGATCCTAGAGCTGAAAGACACGATCAACACGATGGTGGACCAGCTGAACTCTTTCGCTTCAGAGGTAACGAGGGTTGCTCGAGAAGTGGGAACGGAAGGAAAGCTTGGAGGACAAGCAGACGTTCGAGGAGTTGCGGGAACCTGGAAAGACTTAACAGACAGTGTGAACTCGATGGCGTCTAACTTGACTGGTCAGGTACGTAATATTGCAGAAGTAACCACAGCGGTTGCTCGAGGTGACTTATCTAAGAAGATCACAGTGGATGTTAAGGGAGAGATCCTGGAACTGAAAGACACGATCAACACGATGGTGGATCAGTTGAACTCATTCGCATCTGAGGTAACCCGGGTTGCTCGAGAAGTGGGAACTGAAGGAAAGCTTGGAGGACAAGCAGACGTTCGAGGAGTTGCGGGAACCTGGAAAGACTTAACAGACAGTGTGAACTCGATGGCGTCTAACTTGACTGGTCAGGTACGTAATATTGCAGAAGTAACCACAGCGGTTGCTCGAGGTGACTTATCTAAGAAGATCACAGTGGATGTTAAGGGAGAGATCCTGGAACTGAAAGACACCATTAACACCATGATGGACCAGTTAAACTCCTTCGCATCTGAGGTAACTCGGGTTGCCCGAGAGGTGGGGACGGAAGGAAAGCTTGGCGGACAAGCGGACGTTCGAGGAGTTGCGGGAACTTGGAAAGATTTAACAGACAGCGTAAATTCCATGGCATCCAACCTTACAGGCCAGGTTCGTAACATTGCAGAAGTAACGACCGCAGTGGCAACAGGAGATTTATCTAAAAAGATCACAGTGGATGTTAAGGGAGAGATCTCGGAACTCAAAAATACGATCAACACGATGGTGGATCAGTTGAACTCTTTCGCATCTGAGGTGACCCGGGTGGCTCGAGAGGTTGGTGCGGAAGGAAAGCTTGGAGGACAAGCAGACGTCCGAGGTGTTGCGGGTACCTGGAAAGACTTAACAGATAGCGTTAACTTCATGGCTGGGAACTTAACCGGCCAGGTGAGGGATATCGCTGAGGTTACCAAAGCAGTGGCAACAGGTGACTTATCCAAGAAGATCACAGTGGATGTTAAGGGAGAGATCTTAGAACTCAAGAATACGATCAACACGATGGTGGACCAGTTGAACTCTTTAGCATCTGAGGTAACACGGGTTGCTCGAGAAGTAGGAACGGAAGGAAAGCTTGGGGGACAAGCGGATGTGCAAGGGGTTGCGGGAACTTGGAAGGATTTAACAGACAGTGTGAACTCCATGGCATCCAACCTTACAGGCCAGGTTCGTAACATTGCGGGAGTAACCACAGCGGTTGCTCGAGGTGACTTATCTAAGAAGATCACAGTGGATGTTAAGGGAGAGATCTTAGAACTCAAGAATACGATCAACACGATGGTGGACCAGTTGAACTCTTTCGCATCTGAGGTAACCCGGGTTGCTCGAGAAGTGGGAACAGAAGGAAAGCTTGGAGGCCAAGCAGACGTTCGAGGAGTTGCCGGTACCTGGAAGGACTTAACAGATAGCGTGAACTCCATGGCATCTAACCTCACTGGTCAGGTGCGTAACATTGCAGAAGTAACTACAGCAGTTGCTCGAGGAGACTTATCTAAGAAGATCACAGTGGATGTTAAAGGAGAGATCCTAGAACTGAAAGACACGATCAACACGATGGTGGATCAGTTGAACTCTTTTGCATCTGAGGTAACTCGGGTTGCCCGAGAAGTGGGAACTGAAGGAAAGCTTGGGGGTCAGGCAAACGTTCGAGGAGTTGCGGGAACTTGGAAGGACTTAACAGATAGTGTTAACTTCATGGGTTCCAATCTTACCGACCAGGTGCGTAACATTGCAGAAGTAACTACAGCCGTTGCTCGAGGTGACTTGTCCAAGAAGATCACAGTGGATGTTAAGGGAGAGATCCTAGAACTCAAGAATACGATCAACACGATGGTGGACCAGTTGAACTCTTTCGCATCTGAGGTAACCCGGGTTGCTCGAGAAGTGGGAACTGAAGGTGAGTTGGGAGGTCAGGCAAATGTGCAAGGGGTTGCAGGGACTTGGAAGGACTTAACAGATAGTGTTAACTTCATGGCGAATAACCTGACCACTCAGGTGCGTGGTATTGCAAAAGTAGTAACTTCAGTAGCGAACGGAGACTTAAAGAAAAAGTTATATTTGGAAGCGAAGGGAGAGATCGCAGAACTCTCGGATACGATCAATGACATGATCGATACTTTGGGACTCTTCGGAGACCAGGTGACTACTGTGGCAAGAGAGGTTGGTATCGAAGGAAAACTGGGAGGACAAGCGAGTGTTCCTGGGGCCGCCGGTCTATGGCGAGATCTTACGGATAACGTGAACCAGCTTGCGAGTAACTTGACTACACAGGTGCGCGCGATCGCGGAAGTTGCTACTGCCGTGACTAAAGGGGACTTGACCCGTATGGTTACAGTGAAGGCGGCCGGAGAGGTGGCAGCCTTATCGGATAACATTAACGAAATGATCCGAAATCTTAGAGAGACGACTCGTATCAACACGGAGCAAGACTGGTTAAAGACCAACCTTGCTAAATTCACAAGGCTATTGCAAGGACAGAGAAACCTTGTAAACGTCAGTAAACTTATTTTATCTGAGTTAGCCCCTCTTGTTTCTGCTCAGCACGGAGCATTCTTCATTACTGAGAATACGGAAGAGGGCTCTTTGCTTAAACTTCTGGTGAGTTATGCTTACCAAGAGAGAAAGAATGTCTCCAATCGATTCCTTCCAGGAGAAGGAATGGTCGGACAATGCTTCTTAGAGAAGGAGAGGATCCTCGTAGCGCAAGTTCCTTCAGACTATATTAAGGTAAGTTCCGCTTTAGGAGAAGCAGCTCCTTCTAATATAGTCGTATTGCCGGTGGTATTCGAAGGAGAAGTGAAGGCAGTGATAGAACTTGCTTCCTTCTCGAACTTTACTCCGATTCATTTGAATTTCTTGGATCAATTAACGGAAAGTATCGGGATCGTATTGAATACGATTGCTGCCGGTATGAGAACGGAAGAGCTTCTGACACAATCTCAAACATTGACGGAAGAGTTGCAAGGTAGACAGGAAGAATTGACCCAAACCAATGAACGATTGGAAGAACAGGCAAATTCCTTGCAGGCCTCAGAAGAGTTGTTAAAAGAACAAAGGGAAGAGTTACAGGAAAAGAACGAAGAGCTGGAAGAAAAAGCAAGGCAGCTTGCTAAGAAAAATCATGAGGTGGAACGTAAAAACGAGGAGGTGGAACAAGCAAGACATTCCTTGGAAGAGAAAGCAAGACAGCTGGCCTTAACTTCCAGATACAAATCCGAATTCTTGGCGAACATGTCTCATGAGTTGCGGACTCCTTTGAATAATATGTTGATCTTGTCACGTTTGCTTTACGAGGATGGGAATAAGAAACTTTCCTCTAAAGAAATAGAATACGCCAAGACAATTCATAGCTCAGGGAACGATCTTCTTCAGTTGATTAACGATATATTAGATCTTTCTAAAATTGAATCAGGTAAGATGAGTGTGGATCTGGATTCGGTTTCTATTCGAGAACTTGCCGAATATTTGGATCGTTCCTTTAGAGAAAGCGCTCGAAATAAGGATCTGAAATTCTACGTGGAGATCGGCTCCGAGCTTCCTCCTCGAATGACTACTGATTTGCAGAGATTGCAGCAGATCCTTCAGAATCTTCTTTCAAACGCATTCAAATTTACTCATAAAGGAGAGGTTCGTTTGCAGATCGCTCCTGCGACTTCCGGTTGGAGTGCTGAACATCGGATATTGAATCAAGCAGGCAATGCGATCGCATTCTCCGTGATAGATACTGGTATAGGAATTCCTCCAGAGAAGCAAAGTCTGATTTTCGAAGCCTTCCGACAAGCGGACGGAAGTACGAGTAGAAAATATGGGGGTACTGGTCTGGGCCTTTCCATCAGTAAAGAAATCACCCGTCTCTTGGGCGGTGAGTTGAGATTGGAGAGTACGCCGGAGGAAGGAAGTATATTCACTTTATATCTTCCACTGGATTATATACCTACTGAAGAAGCGCAAGTGGACCAGGATCCTGTTAAGTGGGAAGAAACTGAACAGATAGAGAAGGCTGCTCCATTCTCTAAGATTTTCACCGATTCCTATGTTTGGACCAAGTCTAGAACTTCTAAAAGGGTGATCGAAGAAGAGATACCGAACGAATTCGATGAGAAGATCCTGATCATTGAGGATGATGAGGTCTTCGGTAGAAGACTAATGGATTCTGCGAGGATAAACGGTTTCAAAAGCGTTGTAGCTTTGGACGGAAAAACAGGAATTTCGGTTTTGCAAGATACCGATGTGCATGCCGTTCTGCTGGACCTTCAACTGACCGATATGGACGGATGGCTGATCTTGAATTGGCTAAAGAAAAACTCTAGGTTCAGACATATTCCGGTTCAAGTATTCTCGAGTGAAAATGATTGGAAGAGGAGTTTGTCAACTGGAGCAATCTCTCATTTTACGAAACCTGTTCCGAATGCCTCTTTAGATGAAGCATTCATAAAGATCAGAAAGTATCTGAATAAAAGTCAGAAGACTCTTTTGGTATCTGGACTATCAGAGGAGGAGCTTCAGAATATACAAGAGCAACTTTCCTACCAAGACTTAAAGATACTGGTGACTTCTTCAGGAAAAGATACCTTAGATCTTCTTAGAAAGGAAGGTGCAGATTGCGTCTGCATAGGTTTTAATCTTCCGGACATTTCCTTCTTTGATCTTATTTCGGGAATGGATGATTCTGGGTTTTCCAAGACCCCGATCGTTCTTTATTCCGAATCCAAGTTGAGTAAGAAAGATGTTCAGAGGTTAAATAAATTAAACGATTCGAATATTATAAAATTTGCGGATACGATCCAAAAATCTTTGGATGAGATTCAAATATTCCTGCATGAACCGAAGGATATGGAATTTCAGAGCAACGGTGATACTGGAAGTAGCTCTCGATCGGAAGATCAGGTTTTGGAAGGGCATAGAGTCCTTATTGTAGACGACGATATCCGAAATATATTCGCGCTTACAAGTATGCTGGAGCAGCATAAAATGCGAATTATTTATGCTGAGAATGCTAAGGATGGAATAGAACTCCTTCGGAATAACTCAGATATAGAGATCGTTCTTATGGACGTAATGATGCCAGACATGGATGGTTATGAGGCGATGAGGACGATCCGTTCTATGCCTGAATTCGCATCACTTCCTATCCTTGCACTTACTGCGAAGGCCATGAAAGGTGACCGAGAAAAATGTATCGAGGCCGGAGCTACTGAGTATATTACAAAACCAGTAAGTGTTGATCATTTGCTTTCTCTTCTTAGGATTCTCTTGTGTAGGTGAATGGAGCAAGTCATGAAAGTAAATGTGCTTCTAGTAGATGATAACCCGGATAACTTGCAGGTGATGGATCATATTCTAGAGGATCCTGAATTGAATTTGGTCAAGGCCAACTCCGGTGAGGATGCTCTTAAGGTGCTATTGAAAGAGCCTGAGGATTTTGCTCTGATCTTCATGGATGTTCGGATGCCCGGTCTAGATGGATTCGAAGCGGCCTCTATGATCCGACAAAGGGAGAAATGTTCTAGGATCCCGATTATTTTTCTAACAGCCTACGGAAATAATGAAACAGGTATGTTTAAGGGATATTCTCTCGGCGCTGTTGACTTTTTAGTTAAGCCTCTTGCTCCGGAGATTATTAAATCAAAGGTATCCGTTTTCGTAGATCTACATAAGAAAAACAAGATATTGCGGATTCAGGAGGAACTTCTTCGACAAAGTCACGAAGAACTGGAACTGAGAGTGGTTGAAAGAACCTCCGAATTGAATCGAGTAAATAACGAATTGCTTATGGAAATCTCGGAACGTAAGAAAGCTGAGGAGGCTCTCAGGCTCTCTCTTCGTGAAAAGGAAGTGCTTTTACGTGAAATACATCACCGAGTGAAGAATAATCTTCAGATCGTTTCGAGCATATTGAGCCTTCAAGGAAATTATATCACTGACAGAAGAAGTCTAGAGATGTTCCAAGATTCCCAGTCTAGGATCAAGTCTATCGCTTTGATCCATGAGCTCCTTTACCAGAATGAGGATCTTGCTCAAACAGATTTTAAAGAATATCTGAATAGCCTTGTGACGAATTTGCTGAGAACATACCGAGTGAACTCTAAGATATACTTCGAGATAAATGCGGATCGTGTTCATCTGAGTCTGGATACTGCCATTCATTGCGGCTTGATCGTCACTGAATTGGTTACGAACTCTTTGAAATATGGGTTTAAGGAAAGGACTCAAGGGAAGATTTCTATTTCTATCAAGATCGTTAATGAAGATTACTTTTTAACGGTAGAAGACGATGGAGTTGGATTTCCGGAGGAAGTAGATTATAAGCAAACCGATTCTCTTGGCTTACAATTAGTAAATACTCTGGCACATCAGATTGATGGAAGTTTATCTTTAGACAAGAGCAATGGGACCAAGTTCACTCTGGTCTTTAGGGAAAGAAGTCGGGTTCGAAGATGATTACGAACCAGGCAAAGATCTTAATCGTCGAAGATGAGAATATCGTAGCGAAAGATATTTTCAATCGGCTCTCTGGGCTTGGATATTCAGCGATAAAGATCGCTGCCACCGGCAATGAAGCCTTAGAAAAGGCGATACTGGATAAACCGGATCTGATGCTGATGGATATTATGCTTTCAAAGGGAGATTATGACGGGATAGAAACCGTTCAAGAGTTGGCGGATAAGGCGGACGTTCCCGTTATCTACCTTACTGCGTATGCGGACGAAGCTTCCTTGATACGGAGTAAAAGTACTAGGCCCTATGGTTATTTACTTAAACCTTTTCAAACGAAGGAGTTGCAGATAGCGATAGAAATTGCATTAAATAAACATAAAATGGAGAGGAGAAGAAAAGTCTATAATAAGCTCCTTTCTACTGTCATGAAGTATGTGAAGGACGTCGTGGACCCTTCTTCTAAAAAGGTGGGGGCATGAAAAATACTAGGATACTTATCGTAGAAGACGAGGGATTGGTTGCGCAGGATTTAAAGCAACGCTTGATCAGAATGGGCTATCCCGAGCCTATCATAGCTGCAACTGGAGAAGTGGCAGTGAAGCAGGCAATTTCTATGCAACCTGATCTGATCTTAATGGATATTATTTTAGAGAACGGTTACTTGGACGGAGTAGACGCTGCTAAGAGAATCCGAAAATTCTTAGACGTACCTATTATCTATCTTACTGCATCTTCCGATGCGCAAACGATCCAAAGAGCTAAATTGACGGAGCCGAACGCTTATATTCTTAAACCTTTCCAAACAAGGGAACTTCAGATTATCATTGAATTGATATTGTACAAATACCAGATCGATCATGAGCTCATGGAAGAAGAAAGGATGGTTTCCGAAGAACTAAGGAATCTGGAAGAAGGGATTATTGCTTCTAATTCGCTCGGTCTTATATCTTTTATGAATCCGGCTGCAGAAAAAATGACCGGTTGGATGGAGGAAGAAGCTCTTGGAAAGCCACTGCAAGAAGTTCTAAGAGTTAAAAATCTATCGGAAGAGAACGATTTCAAGTTAGAGGACGTTTCAGAGAATCGTGGGGTTCCTTCTCATGGGTTACTCGTATCAAAGAATGGTTTGACTACTGAGGTCCTTACAATTACTAAAACTCTTCCCGAAATCCAAGAAGTGGATGTGGACCATATCTTGGTAATTCGGGACTTGGTGAAAAGATAATCAACTAAGTTTAGAAAGTCGATCTAACGGAAATACGTACTGATCTTGGAAGGGCTGGGTGAGTGTGGATATCATTGTAACCTCCATCATTCGGACCCACCGGTTCATTCTTAAGTCGAGAAGCGTAATAATAATCTATATCACTTACCCTAGCATTCAGTAAATTGAATACTTCAAAAACCAAATTCCAATCTTCTCCAAAACTCTTTCCGATTTGAAGATTGACTGTAGTGCTTGCCGCAGAATGTTCTGAGTTGTCTTCGATCAAGGATCGGGGGCCGAAATATCTGACTCGAATAGATCCAAAATATCCATCAAGATCTCTTAATGTAATTCCTGAGGCGAATGTGCTCCGGATCGATCCAGGGATATAATTTCCTGCAGGATCTGTATCTCTGAATCTAGACCTTGATGTGGCAAAGTCAGCATCTATCATCAACCAGGATCGGAACGAATAGTAGTTTGCCCATTCTATCCCTTTTCTCGTGCTTGGACGACTCGGTTCAGTTGTTGCGTTATCTCCAGTGAATAATAACTCGGAGTCCATATCTAACTGCCAGATAGAGAATGTGGATTGCCAGCCACTCACAGGCTCCGTTCTTAATCCGAATTCTCCCCCGCTTGTTCTTACTAACGGATCGGCTGGATTTTGCTTTAACACGACTCCACGCGCGTCATTACTATGAAAACCCTTTCCAGCGCTGATATAAAATTCAGTTTTAAGCCAAGGACCGAATACGAAACTTCCTTTGGGACTATAAATAGCGGCAATCCTTCTGGAGGAAGTAAATGTCTGAAGATCGTCTACTTTAAAATCGTATGTATCTCCTCTAACACCTAAGATGGTTCTAAATTTCTTGGCCCATTGTATTTTATTTTCATAATATGCCCCAGTACTCATCTGGACGATACTATCTTCCTTCATTGTTTCTAATCTGGCGCGGCTCTCCGTATGGAATAATCCGTCGAGGATATAATCTCTTCTTATTTGAAGTCCTACAGTATTCTCCATTTTTAATCCGAAGATTTCATTTATGCTCTTATAGCTAGATTTACTTCCGACTACCGTTCGTCTGTCCATTTGTTCGTGTTGGTCGCCTCTTTCATGATCGTCCAAATAATAAGTCATATTTGAGAATAATCTTAAATCGTAATATATCCCGTAGAGTTGGGTTTTTGCCTCATGGTCTTTATCAATATGATGCGCCTCTAAATTGACGCTTGCACGATTCGACCAACCGCCATCCGTTTTATCTACGCTCTCGAATCTACTTAAGCCGTCGGAGTTCGGATCATAGGGATCCTTTCCATCTGCAATTGCTCTTTTGGGGATTTGATCCGTTGAATGCCATGAGCCCTTATAGCCCATTGCACTAATGCTAATCCCTTTAAGCTTGTCTCCGATAGAGTAGCTCAATACACCATTTGCCTTTCGTAAATTATCCGGGATCACCCAAGGTCCGTCATTATGTGAAGAATCTACTGCGTACAATAGATCTCCTGGACCAACCTTATAGGATTTTGCGATTAAGGCTCTTGCATAGCCAAGAGTTCCGCCTTCCACATTTGCTATTCCTTTAGATAGGCTTTTAAAATAAGAAATATTGAATGCACCTGCAGAAGCAAAGTCTCCCTGGTCTGCATAATAAACCCCTTTCTTATATTGCATTTGCTCAACTAATTCCGGAATAAGAAAGTTGAGGTCGGTATATCCTTGTCCATGGGCATGGCTTGGATTGTTTACTGGCATACCTTCTACGCTGGTTGCCAGGTCGGTTCCATGATCCAGGTTGAATCCTCTTAGAAAGAATTGATTCGCTTTTCCTCCGCCGCTATGTTGAGTTACGATCACTCCGGGAACGAGCTCAGCTACTTCTCCCGCTCTTAAGATAGGCCTCGTTCTGATCTGGTCTGAGCCTACCACTCCTTCACTGGCGGAAGAGGCTATGCCTATAAGATTGGATCTTCTGTCCCGGATCACGATCGCATCCGGTTTGTATTCGGAGATCTTCTTAACTAATTCCTGCTTTTGTTTTTCAGCGTCTGATTTCTTATTCTTTTCTGATTGATCTACAGGATCCTGAGCGTTCAAAGTGCCTTGCATCTCGCTAAGAAAATACGTGACCATTAGCATTCCGATATATCGGAATATAGGTTTTTTCATTGTTCCATCCGTTTCCATGGGAAAATTCCGAAACCTAAAAGAGTTAACATGTGTTAGTTGAAATAATATAAATATATTTATATATTATAATGTTTCTGTCTTTGTCATTCTTTTGGTTCGGGAGCCCCGAATTTTAACTTTTGGGGCCCTTCGCGATAGCACGGACGTGCGAGGCGAGAATTGCGAATTACCTATCCTCGAGGTTTAAGTTCGCAGGGAGATCTGGCTTTTCGATATCTAAGGAAATCGAATCACAGTTGCGGGTCAGCGCGGGATTTGCACCCAACTTCATCCTAAAAGTTAGGTCCATAGTTTTTGGGAAATATATTCTTACAATAAAAAATTGAATTAGATGATTAAAGAATTATTAAACGTTTAAAATTCTTTCCTCTTGTTCGAGATAGATAAGCCTTCTTATTTCACAATTTTCGATCTTTCTTTCATGCATTGTTTTGCCGGAAAACTTTTCACAAAATTGTTTCATTACGAAACCATGAGTGCAAATTCCGATTTTAGTTTTATTATAAATTCGGACTAGATCCTTTACAGTTTGAGAAATTCGATCGCTTGCTTCTTTCTTGGATTCTCCTCCAGGAAATCGGAATGATCCAGACTCATTGTCATCTTCCTTCCATTTCAAATATGTTTCTTTGCCAAATTTATGAATTAGATCCGATTCGAGGATTCCTTGTGCCTCTCCTGAATATATTTCTCTTAATCCAGTATGGTAAATTACATCTATTTTCAAAAATTTTGATATAATCAAAGACGTTTCTTTTGCTCTCAATAGGTCACTGCTGAAGAGGATCTCCAAATTGATATCTTTTAGTCTCTTTGCTAATATTTCTGCTTGGTATATGCCGTTTTTGTTTAATTTACTTTCTTTATGTCCTTGGAGTCGTCCTTCTATATTCCAATCTGTTTCTCCATGTCTGAATATATATAATTGGCGTTCTTGTTGTGTCATGATGAAAAGACTCTAAGAGATGGTAGATATTCGAATAGATGGGAAAATAATTTTATCGCCACTAAGTAAACGATGGAGGTGAGTATCGCAGTGATCACTATGATTTTGTTTGCATCTAAGATTTTCTGAGCACTTAATTCTTCCCTCGGCTCGCCGATCTTCGGTTTTTCACTTAAGATCCCATGATAGTAGTTTCTACCTCCAAGTTGGACTTTCAATGCCCCTGCAAGAGCTGCTTCTGAAAGGCCCGAATTAGGACTTGGGTTCTTACGGCCGTCCTTAAAAAGGATTCGCAAAGAACTCATCACAGAAAAACCAATCAAACCGGAAGAGATTGAAAGTAGAGGAGCGGTGATCCTCGCTGGAATATAGTTGGCAAGATCATCGACTCTTGCAGAGGTCCAACCGAATTTAATGTATGTTGAATTCTTATATCCGAAAAGAGAATCTAAAGTGTTGATAGCTCTGTATAAGACAGCCCAGGCTGGACCTCCTATTGCTGCAAAGAATAGTGGAGCGGTAATCCCATCCACGAGGTTTTCGCCGATGCTTTCGACAGTTGCTCTCACGATTTCTTGTTCGGAAAGAGATTCCGTGTCTCTTCCTACGATCCTTCCGACTCTTTCTCTTGCTTTTTGCAGATTTCCTTCTTTTAAAGAAAAATAAACTTCCTTGCTATGGTCGATTAAGTCTTTTAAGGCGATGCTGGTATATATTAGAAAAACAGAAAGTATCGCTTCTAGAAAAGGATGGATCTCCGAGAACAATTTTAGTAAAAGCCATGGCAAGAAGAATGAAGCTGAATAAACGATAATTGCTGTGAGAAGTCCGGCTATGAAAGAATAAGAAGGGATTGCAATTCTTGTTATTCTTTCCAGAAAACGAGAAAATTTTCCCATAAGCCTCACAGGATGGGGGAGTCCTTGCGGGTCTCCGAGTCCCAAGTCTAATAGTATCGATGCAGGGATCAGCCAAATTGAATTCATTGGATTTCGAGTATCCTATAGATCATATCCATATCCAACGACTCTCTCACTTCCTTTGCCAATCGATCTAGGTTTGTCTCTAATTCATACTTTGCTTGGACCTTTTCGAAGGGTCTCATTCCTTTTTTTACTCGAATCCTATCCAAGAACCAACGTCTGAATTCATCTTCGTCAAAGACTCCGTGTAGGTAAGTCCCCCATATATTTTCCGAAATTCCTTCATGACCGATCGCCTCTCCCATAGAGTTTTGAAAGAGGATCTGAAGATTGGAGTTTGCCTGCGTGACCCCGTGATGTATTTCATAACCGATCACTTTCTTTTTAGAAGGAAGATGATAACCTTCCGTCTGCTTCAGATATTTTTCCTTTTCTAAGGTTGTGCGGATCTCAATCAATCCCAGACCCGATGCGGATCCTCGATTGCTTTCTATTTTAAAAGGATCATGAACGGATTGTCCAAGCATTTGGTATCCACCGCAGATTCCGATGATCTCCGTTTTTCCTTCTTTATGAAAATTTAAAATGTCTTCGAAGATTCCTGATTCTTTTAAGTAATCCAGATCTGTGATTACGTTCTTACTTCCAGGAAGAATGATCACGTCCGGAGATCCGAGCTCTTCTCTTCTGGTTACGATCCTGACTCTTACATCCGGTTCAATCCGTAATGCATCCAAATCGGTATGATTCGAGATTCTGGGAGTATCGATTAAAGCTATATCGATCCGGTCTCCTAATGGAGAATTGTCATTTAAACTTCCGGATTTAAATTCTAAAGAATCTTCTTCCGGAAGTCCTAGATGATTTAAAAAAGGGACAATGCCGAAGACTTTCTTTCCGGTAGTTTCTTCTAAATACTGTATCCCAGGATCTAAAAGCTGCTTTATTCCTCTGAATCGATTGATAATAAATCCGGCGACAAGTTTCCTTTCCCATTCTGAGAGTGTCTCCATGCTTCCTACAAAAGAACCGAACACTCCTCCGTGATCTATATTACCGATCAGTAATACTTTGGCCTTTGCATATTCGGCCATTCTCATGTTGACGATATCTTTCTCTTTTAGATTGACTTCGGATATTCCTCCGGCTCCTTCTAAAACTACAAGATCGAATTCCTCCGACAAAGAATCATAAGATTTCTTTACTTCATTGAATGCGCTCGCCTTGAATTTCATATACTCTCTAAAGTCCATCGCATCCACAGGTTTTCCGTTTAGAATGACTTGTGAATCTTTCTCGCTAGAAGGTTTAAGGAGTATTGGATTCATCCTATAATCGGCTTGTATTTTGCAGGCCTGGGCTTGCAAGGCCTGTGCTCTTCCGATCTCGGCTCCGTCATACGTTACGAATGAATTCAATGCCATATTTTGAGACTTGAACGGGGCGATTCTCAAGCCATCCTGGGTGAGTATTCTGCATAATGCGGTCGTTAAAATACTTTTTCCCACATTGGAAGCCGTGCCTTGCAGCATCAGTGCTGGCTTACGTTTGTTTTTAGGAGTTCGATTGTTCTTCTTCTGGAACACGGAAGCGAATGCATCTATCAATCTTGCATTTTCTTCAGGAGTTCTAATGGCAACTCGAATATGATGTTTTCCTAAACCTTCAAAATTGTCGCAGCTTCTTATTCCAATTCCGAATTCTTTTAACATTCTTCGGGTTAAATCCTCGGAAGAAATGAAATCATCTAGAATCTCTAATAAAAGAAAGTTCGCATTGCTTGCGTAAACTTTAAATATTTCGAGTTTGCGCAATTCCTCTTGGAGAGAAGTCTTCCATTCTGACACTTTCTTTCTTGTTTCTAGAATGAAGTCTTTATCTCTTCCGAACCTTTCTAATACGGATGCGCTGAGCGTATTTACATTCCAGTCCGGAATTTGTTTGGATATTTGTTCCGATATCTTCGGATTAGCTAGAAGCACTCCTAATCTTAGGCCGGGGAGAGCCAAGATCTTTGTTAAAGACCAAAGAACGGCAATATTATCAGTCCTATGCTTTCTGAAAGAAGCCTCATCTCCATAAAAATCTATAAAAGATTCATCAATTAGGAAAAATGAATTCGGATGGGCGCTTGCAATCTTGATTACTGAATCTTTATCTAATAATTTTCCAGTAGGATTGTTCGGATGACCGAGAATGATTAGGTTCGATCGATTTTTATTTTCTAACAGAATCTCTTCTAATTCGATTGGGTTGAAATTGTATTCTTCTTCCTTTTTGAACTCAAGGGAACGGATGGGAATATTGGCTATCTCTATTGCCTTTTTATAATCTAAATAGGAAGGCGTACCAAGGATTGCCAGATCGAAATTCAATATTTTGGGAAAGGCGTAGATTAACTCGGAGGCTCCATTTCCCAACACGATTTCATTTGTAGGAATGTCCCAGAATTCTTGCAGCGCTTTCTTGGTCTGTGTATAGTTCGGATCCGGATAAAAGGCTAAATCGCTTATTTTGGAATGGATGAGAGGCCGAACCCAATCCGGAAATCCTAGAGGGTTAAGATTGGCTGAAAAATCTAAAATCTCGGAAGAAGAAACTCCCGCGAGGTTGGCCATTCTTTCTAAATTTCCCCCGTGCTTAGGCTCTTGTTCGCTCATATTGCATTCTCCGGTTTTGGCTTTAGCGAAATGGAAAGCCCGCTGACTAAAAAATACGCTTCCTGAGAAGAGAGAGCGATTGCTTGATTACAAATTCCTAATAGATCTCTAAATGTTCTTCCTTCTCTATTTTCCGGAACTAATCCCATGCCGACTTCGTTTGTGACGATAAAAACTGATTTTGCATTGGATGCTTGGATAGAGTTGGCGAGATTCAGACTGAGAGCTTGGACTTCGTCCTGTGTTAAAGAGCCACTTGACCGGTACATTAGATTATTGATCCATAAACTTAGGCAATCTAGGATGATTACGGAACCAGGAGGTAAGTCTGAGAAAATTTGAGAGAGTTCGATCTCTTCTTCTATTGTTCTCCAGCCCTTTCTTTCCTGTTTGTGTCTTTCTATTCTGGAATTCATTTCCTCATCAATATTGGGGCAGGTAGCGAGAAAGATTTTTTCTCCTTCTTCTTTTCCGGCTTGTTCCAGTGCGAATTTACTTTTTCCGCTCCTGCAGCCTCCGCTTATGAAGATCATCCTGGCCATTCGCATCTCCTTTGGGAATTGCATCGAATGAATCCGGTCAGAGCCACTTGTCCAGTCTGATACAGTTCTAAGAGAACAATAGTTGAAGGAAGTATCTGGAAATTAAGATAAGAAGAAGAGGGGAGTCGTAAGAATATGCATAGTAGAAGAGAAAGAATGCCACCATGTGATACTATTAGAATATTCTTATTTTCCGAAGATCGTATTAGATTTATGAACTTTTCCGCTCTATTTGTGAAGCTAAGTATTTTCTCTCCATTCGGAAAATGAAATTCAGGGTGGAAGTTTCCCCATTCTTGAAATTGGGAAAGGTTTTCGTTTGTAAGATCCTGGAGTCGATGGCCTTCTATATCTCCAAAATCGAATTCTTTCAATTCTTCCTTGAGTTCAGGATTTGTGTATTCATGTTTCCCTAACGCATTATAAGTTTCAAGGCATTGTTTGGAAGGGGAAAGATATACCTTCCCTTCCAAAAACTTGGATGGAAGCACTTCCTTTACTCTTTCAATTTCGAGTAATCCTTGCTCGGAGATACTTAAATCTGTTTTTCCAATATAGCGAGAATGATATTGCGGGTCTATGCTTGCATGTCTCAAAAGGCAGATATTTTTTTTCATTGATGTACATTGCCTGATATATTATTCTTTTGAAATGCGTTCCTGGTTTGTTTCCAGTTTTGTATTCCTATTTTTACTGCCTGGTAGGTTGCGCTTCCGATGAGATGACCGAAGACAGTATGTTTTCCTGCATAATCAATTTGTTCTTTACGACTCGGGGAAAGTATTCCGATGCAATCGGTTCCGGTGCCGGTTGCAAGACCTTCTCCTGCTTTACTCTCTATTTTTGCCTCTAACACTGCCAATGTTCTTGCTTCTGATGCGATTGAGATTGCTTCTAAGCTTGCTAAAAGAGTAAGAGGTTCTGAGGTTTGCACAAGTATATTGATCGTACCAATCTTCTTCTGAATGTTGGGAGGATCTCCAACTCTGACAGAATTTCCAAGTCCTACAGTGGCAATGCATCGAACATGCATGCCTTCTTTGCTTTGAATAATTACTGAATGATCGGAAAGGGAGGCGCTTGTCATAAATCCAAGAACTTCTTCGTTCTCTTCTTTTTCGGAGAGGCGGGACCTGTAGAATTCCTCTGGAATAGTTTCTGGATTCAGATCTGAGTTTGTTACTCGCAACCAGTATGCTTTCTTTACCGTGAGCCAACCGCCCCCCACCACCGCCCAACTTAAAGAATGATGTGGTTCTGATAGGTAGAGCTCTAACCAAGATTCGGATATGTTTAATATGGAATCGGAGAAGGGCATTATTTTCGAAACCTCTTGCAAGATTCCACAAAGTTCTCCGGGATAGAAGGATTGGAAGCCCAATGAGCATGCACATAAGAGCCTAGTATATTTCCGACTGTATATCCTTCGGAAGAAGTTAGATCTGCTTTACGTTTTCGTATTTTATAAGAAAATAATTCGTCTTTAGGATTTTCTAATAAGAGATCAGAGTATCTGAATTGGTGACCTCTGAATCTTATTCCTGCTTCTCCCAGGATAGTGTTTTTTTCGGTATGCACTTCCACATAACCTAAGGCCTTTAACTTAGGACCCATAACCGCTTTTCCGGGGACGAGACCCAACATTGGATAAGAAATTCCTTGTAGGTCTTGAATTTCATTGGATAAATACATGAGCCCGCCGCATTCCGCATAAATTGGAGCTCCAGATCTAGCAAAGTTCCGAATTTCATGCAATAGATCGTAATTTTTGGAAAGAGAAGACGCATAAAGTTCGGGATATCCGCCTCCCAAATACAGACCGTCCACATTCGGTAGACTCTTATCTTCGATTGGGGAAAAATAGATGAGCTCGGCTCCGGATTCTTCTAATCTTCTTAAATTTTCTTTATAATAAAAATGGAATGCTTTATCTCTAGCGACTCCTATCTTACAGCTGGGTGTCTTCGCAGTTTTTCTTTCTTCTTCTTTGATCGGGATTGGAGAAGCCTTCTTTGCTAAGTCAAGAATATCATCTATATTTAAATAGGATTCGCAAATGTTTTGCCAGAAAGACAATTTGTCTTCGGTTAGGATCTCCTCTGTTGCAGAGTGTAATCCCAAATGTCTTTCCGGGAAGGATTGGTCTTGCGCTTTTGGAAGTCCACCTAAGAGAGGAGTAGGTAAGAGCGCCGATCTTAGCAAAGAGGTATGTCCTTCGCTTCCGACGAAATTGGCTATGAATCCTTTTATGAGAACTTCCTGGTCGAAATTTATTAATCCTGTCGCGATGGCTGCAAACGTTCTCGCCATTCCGGAAGCATCGATTAATGCGATTACAGGTGCCTGCAGCCATTTTGCTATTTCGGCAGTAGAGCCTATATCCGAGTGTGGGGAATGTCCGTCGAAAAGTCCCATTACTCCTTCTATGAGAGCAATATCTGAGCAATGAGAGGCTTCTGCAAAACTGGAAAGAACGCTTTCTTTTCCCATTAGCCATCCATCAAGATTTTGGCATGTATTTCCGCTTACAAGGGAATGGTAGGTTGGATCCAGATAATCTGGTCCACATTTAAAGACGGAGACCTTGAGTCCTCTTGCTTGCAAGGCTTTTGTAAGTCCGACTACCAGTGTTGTTTTACCGATTCCGCTTCCTGTTCCGGAAATTAGAATGCGTGGAATATTTATTTCATTCATCATGTTATTCTAATAATCAATCCCGATCTGAGCAGGTATGCCCTTCTCATGGGGATGTTTGCGTGATTCTATGAAACTGACAAGATCGGCATGATCGGTAATGCTTGTTGGGCAATTCCTTCCTGTGATGATAACATGGACATCTTCCGGCCTTTTTTGAAGTACATCTACGATTTCTTCCACATTAAGCCAGCCGTAATGAAATGCGTAAGTGATCTCATCTAATATTATGATTTTATAATTTCCGGATAAGATCATTTCGGAAGATTTTTGCCAGGCGGATTTTGCCGCTTCCTTGTCCCTATCCAAGTCATCGCTTTCCCAAGTAAATCCGAGCCCCATTACATGAAAGTCTAGGTCAGGGATCGTCTTCGCAAATTTTCTTTCTCCTGTTTCCCATTTTCCCTTTAGGAATTGCACGACTCCGCATTTGATCCCTCTACCTAAGGCTCTAAATAGGATCCCTAAGGCGGCAGTTGTCTTTCCTTTTCCGGGTCCTGTATGAACTATGACCAAGCCTTTCTTGGTCTTACTCGATTCCATGCGCGGCTTATCCTTTCTTTGCCTTTCTGAATTTATGAGAGAAGTCGGAGGCATACAGTCTGGAGTCCGCAAAATCATGGCAGTCTAAGACTTTTCCTACAAAGATGATAGCGGTGCTTGTGATCTTTTCTTCTTTTACTTTTTGGGCGATGTCCTCTAAAGTCCCAGTGATGATTTTTTGCTCCGGCCAAGTGGCTCTTTGCACAACTGCAACAGGACAATCTTCTCCATAATACGGGGTCAGCTCTTCTACCAATTTACGAATATGTAAAACACTTAAAAAGAAGACGAGTGTGGCACCTGTGGATGCGAAGCTAGAGAGCCTTTCCTTTTCGGGCATAGGAGTTCTTCCTTCTGCCCTAGTGATCACTACGGATTGGGAAACTTCAGGAAGTGTGAGCTCTTTTCCGAGCATGGCAGCGGCCGCAGTAAATGACGATACTCCGGGAACTATTTCATAAGGAATCCCTAATTCATCCAATTTTCTCATCTGTTCTGCGGTGGAGCCGAAGATGGAAGGATCTCCAGTATGCACCCTAGCTACATTTTGGTCCTTTTCGTATGCATCTTTCATGATAGATATAATTTCTTCTAAGGTCATTTTAGAAGAATCTAATACGAGTGCCTCTTTATTGGCTCTTTCTATTACTCTGGTGGGGACGAGCGAGCCTGTGTATAAAACGATCGGACAGGTCTCTACCAAACGAGCTCCTTTGATCGTGATCAATTCCGGATCTCCTGGACCGGCTCCTATAATGTATACTTTCATATTCTTTCTAACATTTTAAAATAGTTTCTCTAAAAACGGACCAGACTTGCTTCGGAGAATTTCCGAGCCAACGAGCGTCTACATACTCAGTTCCTTTCCATTGGATCTTATTGCTATTATCTAATACGTAGTTCCATAGGCGCTCACTTACGGAAGAGTTTCTGTATATGACAAAAAGATCATATATAAATTCCGGAGTTGTACTATTTGGCAAAGAGATTAGAGCGTCGAATTTCAATTTATCGACTATTTCTTCGTCTTTTGCGATGAGGGTTACGAGTTTATTTTCCTGTTCCGGTATATCGTAAAAACCGAATTCTTTTAGATCTGTTGGTTGCTTGAATTTGCCGATCAGGTAGAAACTGTTTACGTTTTTGAAAACAATTGCTCCTCCGATTCTTCCGATCAGAGAAAATTCTTCTTCGGTATCGATCTCTCTGGCAGGATTGCTTTTTGTACGGATCGGCTCTAAGAATTCCAAGGCGGACAATGCGTTTTTAACGGAAGAATCCGCCTTAGTTTCTTCGATATCATCCTGTTCGAAAGTGCTTGTATTCGTTCGGATAAAAGCGCCTTGTATTTTAGTAATATTTAAACTTGGAATGGGCCCGTTCTCTAAGGGACGACTTGCTAAATCTCCTTCTACTCTTAGAGAGATCGCTCTTGTTTGACCGGGCTTTACTGAGCCGTCTTCCAGTGAGTATTTATTTCCATATCCTCTTGGAGTGACGAAGAAGCCTTCATACACGAAGGATTGTGAAGAGCCTATGATCACAGTAGTATTCATCCCGATCTCAAATTCGAGAAAATGATCTAGGTCTGAAAATTGAACCGTTTCTTGTCTACGATATGCGCTCTTTACAAGTGCGACTGGAGTGCTTCCAGGTCTGTATTTTTTTATAATGCGAGCCGCTTCGACGATCTGTCTTTGCCTTCTACCCGAAGCAGGGTTATAAAGATTGATCACGAAGTCTCCTTTCGCAGCACTTTCGATTCTATTCTCAATTACGGACCAAGGAGTTAATAGATCGGAGAGAGAAATTCGCGCAGCATCATGAACTAAAGGGGCCCCTACAAGTGAGGCGCAAGAACTATCCGCAGTAATTCCCGGGACCATTTTGATCTCAGGAGAATCTCCACGTTTCCAACCTATTTTACGTAAGACTTCGAATACAAGTCCTGCCATTCCGTAAACGCCCGCATCTCCGGAAGAAATTAGGGTCACGGTTTTGCCCGATCTTGCGGTGTCTACGGCGGTCTGTGCTCTGGTGATCTCCTCTGTCATTCCAGTGCGAGTGACTTGCTTCCCGCCTAAATGGTGTTTCACTAGATTGATATAAGTGGTATAGCCGATTACGTAATCGGCTTCTTTAATTGCTGCAAGTGCTGCAGGAGTAATATGTTCATCATTTCCTGGTCCTATGCCTACAATATTCAGTTTTCCTGATGTTTCATTCATAGAAGGATCCCTTCCTTTATGGGAGTGATGTCTCTTCGAACAGAGAAGGGGATCCGAGTGATCGCAACTGTCAGGTTTTTGCCATCTTCTTCTTTGTATTTTTGCTTAGGAACTAAGAGTTCTTTTGCGCCAGAATGAAGTAAGGAGGCGGCTTCACTCACTGATCTTGTGCCTACATATTTGGTTGCGGCTTCTGAGAACTCAGAAACGCCTTCTACTTTGTCTAGTTCCTGAGCGGGGAAGGTTATAAATTCCCATCCGAATTTGTTACTGATCTCTAAGAAAGCCTGCTCTTCTTTCTTTGCATCTACGCTTGCAATTGCTTTTATGCATTGAAAGGAAAGTTGATTTTCTTCTAATACTTTTCGGATCCCATTTTCTACTGCATGAGTTGAGATACCTTTGTCCGAACCAAGTCCTAAAATAAGGGATTTAGGTCTGTATATTACAGAATTATCATATATTTCAGGATCATTTGATTTTATATCTGTTCGATCGCTTGCGATCAAAAGGATCTCATATTCTTGAGGCCTTACATTCTCTAAATCCAGAGAATATTCTACGCCCTTAGGCAAAGCCTTCTCTAAGGGCCAAAAATTCGGCTCCCCGGTTTCCTGCACGAATAGGACCTTAGTTTCGTTTACCACTGCGGCACAGGCTCTAGTTACATTCCTGTCTTGGTCCTCGAGGCTCCAGCCTAAATCTCTTCCCAGTATGTCTACTGTTAAGGTTCCAGATACATCCGAGGCGGTAGTGATCACCGGGATATTGCCCAAATGATCTGCAATCTTTTGAGTGAAAGAATTTCCTCTTCCTACATGTCCTGATAGAAGGCAGATGGTAAATTTTGCCTGATCATCTATGCATAAAACTGCAGGATCTACTTTCTTATTCTTTAATAAAGGAGAGATCATCCTCACAACAGCTCCTACGCTGATCACAAAGATATGGCAGTCATATTCCTGAAAAGTTTCCCTCAATGTTGGTTCCATGGGAAGGCTCAAATGCTTGGATCCTTTGGGGGCTTCTTCCAAAAATTTGGGAGAAACGAATAGATCGGCGTCCTTTAAAGAGGAATAAAGCGCGGAACCGGTTTTTAATCCATGCTTTGTGATTACATAGATCGCATAAGGTTTTCTATTCGGACTCATAATGATTCCCTCTTAAAATACCCTTTCGCTTTCGAATAGAGATGATGACCATGGAGAAGTAGTCGCAATTTTCGTTTTGAATGGATTCTAGATCGCGAACAATTCTTTGTCTGTCTGTCGTTCCGTAAGAAACGTAAGTAGCGTTATCTAATAGATTCAATTCTTTTAATATGCGGACAAGTTCATGAACAACCTGTCCTACTTTGGTAAGAACGATGGTATCAAAATCTTCGGTGAGTCTTGGAAGATCTTCCAGCCCATAGGTTCCGGGCAAGACGCAGAATCTTTCGCGTCCATCTGCAAGTGGAGTGAGAAGGCTAGCTGGGATTGCAGTGATAGAAGATACTGCTGGAACGATCTCTATTTCTATTCCTGGCCATCGATCGGGAGCTTCTTCTAAAAGATAACTCCAGGAGCTATAAACAGAAGGATCTCCTTGCGTAATGAATGCTACGTCCTGACCTTTTTCTAATCGTAACCCGATCTCTGTGAAGGCCTGGTCCCAGGCGGGAATGAGTATCTTCGGATCCTTGCTCATCGGAAAGTGTAGAAATAACTTTTCTTGAGCATCGTTCTCCTTTACTATTGGAGAACATACTCTCCAAGAGAAGGAGGGGAGTTGCTCGCTACTCTTTGGAATGGCGAGTACTGAGACAGTATTTAGAACATTTACTGCTCGGAGAGTAATCAGATCCGTAGCCCCAGGACCGACTCCTACTCCGAACAATTTTCCGTATTTTGTTTTAGTGGTCATTAGAATATTATAATTTCCTTACCTTGAATATATGGATAGGGTTTAGGGCTTCGTAACGAAGATAGTCTGCAAGCTTTTGTCCTCTGGATATCTGGATCAGGCTAACTTCAGGAAGATAGCCGAGTTCTCTGAAAGTGTTATAGGCTTCCGAGACATTGTCCAAAGTGATTGCATTCACAACTAAGGAGCCTTCGGGCTTTAATTTATCTAAAGAGAAGTGAATGATCTCTTTTAAACTTCCTTTCGAGCCTCCTACAAATACCGAGTCAGGAGACTCTAAACCTTCTAAGGCTGCAGGTGCTCTTCCATGAACGACTTGGACATTGTCCGTTTTGTGAGCTAAGATGTTTTGTTCGCAGATGTCGATTCCTTCCGGATCAATTTCGATCGCATACACTCTGCCGTCTTTTGCGATACGCGCTGCTTCTATAGAAACTGCTCCCGATCCTGCTCCTATGTCCCAGATTACCGAATCAGAACGGATCTCTAATGCGGAAAGAGAGAGCACTCTTACTTCTTTCTTGGTGATAAGTCCCTTCTTCGGGAGTCTTTTCGCGTATTCATCTTCTCCTTGGAAAGTTAAAATAGGATCTGGTTTCCAATGAGAGTTTTTGCGAAGAAGGATAACTACATTCAAGTCCGAGATTCCTTCCGTGCTTGCGAGTTCTTCTACTGTGAACTCTCGAATCCTTTCTTCTTTTCCACAAAGATTTTCGCATACGATTATTCTCCAGTCCGATTCGCCAAAGCTCAGTAGATACTTTGCGATCTCTGCAGGAGAATTGGAATCGTCAGTTAAGCAAGCAAGCTTAGTTACGCTTTGTAATTTCGTGATCAATCCTCGGATCGGTCTCCCATGCAAGGAAAGGATCTCTGCATCATCCCATTTTACTCCGATTCTAGAGAAAGCGTTTTGGACGGAACTAGGGGCGGGAATAAACTCCACATGCTCCTGGCCTACTTTACGAATAATTAAATTTCCTATTCCGAAGAATAGAGGATCCCCCGATGCGAGTACACATACCGTATGCTCCGCGGATAATTCTGCGATCTTTTCGACGCTCTTGATTATATCGCCTTTGATTAGTATTCGTTCTCCGTCGAATTGTGGAAAAAAGTCCAGATGTCTTTCTCCTCCAGCAAGTACTCTCGCTCTCGCCACCGCACCCATTGCCTTGCTAGAAAGACCGACACAGCCATCATCTCCGATCCCGACAACAATGACTGCCTTCATACGTTTCTCTCCGTAGAAAGAAGAAGAAGCGCATGTATAATGGAAACTGCGATTGTACTTCCTCCCTTCCTTCCTTTGGTAAGGATATAGGGAATTGTATGCAGATTTTGAAATTTAGGATCTAATAATGCTTCTTTGGATTCCGCAGCGGAAACGAAACCAACTGGAACTCCAATAACCAAAGAAGGTCTTGCTCCTTCTTCTTGCACTAATCGAACGATCTCCAATAAAGCAGTCGGAGCATTTCCGATCGCAATCACACTGCCTTCCAATAGGCCGGAGGCATGAGCCTTTCTCATAGACTCGATTGCTCTTGTTGAATTGGATTCTTTCGCCTTATGGATCACATCCGGATCACTGATAAAACTATAGGTCTTGCAACCGTATGTATTTAATCTTTCGGTATTCAATCCTGCTATGATCATCTGCACATCGCAAATGATCGGACATCCTTTCTGCAAGGCTTGGATCCCATTTTGTATCGCATCCGAATGTATCTTTGTTAGATCCTTATATTCGAAATCAGCAGTCGCATGAATAATTCTTCGAACTACTTCCCATTCTTTGGGAGGATGAGAATGTTCACCGGCTTCCTCATCAATAATTGAGAAAGAATTATTTTCAATTTCCCGTCCTAGGGAAGTCATTTGACGCATATCACTCATTCTGAAATTTCCTCTTTGATTCCCCAACCTTCAGGGGCCTCGAATTTTCCTAAGAGCGTTCCATCGAAGTCTACCATGTAGGTGGAAACCCTTAAGCCCAAACCATGTTTGGAACAATTGTGAGATACTATCTCGCAGATCTTAGTTGTGATATGAAAGAACCCAGCTTCTTTACAAAGATCTAATACATGTCTAGCAGTGTTTGCCTTTTCGATCTCTTCGCAGAGTGGCTCCGGCATTTCGATCGATCTCGCGATTCGAGCAAGCATCTTGGTATTTACCGAAGATCCTCCTCTATGAGTCATCATGACTCCGTCCGCCATTTTAGATAGCTTACCGATCATACCTACGATGATCACATGATCCATCTTCTCTTTGATTGCGGTCTTGATCCCAGTTCCTATGAAATCTCCGACTTGGATGAATGCGACCTCGTTCATGTTTGGTAGAAGGTCCATCGCGAATTTCTCCGACTTTCCTCCGGTCGTAAGTATGATGCTAGTCTCACCATATTCTCTCGCGACTTGAATTGCCTGTATTACACTTGCTTTATATGCAGCAGTAGAGTAAGGCTTAACGATTCCAGTAGTGCCTAGAATGGAGATACCTCCGATCAGACCCAATCTTTCATTCATTGTTTTCTTGGCCATTTCCTGGCCACCGGGAACACTGATCACAACCTCGGCTCCGGAGAAGGCGGACCCTATCAGCTCTTCTAAGATCATCTCTGTGATATTTTTTCTCGGGACAGGATTGATTGCAGGTTCTCCTATCTCTAATCCCAGGCCGGCCTTTGTAACTACAGCAACACCTTCTCCGCCTTTTAAGATGATCTGGTTATCTGTGTTTAAGCGAACCTCAGCTGTAAGTTCTGCTCCGTGAGTGCAGTCCGGGTCATCTCCAGCATCTTTAATAATACTGCAGATGGCCTTATCTTCCGTTAACTCGCAGCGCTTCAGTTCGAATATAACCTTTTTCTTATTTGGAAGAGTGGTCTCAATTTCTCTGATAGGTTGGCGGAGAAGAATCACGCGCGCCGCAGCCTTTGCCGCTGCTGCGGAACAGGCTCCTGTGGTAAATCCTTCTCTTAGTTCCTTGCCTGCCATGGAAAAACCTAAACTTTCATAGTTCCCGGAGAAGAAACTCTGCCAGTATTAAAGAAAGCTTCTGTTCCAATTCTAGTTTCCGGAGTACTGGAACGGATCAATTCAGCCTGGATCGCTCTAATGATCTCTCCATCTCCACTTAGGAAAGCGTTGGAAATTGTTTTATGATTATTTAATATTTTATTCAGGACCGACAATGAGATATCCACTCTCTCTGAGGACCCGATTGAGGGAATGGTTACTCCTTCAATAAGAAAGGATTGATCTAAGAAAGAATGTATTTTAAGTTCCGGGATAAAATCTTCCGATTCAGTTTTGAGCCAGAATGCGATCGTATCTTTTCTGGCGGCAAATTTCTTGGATTGCAATAGTCCGAGTAAGGCGGTGATGCCAGTGTCCGTCGCAAACAGAAGGGTAGTTCCTTCGCTTGGCCATTCTGGATTTCCGGCGAACCTTCCCCAGGGACCTGAGTAGTCAATTTCAGAACCTTCTTCCAGATCTTTTAAAATTTGAGATGCTTTTCCATTTGCTAAACGCTTTACACAAATTTGAAATGAATCCGTATGCATGTCGGAGGACAGGATGGAATAAGCTCTTTTGATCGGCTTATTTTCGACCATGTCCATTCCTACATTCAAGATCACATACTGACCACCCACAAACTCGAATGGGCTTTGATCCGATTTTGCCAAAGTGAATAGATCGGAAGAAGGACCGAAATTCTCTTTCTTAAGAAGGCAAAGTTTCTTTGGATCCATTACATTTTCCTAAGAAGGGTAGATTTCATGCACGAGATCGTGCATTTCTTCCAGATCCAAATACAAAGTCTTAAAAGAATTGGCCGAATTCTTCAGATCCAATTCTACCTTTTTAGTAAGGATCAAAAGAGAAGTATAATATCCCGATTGAGGATCACTCGGCTTTAGAGAAGCGATCTTTTGTTCTAGGTCCGTTAGGCTCGCTTCAAAGAAACGGATCAGATCTTCGAAATTATTCGCGGTAGTAAGAGAACGAATCGGTCCAGGATTAGAAAGTGCTTCTTGGCCTATTTCATTTTTTTCATGTTCGATTACGGATTCATCCTTGATGCCCAATACGTTCATCATTCCGATCCTGAGGGCTGCTATTTCATGACATGCCATACTATATTCCTATTGCATAATATTGTCGACCAGTCTGGAGACTAATCGATCTTGTAGTAAATGTTCACTGACTAGATCCTCTGCATCATCGGGGCTTACTCGTTGGTACCAAACTCCGTCGGGATACACTACGACTGCGGGACCTTCCCCGCATCTACCCATACAAGAAGATCTTGATATTCTAAAATCCAAATGCCTTCCTTTTGATTTCAGGATGGATCTCATTCTGGCAACTAAAGCTGAGCTTCCTTTGCTTGCGCAGTCTATATTCTCGCAGACAAAGATATGCTTTTTTAAATTTCGATGAGGGAATTCATGAGGTGCTGCTTGGTTATGAGTTTCTAAATGGCGAATACTCCAGAGGAGAGCCTTAAGTCCTCCGACCTTATTCGATAGTCCTGGAAGTTGGGATCTATATTCGCAGGTATCGCAAGGAAGATAAGATCTTCCGGATAACGTGTCTTGGATCCTTTCATCCATGACCGAAAAGAGGTCGGGATCAGGACCTAGATACTCGGAAAGCTTTGTATTGATCCAAGGAAATTTTTCGGAGAAGTTTTGGACCAAGGATTCAATTTTTTGAATCAGCTTTCCTCCGAATAAGAAATAGGGAAGCACCAGTAGTCTTTCGGGCCTTAATTTTGCAGCCATCTCTAATGTTTCAGGAAGCAAAGGGCTTGCAATTCCTATGAAAGAAGGAAGGACAAAAGAGAACGAATTGCCTTCTTGAAAAAGACGGACTGTCTTATAGAAATCGCTGTTCGCATCCGGATCAGAGGAGCCTCGATTGACTACAATGATTCCCGTTTTTCTAGCTTGCTCAGGCGAGCTTGAAAATACTTGCTCACTTCTCTTTCGCATTAATTGAATTAGCGTGGAATGAATTCCTAAACTATTTGCTATCTTGTAAGAGTGTTTTGGAAACTCCGGTTTTAGCTTGTCTAAAACGATGGGAATATCGTTCTTGATATGGCCGGAAGTGAACAGAAATAAAGGAAATATTATGATTTCAGAATGTTCTTCTGAAAGTTCTCTTAGTGAAGTCTCTAAATCTGGCTTTGCCAGCTCCACATAAGCATGTCGGATCGTCCAATTCGGTTTTGTTTTTGCATAGGATTCTACGAGAGAGACGAATTCCAAATTGGAATTCTCTTCTCTGCTGCCGTGTCCTAATATTAAAACCGCAATGGAAGAAGAATTCATGCGTGTTCCAAAGAGCTTCTAAGAATGGACCTTCTTCTCTGTAAGAAGAAGCTAAGGGAAAGGCAAAGCCAAAAGAGAAGATTTACAATCCAAGTAATCTTTACGAAACGTGAACGGAGATCTAAGGGAGCAAGGGACTCCTCTGAAATTATGGGAGCTCCGTATATGAAGGGAAGAACAGTTCCCACTAATAGAACGAAAGAGGCAATTCCCCATTTCCAGGGCTTTCCTAATTGGGAATAGGTAAGAGTTGCGGAAAAGATCGCAAATCCGAGAAAGCAGGAAATTACGCAGAGATACCACCAGGATTGTCTAGCTGCATAGTCAGCCTCTCCGGCCAATCTTCCGGGAAGTTCTGGAGGAAGTCCAAGCGCCGGGATTCCGAAGAATATTAGGAATCCTGCAACTGAAAATAGTATGGAATAAAGAAGAGTTCTTAGAATACTCGAATTTTTTTCGAAAGAATGAAAGGGTAAAAAGTGAAGCCACAGAGAAAAAAGGATCCCATATCCGATTCCTAAAATGAGAGAACCTAAGAAAGTCCATAGATTCCTTTTAGAAACGACTCCAGTGTCTTCCTGTAATTTAGATTTATCTAAAGTGTCAGGAGGGTGTGAGTGCGAATGAGTATTTTGCCCATGAGAATGGGTGTGCACCTGAGACTTCTCTGAAGCAGGCGATACTTCGAATTTCTCCGCTTCCTGTATCAAAGGAACATTTAAGAAGTAGATGAGAAGCCCAAGAAAAAGACCGGAGATTAGCCCGGATAGAATTCCAGTCCAAGCCATCTCCGCTAGATTCGATCTCAATGGCATGGAAATCCGGTAGAGTGTCTTATATCGTGAAACGCATCATGTAGATACAACATGGGCTCCAATCCGACGACGTAAACGATAGACAAGGCAGAAAATGCCAGAACTAAAGTAAGAGAAATTCGAATCCATGACCGATCGGAAACGGAAGAGACCTCTGGAATAGAAATCGAACGCATATACACCCCTCCTAAGAGATGATCACCTAACACAAATCAGACGAAGCGCGGATATAGAGCGGTATCTCGTTGATTCGCTATTTTTAAAAAAATTTAGTTAGTTTAGCTACGGAACTGTCTTACATCCGAGACTTGGTTCCGTATCTTCAGGATTTTTGCGGGTCGTGTTCTGACTCGAGATCAACCTAATCAGCACGTCTTCCCAGGTATAACCCAGTGACATCTTGTGCCTTTCGTCCCTCATACAGCGGCGGGTACCGTGACGGATTTGCACCGTCTTCCCATAGATGCATGAACATCTATGATCCTACAAAAATAGACTGAGATTCCAGGTTCTAATTTTGCTTCTATTATTGTATAGTATTTTTTCTGGTCTGAATTTGTAAAAATTATGACCCGAACAAACCGGATGCTTAATGACTGAGAAGGGAAGCGATCCTTATGTTTTTGGACAAATATCAAGGATTTTACTCCGATTTTTCCTCTGTTCCTGCTTTATTCTAATTTCATTATACGTTATTCTATATTGCAGTTCGTGCCATTAGGCAACGATACGGTGCGACTTAAAAAGGATGTGAAAGATGAACGGAGCAAACAGAATAACGTTTCTTGCGATGATCGGAGTGGGGCTCTACTTGTCAGCGAATTGCCAAGTGATGGACCAATCCAATCCGCGAGAGTTTTCAGATGATGATAGAAGGTTTCATTCAGTAACAGGGAATGCTATCAAAGCATATTTCAAGAATGATAAACAGATTAAGAAGCCTTGGAAATTGAGAACAGTTGGTCTCGGGTTGATCCCTAGTTTTGATCAAGATGTCTCAGAAGAAGCTTTTGAAAATAGATTGAAGGTAATTTACGTAGATAAACCTGAATTAAAGAATTTAGGCAATATCTTGAAGGCGAACAAAGGGGATGTGCAGGCATCTCCTCCTATTCAACTTCCAGAGTTTTCTGCCTTTGTCGGATTGGATTCCTTCAATCAAGAGAAACTTATAGCAGCAGCGACTAACTCTTCTAAGCAAAACAAATTATCTCTCACTTTTTCCGGCAAAGATTCTGAAGAAGGTGAGATGGTCGTTTATTTATTTTTTCAGAATATTCCTCCTACATATAGCAAGGCGGGGATCGTTCCGGATTCTACGAAAGGGCATAGGTTTTTAGATTCTTCGGTCCGTATCAGTTTATTTTTGAATGAGAAGGGTTCGAAGCTGGAATCTTTTCGCTGTCAGAAAAGGATCTTAACGGAGTATCCAAGTGATTGGCTATTGGCGGATTGGTTCTTGAGTAAGGGCTACTCGGTCGATTCTATTTTGAACGGTAGAGGACTTCCGATCCGTAGAAATGATGTTAAGATCGGCCAAGAAACCTTTTCCTTGGAAAGCATTCTATCCGAATGTTTCCAAGGATTGGCAAAGGATATCTGATTGTAGATTTAGATGTGGGAAGGTATATAATAAGAATAGTATATACTTTCCCTTAAACGGCTCCTCGGCCTTTCTGGCTTGCGAAGTAAACATGCTTTCTCGCTCTCATCACGTCTCCTAACGGACGGTGATCCATCAGGGCTTCCCAAGGGTCGAAGATTGTATCTTCGATTTGTTTCTGCAAGGCTTGTCCTTCTGCAGAATCCAGATCCTGTTTCGGTATGGTTAGTCTAGCGATAGTAATATAAGGAGCCTCGGATTCGGGCCAATTCACGGATGCATTTTCGATCGGGGTGGTTTTTTCGTCCGTAAAGAACTGCGCCTGTAATTCATATATTAGGGATTCTTGATGGATTCTGGACTTCATGTCGTCTCCCCAGTTTTTGGACGCGCTTTTTTCTACCTTTTGTTCTTTAGGAGGAAGGAGTCGGATCCTGCCCGCATAGGCCCCGAATGCGATTGGAGCGGCGCTATAGAACCTTTCAGTGGCAAATCCGCTAAACGGTTTATTAAAACTTTCTCCCGCTTTTTTGATCCTTGCGATCGCTCCAAAGAATCCGTATGTCTTGAAAAGATATTTGAGTAGAGCTCCTCCTCCGTTTGCGGCCGCCACCACAATCCCTACGAATTCATCGCTTTTAGGGGAAGAGAATGCCTCCAGGTTAATCAATAGAAAGTCCTGAAAGGAAGTTTTTCCTGAGTTTAATGCGTTAGGACCGGAAACTCCGTGCACCTTAAGTGCAAATCCACGAATGTCTCCGGTAGTATCCGATTGGATCTTCATACTTCCACTGGAAAGACGTATCCAAGTCTCGTAAGTTCCCGATTTTGAAAATAGCCCTTGCTTTGCATATTCAGGCAGATCCGATAATACTTCTAATTGCGCCTTGATTCCGAGCAATTGTTTTCTGTGTAGGGTTCTACCGGTTCCGAATTTAGAGGAGTTTACTCTTTGGATCGCTTGGAATTTTTTTACATATTCCGCATAACGTTCCTCCTCGTTAGCTTCTATGTCTTCTTTCCAGTTTTTGCTGATCTCTTTCATTTGGAAATACTCCCATTCTTCTTATTCAATCTGCTTTGCGCGGCTCTTAATTCCGAGTCCGCAATCTTTAGGGTAAGTTCCGGAAAATGTCTGAATAACGCGTACTGCAACCAGGAATCCCAACCGGTATAACCGAAGAATTTATTATTCGGGATCCACTTTAGTAGGGCCTTGGCAACGCTTCCGACAGAATGTACCTTATTTAGAGAAGAACCCATTTCGATCTCTTTGCTGATAGGCGGCTTATCTTCATTCTCTTTCTCTAATCCAGGTGTATCCGTAGTAGGAGGCAGGAACAATTTTACTTTTACATTATGAAGCATCATCTCTTGTCTAAATGCTTGTGCGAACCCGGAGATAGCGAATTTACTCGCAGAATAAGCACCGTATCCGTAAATAGAAAACACGGCTAATGTGGAAGCTAAGAAGATGATATCTCCTTTGCCTTGAGTCGCAAAATGTTTTTGAAATGCGAGAGCAACGTTTAGATGACCGAAGAAATTCACATCCATTAGTTTTCTGAATGCCTCATCCTGCAGATCGGAAGCCTCGCCTGCCTGCGCATAACCGCTATTGCAGATCAGAATATCCAAACCACCAAGGCTTTTTAAAACCTTCTTTGCGGTAGCAAGAACCTGTTTCTTATCGGAGACATCCAAAACTGCATAATCGAAGATCGCACCGGGTGCACCTACGGCTTTTAATTCTTTTACGGCAGCTTCTAATTTGGATTTGCCTCTCGCGCATATCATTACGCTTGCTCCGGCCTTTGCCAATTCGATCGCTATCCCTTTTCCGATCCCTGCGGATCCTCCGGTTATAAATACTTTTTTACCTTGGTAGTATTTGAACGACATATAGGATTAATTCTCTCACTGATCTTTCGAACAGGGCAGAATTCTCATTTTTCAAAATCTCATCAATCGAATTCGGATTTGCGTCGGAGGAAATTTCAAAATTAACAATTGTTAATGGTAAATCAATTTCTTCCCTCAGTCCTAACATTATAGGGAAACGGAACCTTTTCAAGAACGCATTATAGCAATCGTTTCGATTCCGGGGAAGAATATGCAAAGAACGAGTCTGAAATTCATATTGATCGGTTGGAGTTTGGGAATACTCCTCGTGCTTTCTGTCCTTATTTCCGGGACTGCCTATTATTTGGGAAGTAGGCAGATCAAAGAACATTATCAGGATCAGATGAGGACCGTTGTCCGAATCGTATCCGCGGATATAGACAATTTTCTCGCTGGCCATGCAAGGATGGCGGAAACAATTGCTTCGGACTCTAGAACGATCGAATCCATTCGAAGCGGTAAACCAATCGCAAGTAAATTCTATAAGGACATATTCGATCGATATAAAGTCTACGAGAATATATTCGTTTATCCTAATGAATCTTCTCCTCTGGTAGTTTCTGATTCTTTGGAAGGAAAGACCTTGGGATACGGAAGAAAGCAGGAAGAGAAAGAGGATCTGCTTCGATTCTTGGAGGCTTCCAAACAAACGGATGTGGCGATCAGTAAGGCCAAGATCTCTCCTATCACCGGAAATACTGTCGTAGTATTGTCTACAGCGGTTCGGGAAGGAGGAAAATTGATCGGAGTCTTATGCGTTGCTCTTTCTTTACAGGAGATTTCTAAGCAATTGATCACGAATGCTCAATTAGGGAAAGAAGGCTATGTCTCTGTGGTTGAACAGGATGGAAACATCATCGCTCATAAGAAGAAGGAACTCATATTGAAGATAAATATTGCACAGCAGAGTTTCGGACCTGCTCTTCTATCAATGAATGAAGGAGAGATTATGAAATTCCATTTTCAAGGAGAAGATAGATTTGCCACTTTGAAGAGACTCGATAAATGGAAATTGAGTGTGGCGGCTATCCAGCCTTTTGGAGAGATTTCTGAATCTCTGAATGGATTGATCTTCGGCATTTTGCTCGTTACTTTTTTGATCGCGACAGCTTCCGGAATTTTGTTATACAAGTTATTGAACAAAAGATTGGGTCCTCTGGAGTCGGTGAGCCGGATCTTCAAAGAGATGTCTCAGGGCGATCTTACGAAAAACATAAAATCGGAATATAGGGATGAGATCGGAACCATGAGCTCGGATATCAATTATTTTATCAAGAGCCTGGGCAATTCACTTGTGAATGTGCAAAGTATCTCCACCGATCTTGCTGCTTCTGCAAATCAGTTGAGTTCTTCTTCTCAATCGTTTGCGACGATTGCACAATCTACTGCTGCTTCTTCCGAACAAATGTCTGCAACTACAGAAGAGATGAGCGCAGGGATAGAGAACATCTCTGAGAAGATCAAGGACCAATTCCGGAATATAAAAGAATTCCATTTTAAGATCAAGGATCTGTCTAAAGGGATCCGTGAGATCGGTTCCGAGATCCAAACAGCAGTTAAAAAAACGAGCTCCATTTCTGATGAGGCAAAGAAGGGAGAAGAATCTTTAAGCTCTATGAGTGATCTACTCGGAAATATCCAAAAGTCATCCGATCAGATGTCGGATATCATTAAGATCATCAATGAGATCTCGGACCAGACACAGCTTCTTTCTTTAAACGCATCTATAGAGGCTGCAAGAGCAGGAGGCGCGGGAAAAGGATTTGCGGTAGTCGCAGATGAGATTTCAAAGTTGTCGGAGAAGACTGCTTCCTCCATCAAATCCATTTCTACAATGATCGGGCAGAATAAATCGGAACTGGATAAGGGAGTGAATGGAGTTCAAATTTCAGTGGAGAGGATTAGGAATATTATCCTCAATGTGGACGAAGTAGCTAAGACCATGCAAGGGCTTTTCGCAATCACTTCGCATAACGAAGGACTAAATTCGGAAGTAGATCACCAATCAGACAAGATTGGAGCCGAAGCCGAAGCGGTAAAATTAGCCATTGAAGAACAGAAGAGAGCGGTTCACGAGATAACGAACGTGATTTTTAAATTGAATGAGGAAGCCTTAAGCACTGCGTCTAGTTCGGAAGAAGTTTCTGCAACCTCGGTCAATTTGTCCGCAAACGCTGAGCTTCTCAAAAATATCACTACTCAATTTAAACTCTAACTGATTTGCCCGGAAGAAAAAGGTTCCGGGCATTTCTTTTTCTTAAAAACAATAGCAAATCAAATCGGGCAAGAAAACATATCTTGCCTTTTTCGTCCTATGTTTAGGATAAGCCCGGTTTTATGCACGACCTTCCTTTGATCGAACAAATCAAGAAGAGAGTCCCTAATTTGGAAAAAAATTGGGATCGATATAAGCATATGTTGAAGGAAAGAAAGATCCCCGCAAAGACTGTTCTATTTAAGGAAGGGGATCTTGCGAAGACCATCTATATAGTCAAGAATGGATGTCTTCGCATAAAGTTTGATGATAATGGAAGAGATATAACGATCGCATTCCTTTTTAGGAATCGTGCTGTGGCCTCTATTCATAGTTACAGAGGAACTCATAAAGAAAGTCGTTTTGGGCTGGAGAGTATAGAACCTTCCGAGATATATTATATTACCGAAGAGGATGCTGCGACTATCTATAAGGAGAATGAAGGGGTAAGGGAGATGGTCTTGGAATTCACTCTGGAAAGATTCGAGACCTATCTAGGTCTATTTCTTTCTAGGATCAGGGATAGTCCAGAAGAGAGATATTTGAACCTGATCAAACAGCAGCCGGACATTGTGACAAGGATCCCTCAGCATTATATTGCATCTTATCTGGGGATCACTCCTGTATCCTTAAGTAGGATTCGAAATAGAGTTTGGAAAGAAGAGAATCGAAAGAAGTCCTAGTCGGCTAAAAATCGGACAGTAAATCTGGTCCCGACTCCTTCTTTGCTTTCCACTTCTATCTTGCCACCCAAGCTTTCGATTTGGTTTCTCGTAATGAATAACCCGACTCCATGAGCATCTTTGTTCCCATGAAAGGTCTTGTACATTCCGAATAGCTTGCTACCATGCTTCTTGAGATCGATTCCCTTGCCGTTGTCCTTAACCCTTAGGATGATCTCCGATCCAACCTCGTATGCTCTAATTTTAATATTCGGTTTTCTGATATCGTCCCTGTACTTAATGGCATTGGATATCAAGTTCAGAAGGATACTGTCCATATACGCAGGAACATGAGAAATTTCTAATCCTTGAGGAATGCTTACGGATATTTCCGCTTCGGAGGATTCGATTTCTCTTCTCAGGATCTGTATTGTCTTTGCAACTGCTGAGTTCAGATCTATTCTCACTTTTTGAATATTCGGATTTGTGCGAATAGAAACTACTGTATTCAAATGATCAATTGTTTCACTTAAACCCTGGGAGGACTTTTTAAGATATTGGATCAGTTCTTCCTTCTCTTCTTGGCTTTCTGCCTCTTCCAGAAAACCAAGTACGGATTCTATATTTCCCGAATGCGTCCTAAGATTGTGGGAAACAATATGGGTAAAATTAGAGAGTCGATCGTTCTGTTCTGAGATTACATCTAAGGATCTTCTCAGTTCTTCGTCCTTTTCTTTCTTCCAAGTGATGTCTTTGACTAAAAGATACACTGCGCCTTCTTCGAATTCGGAGACATCGCTAAGAGTCGCTTCAATCGGGAATTTGGAACCATCGGACCGGATCCCGACTGGCTTTACTACATTCTCGATCAAGTTTGCCTTCTGCTCCGGACTTAAATTGCAATTTCTCTGCTGGAAGAATACAAGCTTATGAAATTCAGGAATGAGAGAGGATAATTTCATTCCGATCAATTCTTCTTTTGTATAATGGAACTGTCTTGCGGTCTCGTTATTTACCAACAGGATTTCGCCTAACCAATTCGCCACTAAAACAGCGTGAGGAGTTCCTTCTAGAAGACTTTTAAACTTGGATTCGGATCTTTTTAGGTCTAACTCCAGTTTCTTTACAGGGCTTACGTCCGCAGAATGCACAAAGAAACCATTCACCTCTCCTTGCACAAAGTCGGGAATATAGGTAACTAATGTATGAACTATCTCTCCTGAAGGGAGAGGGATCTCTCTTTCAAAAACCTGTCTTTCGCCTGCTAATACGCCTTCTATATAAGGTAAATTTAATGGATATATCGGACCTAATAGCTCCTTCATGCTGATTCCGATCATGTCCTGGCCTGATTTTCCGAACCAATAATAATAGGCCTCATTAGCAAACTTGCATATTTGGTTTTTATCCCAATAGGCGAGCATTGCTGGGGTTTTATTTGCTACTTCTAAACTTAGGCTTGCAAGTTCTCTATTGTCGGAGTATTCCTGATCGTTCTCGGTTTCTGCTATCATTTTTATCACCGAAATATATTAAATATTTTGAATTTTCTTGAGAATCGATTCGAAATGATACGGTTTTTGTATGATACATTTGAATCCTATTCCTTCCAAATCCGCTTTGATCTTAGGATCTATATATCCGCTTGCGAGAAAGAGTGGAATTTCCGGATCTGTGGCCCTGATCTTCTTTAAGATCTCTAAACCGTTCCCTTTCGGAAGATTTAGGTCGCAGATCACTACATCTATTCTCTCACGATTTTGATTATAGACATTGATTGCTTCTTCTCCGTCTTGGGCAGTGTAAAGATGATGCCCGAATTCAGAGAGATAGTTGGCAAGAGGAATCCGGATCATTTCTTCGTCCTCGATCAATAGAACAGTCCGTTTATCCTTCTTCTCTTCCTTAGTTTGGGATTCTTGGGATGTATTTTCCTTTTTCTTTTCCGAAAGAAGGGGAATATAAACGGTGAATTTTGTTCCTTGTCCGATTGAGCTTTCTACTGTGATCCTTCCTTTATGATTTTCTAAAATTCCATAGACCAAGGCAAGACCCAATCCCGTTCCTTTTCCGGGTTCCTTGGTAGTGAAGAACGGATCGAAGATCTTACGTTTCGTTTCCTCATCCATTCCGATTCCGTTGTCCTTTACTTCTATCACTGCACATTTGCATTTCTTGTCCGAGAGAGGGTCATCCGCTGTCCTTAGAGTTACGGATAGATTTCCTCCGGCGGGCATAGCATCCTTTGCGTTTAAGATCAAATTTAAGAAAATCTGATGTATTTGAGTGTAGTCCGCGTTGATCTTGATTCCATCGGTAGAGATATCCGACTGGATAGAAATGGTTTTCGGAAAAGTAGACCTGGCTATATTCAATGCTTCCGAGATAAGATCATTCAGGAAGATCGGTTGGAAATAGGACTCTACCTTTCTTGCGAGTGTCAAAAGTTGACGCACCAAGGCAGTTCCTCTTTCTGCGGTCTTACGGATCACTTCTACCGATTGCAGAATCTTTTCCGGATTATTTCGATTTTTCTCTAGTAGAGTAGAGAATCCTAATATCACAGTGAGGAGATTATTGAAGTCATGAGCAACTCCACCGGCCAAAGACCCAATGGATTCCATTCTTTGGGAATGAGCGAGTTGTCTTTCTAATTCGTGATGTTGGGTCACATCTCTTGCGACTCCCAGGATCCTTTCGAAACGACCGTCCGAGCCGAAGACCGGAAATGTTCTAAGTCTTATCCATCTTTCAGTTCCATCCGGCAGTCGGATGCGGAACTTTTCATTCTTATTCCCATCTTCTTTTTGCTTGGGAATGCTTTGCAGCGCGAGATGAAGATCATCCGGATGAACTGAGTTTAACCAAGAATCCGGATTTTCAAAAAGGCTATCTATGGATCTCCCCCAAATCCTTTCGTAAGCAGGGCTAACGTATAGTAATTTCTGGGTTTCAGCGTCTTTCATCCAAAATGCTTCATCTATGGTTTCAGACAATTGGCGAAACTTTTCCTCGCTTTCTTTTAATGCTTTTTCGGAGCGTTTTCTCTCTGAGATCTCTTGTAATTGTGCCGCAAAATATTGTGGAAAGCCTTCCTCGTCCCGAATCAACGTTAGGTCTAATTGGATCCAAATGAATTGTCCGCTTTTATGTTTATATCTTTTCTCTCTACGAAATGCGGAACCATCGCCTGAGAGAAGTGCTTGGATAGAATCCATATCGGATCCTAGATCGCTCGGATGAGTGAGGGACTGGTAGTTAAGTTCGAGGAACTCTTTCTCTGTATATCCGAGTATTTTACCTAGTCCAGGGTTTGCGCTGATAAACTTTCCCTCCAGAGAGATGATCGCAAATCCGTCGGAAGAATGCTGAATGATATTCTTAAAATGAGACACCTGACAAAACCAGTCGTTCCAATTTATCTTACTGTTTGCATCCGTTTCACTAAATAAGGGAAGATGATCTAAATCGCTCGGATCTATTTTGCAGTCTTGCATGTCCTCGTCCTCTTTCATGGAAGATCATAACTCACATTCTATGATTATCCGACAGGCAGACGCCTTCCTTGCTTCTTAACTATTGTTAATTAATTTCCAGATAAAAACAAATCTTGGAAGCGATCAAAAATCTAACTGAGAATGTCTAATAAATGTGAAGACGATCGAATGCGCCGCTTAGAGCCCACTCTAAATAAAACGAATATATAAAGATTATTGAATGTATTTTGGGAATTTGAGAGATAAGTAAGGTTATTTCTTGCGAGAATTCTTTTTGGGTTTTGGAGAAATGAATTCTATTCGAACATCGTCTGCTTTGAGAAGCCTTCCGTCTTGAGATCTGATTTCTATCGGCTTGACCTTCTTTCCGAACTTTTTATCCACCAATATTTGGCCTGCACCGGAATCATCGAATAGGCAGGCTTCTCCCCATTGGCGTAATGCAACAAGCACTGGGAATATTCTTTTGCCTTTTTCTGTGAGATTATATTCTTGGTATGCGCTACCGTCGGAGGCAGGTGAGATCTCTAAGATTCCATGGTTTACAAGACTTTGCAACCTGGTACTTAATATATTCTTAGCTAAACCAAGGCTTTTTTCGAATTCTCCAAATCTATTCTTGCCTAAGAACGCATCACGTATAATGAGAAGAGACCACCATTCTCCGATCTCGCCTAGTGATCTGGCGATAGGGCAAGCTTCTTTTTCGAGACTTTTCCGTTTCATGGCCCCTCCTCATTCATTATAGTTTACGAAATCCTTTTATTTGCCAAGATAAATAGGCGCTCCTGCGGGAGAACTTGTAGCTCCTCCATCGACTACGATCTCGGTCCCTTGCATATAAGAAGAGTCATCGGAGGCCAAGAATAATACAGCTTTTGCTATTTCTTCCGGTTCTCCAATCCTCGCCATTGGAATAGAACGAGAGATTGCCTGCAGTCTTGCTTGGGTCGCAGGGGTTTCTTCTCCCCAGATGGGTGTTTTGGTTGCGCCAGGAATGACTGCGTTGACCCGGATGCCTTTCGGTCCTAGTTCAGAAGCAAGCACTCTTGTCATGGCTCTCACTCCCGCTTTACTTGCGGAATAAGCGGAGCTTCCTCCTAATCCGAGTACGCTCATAACGGATCCATTTAGAATCACAGAAGAGCCTTGCTTGAGTAAGGGAAGTGCCGCTTGCACAGTGAAGAATGCCCCAGTAATATTCGTTTGCAATACCTGATTGAAATCTTCTTCGGTAGTGGTTCCAAGAGGGCTCTGTTTAATGATCCCTGCGTTCGCAAAGACTGCATCCAATTCTCCGAATTTTTCTTGGATGAGTTGCATTGCATTTTTCCTTTCTTCGGAATTCAATACGTCTGCCTTGATTGCGATCGCATTCTCGCCCAATTCTTTCTGAGCAGAATCCAGTGTCTTTTGGTCCCTTCCGGTGATTGCTACCTTGGCTCCTTCTTGGACCAACAGTTTTGCGGTAACGAGTCCTATTCCGCTGTTTCCTCCGGTGATCAACACTTTCTTATTCTTAAATCTCATTTCGGTTCTCCTACAAAATCTGGTTTAATTATGAAACCATTTGTAGGTCTGACTAACTGGTTTAATAAAAAAACCAGAAAAATATAATGTTTTGGTAGGGATGGACGGTTTTTCTTTCTTCTGGAATAAAATGTGAGAAGGGAAATTATGAATGTTGCGGATTATATGACAAAATGTCTTAAGAAGGTCTTAACTTACGAAGCGATCCACTAGGATGCGGACTCTTTTTTTTAAGATATTGAGTTTGGGAAGATCGGCGGAAAGTCCCTCTAAACTGAGATAGAAAGTTTCGGCAGTATCCTTATCGCCTAAAACTGCAAGGGCGTACTTTTTGATCTGCCTCTCATATTTATCTATGCTCGCCGGAGAGAGTTTAGAGCAAGCTTCATAAAATTCGTCTGTCCTAGGATGACCTTCGATCTTGGACCAGGGCTCGATTAGGATAGATTCGCAGATATGAAATAGTTTCTCTTTTGGAGGAAGTTTCTTTTTTAAGACCTTATCTGCCTCTATATAGCAATCTTCAAGAGTATAGTCGAAAATACTCTCGAATAGATCCTCCTTATTCTTGAACTTCAGATAGAGAAGGGGTCTAGATAGACCTGCCTTTTTGGCTATATCATCCATAGAGGTCTTGGAATATCCGAATTGCAGAAAGCAATATAGCGCCGCGTCCAGTATTTCCTTCTTTCTTGTCTCATCTACGAGCGTTTTGGAAATCTTCGCCATTCTATTAATTTGACAAAAAAATATAAAATTGTCAACTTTTATATTTTTAGAGGGTCTATGGTATTGACAATCTTGATGATATTTGTCAATATGTAGGAAATAAAATGAGACCTAAACGAACTACTCACGAAATGTTTAAGAATAGATATGTTCTTTTGCTATCGGTAATTGCGATCCTCGGAGTCTTTTCTACCTGTGAAAGCATAGGCCATAAGGCGGAAGGAGAAAGGTTACAAAGGGTGCAGTTGTCTCCCCAATGGAAAGATGGACAATTCGTAAATCCGCAACCGCTTGTAAATTATACTTGGAAGGCGATATGGACTCTTCTGAATCCGAGTCCTCATACAAATCCAAGCGAGCCTGTGCCGGTTCTTGCCGTGGAGAAAGAAAGATTCTCTCAGTTTCCGAAGAGTGGTCTGAGAGTGACTTGGCTTGGTCATTCTACCAATCTGATAGAAATAGATGGGACGAGGATCCTAACAGATCCGGTTTGGGGAGATAGAACTTCTCCCGCTGGATGGCTTGGACCTAAGAGATGGTTTCCTCCTCTGATAGAATTGGAGCATCTTCCTGAAATCGACGCGGTCTTGATCTCGCATGACCACTATGATCACCTGGATCATTCTACCATCTCCATTATAAAAACATGGAATACTAAATTTATCGTTCCTTTAGGAGTGGGAGCCAATTTGGAATATTGGGGAGTGCCTAAGGATAAAATAATAGAGATGGATTGGTGGGGAAGCTTTCGCCTCAAGGATCTGGAAATTGTGAGTACTCCAGCAAGACATGCTTCCGGAAGATATCTTTTGGACAACGATGAGAAGCTTTGGTCCAGTTATGCTCTTCTTGGACCGAAGCATCGGGTGTATTTTTCGGGAGATACCGGTCTCTTCCCAGGTATGAAGAAGATCGGAGAAAAATATGGACCATTCGATCTAACAATGATCGAGACAGGACAATATGACCAAGCCTGGCCTGATTGGCATATAGGACCGGAGCAAGCAGTCATTGCTCATACTCAATTGAAAGGAAAGAAGTTCCTACCTATTCATTGGGGATTGTTTGCGTTAGCCTCTCATTCTTGGACGGAACCGATCGAAAGAGTAATGGCCAAGGCAAAGGAACTAGAGGTTATAGTTCTCACTCCTAAACCGGGAGAAAGTACTGAGCCAGATCTAGATCAGAAACATTCTATCTGGTGGCCTAAACTTCCTTGGAAAACGGAGAAAGAGAATCCGATCGTATCGGGACAATTGGACGACCCTAAGGAGAATTAATACAATGAAAATAAAAGTAATTATAACAGGTGCTACCGGTATGGTAGGAGAAGGGGTACTTTTGGAATGTCTCGAGCATCCGGACGTGGAAAGTATTCTATTATTAAATCGTAAACCTTCCGGCTATCAGCATCCCAAAGTGAAAGAGATTATGCACGCAAATTTCTTTGATGTGACTCCGATTGCTGATCAACTGAAAGGTTATGATGCATGCTTTTTCTGTTTAGGAGTTTCTTCTGTGGGAAAGAAAGAAGAGGAATATTTCAGACTTTCTCATACTCTTACTCTGCATGTGGCAGAAGTCCTGGCAAAACAGAATCCTAAGATGAGTTTTTGTTATATCTCCGGTGCTCATACGGATAGCACGGAGAAGGGAAGAACAATGTGGGCCAGGGTGAAAGGAAAGGTTGAAAACGATCTGCAAAAATTACCGTTTGCAAGAGTCTATAATTTCCGCCCTGGATATTTGCATCCAACCGAAGGCGCGAAAAACACGCTTCCTTATTACAAATACATGAGCTGGGCCTTTCCGGTTTTGAGAAAAATATTCCCTAATCAAGTGAGTACTCTAAAAGAACTTGGGCTCGCTATGATCTATTCGGTCACTAAAGGAACCGATAAAAGAATATTAGAAGTACGAGATATACTGGAATTGTCCTCGAAGTAATCGGATTCGGCTTTCAAAACGGGAAAGGATCTTTTATACAGGCAATTTTCGAATTAGGCTTGTTTTCCTCTTTCCTCCCATTAGTTTCGTTTCTATCTATTCTGCGAGTGAAATGAGAAGATATGGGCGAGAGTAAAATCGAATTAGGGCAAAGCCTGGTCTTAATCGACTTCTTAGGATTTTTTCTCAAAATTCAAGAGGACTCGATTCCTACGGATCGAGTCCTGTACAAAATGTTAGAACGGATCGGGCATGATTGTGCTTTTACTTCTTCTCAGATCTGGTTGAAGGACCGAGCTACTGAGAACTTTCGTTTAAAGACAAGGTGGCAAAAAGAAGGGACCTTTGCCTCGGACAACTCTTCTCAAGAGAATCAAAATATTGGCCCTAAAAATTATAAGGATCTTACAGAACTCTTCTCGCAAAAGAATTGGAAATTAAACAATGAGTTGGATCAAAACTCTCCCATCGTTTCCGGGCTTTCTTTTACTGCGCTTTCTTTTTTAAGCATTCCGATCTTGGTTCAGGAGGAATTGAATGGATACATTCTATTCTTTTCCGATCAGAAGAAGGAAATTGCGGAACCTTATCATGCAGTATTCGATCTGATCTCTTCTCATTTAGGCAGCTTGCTAATTGAAAGGCAAGGCCAACATGATATTCGGGAAAGTGAAGAGAGAATGAGAGGAGTATTGGAGAACATGCCCATCATGTTCTTTTCTGTGGATGAGAATTTTCAAACAATTTCTTGGAATCACGAATGTGAGAAGGTTCTAGGCTATTTGGCACAAGAGGTGATTGGAAATCCTTCCTTTTCATTTCAGGATCTATTCTATCCGCTTAAGTCTCCGAGCAAGATGAGTTTGGACTCTAAGGTTCTGGATGTAGACTTTAAGAATTTGGAATTGAATCTTATCTCCAAGGACGGAAAGAGTAAGCTTGTCTCTCTGTCCAATGTGTCCTCTGGATTTCCAAAATACGGTTCTAAGAAATGGTTTGTGGGAGTTGATATCACTCGCACAAAGGAAATCGAGATAGAACTTAAGAGTTCTTTAAAGGAATTATCCGATTTTCAGACTGCCTTGAATGCTGTATCGATCGTTGCGATTACCGATAAACAAGGAAAGATTATCTACGTAAACCAGAACTTTTGCGATATAAGCGGCTATTCCCGGGATGAATTGCTCGGACAAAATCATAGGATCATTAATTCGGGATATCATCCAAAAGAATTTTTCCATGATCTATGGAAGACAATCTCTAAAGGAAAGATCTGGAAAGGCGAGATCAAGAATCGAGCAAAGGATGGAAAGTTCTATTGGGTGGACACGACTATTTCCCCGGTCTTGGATGAGAACGAAAAGCCGTATCAGTATCTTGCGATCCGAAACAATATTACGGAAAGAAAGGAAACGGAGGAGAAGGCTCGTCACGCGGAGAATAATCTAAAAACCCTGCAAGATAGAATGAGTCCGCATTTTCTGTTTAACACGTTAAGTATCATTCATTCTTACTTGCAGACCAATCCTGACCTTGCTGATTCGGCTATCTTGATGTTAGCAGATAATTATAGATTTCTAACGGACCAGGCAACTAAGCAACTGGTGCCTTTCGATATTGAATGGGAGTTTACCGAGAATTATTTGCAATTATTGAAATTAAGATTCTCTGATTTTCTAGAAGTGGAAGTAGAGAAGAAGGGCGACTTTCGTAATTGTCAGATCCCTCCTTTGACACTGCAGCCCCTTGTCGAAAATTCTTATATTCATGGCATCCGAGACAAGAAGGGCAAAGGAAAGATCATCCTAAATGCAAGTGTTGAAGGAAGTAAGACTCAGATCATTATTCGAGATAATGGCAATGGACTTAAGACTCAAAACGTATACTCTCGAACGATCGCGAACATTGCGGAGAGATTGAAATTTTATCTTTACGAATCGGAAGTCAAAATCGAAAATCATCCTGAAGGCGGAGCGATTGTTACGATTCGCTTCGATTATTCTCCTAAATTGAATTCGTAAAGCTTGTCACTTATGACAAACATAAAAAAAGAATGGAAGGTTTTGATCGTAGAAGACGAGGCTCCGACTCGTGATTTGTTGATCAATTACTGTCTTTCTCGTCATGAACTGAAACTTTCCAAAGTTGCAAAGGATGGAGAGGAGGCCTTGGAATACTTGCAAACCGAGGATTTCGATCTAGTCTTTTTGGATATCAATCTCCCATTACTTTCCGGTTTGGACATTGTAGAGAAACTGGAAAATCCTCCTTATATCGTTTTCATTACCGCAGTGCAAGACAAGGCAATCAACGCTTTCGAGTTGGGAGCGATAGATTATCTTCTCAAACCTTTTTCCAAAGAGAGATTTTTTAAGGCAGTAGATAGGGCCGGAGAATTTCTGCAAAGAAAGGAAGAGAAACCTGCAGGAAATGTTTTTAACGAGCATGGCTTGTTTATCTTAGAAAAAGAGAATCACTTCCTGATTCCTTATAACGATATTAATTATATCTCTTCCAGAGATAATTTCAGTGTGGTTCATACTGAAAGAAGACAGTATGTAACTTATAAATCTCTGAAAAGCTTAGAAGCCAAACTTCCTCCAAATCGTTTTTTAAGAATTTATAAACAATATATTATTAATATAGAGAAAATGTCCCATATGCAGAGCGATAATGCGGGCAATTATCTGGTATATTTAAAAGACGAAGATGAGACCCAATTGCCAGTGGGTAGAAAATACGTGGCAAAGATCAAAGAACTTCTCTGATTTTCCCCCTGTAAATTCGCAGTTTCCCCTCCCAATTTGCCCCTTCCGTAGGCGCCCATTGACATTTCTCTAATTGACGCTACATTCAAAGAAACCGCTTCGGATCGCCGTTTTGAAACGCTCCGGAAAGAAGGTTGGAAGGAATGAAATGAGCGAAAGCAATCGAATGATCCTACAATTCTTAGGGGGAGCAGGAACCGTTACCGGATCCAAATACCTTCTCCAAGCATTCGGAAAGAACATACTCATCGATTGCGGTCTTTTCCAAGGGGAAAAGAAATTAAGACTTCTGAACTGGAGTTCTACTCCTTTCGATTCCTCCCGCATAGATGCAATCCTATTGACACACGGGCATTTGGATCATTGCGGTTATCTTCCGAGAGTTGTCAAGAAAGGATTCCATGGACCCATCTATGGAACCAAGCCAACATTAGATATTTCTACTATAGTTCTCCAGGATAGCGCAAAGCTCCAAGAAGAAGACGCTTCTATGGCGAATTCGGGCGGCTATTCCAAACACAAACCTGCTCTTCCTCTGTATGATTCTGACGATGTGGAGAAGACGATTCGTCTCTTCCAGAATAAAGGTCTCAACCAATGGTTCGATCTGTCTGAAGGAATCTCATTTCGATTCAGATATAACGGCCATATTCTGGGAGCGAGCTTCATTGAATTGAAAGTAGGAAGAAAGAGAATCGTTTTCTCAGGGGATATTGGAAGAGAAGTCGATCCTCTACTCTTTGCTCCTGAAAAGCCAGAAGAGGCAGATATTATTCTGATGGAATCCACCTATGGAAACAGGATCCACAGAGGAAATCCTGAAAAAAATCTCGCGCAGCTTGTGAAGGGAACTGCCGATGCTGGAGGGTCTATCATCATTCCTTCCTTCGCGGTGGAAAGGATCCAATCTCTCATGTATCTCCTATGGAAAATGAGAAAAGAGGGAGAGATTCCAAATATTCCCATCTACATGGATTCTCCAATGGGATTAAAAGTATTAGAATTATTTAATAGATACGGATCGGAATGGCATAGGCTCAAGGATTCCGAGTTCTCGCATATTGCAGAGGATATTATTTGCGTCACAGATTCGAGCGAAACGAAGAAGCTCGCATCTAAGAAAGGACCAAGGATTGTGATAGCAGGTAGCGGAATGGCTACCGGGGGAAGAGTGCTGACGTATATGGAGAATATGCTGGGAGATCCGAATTCCCTCATACTATTCGTAGGTTACCAGGCTCAGGCTACCAGAGGCAGAAGGCTACTCGAAGGTGAGACAGAGATCAAGATCCGAAGCAAATATTACGAAGTTCGTTGCGATGTGCAAAATATAGACGGACTGTCCGCTCACGCAGACCAAGCGGAATTAGTCCATTGGCTTTCTTCCATTAAAAAAACTCCAGAGCATCTCTTTATCGTTCATGGAGAAGGGGACGCTTCCCGTACTCTCGCCGGGAAAATTGAAAAGCAGTATGGTTGGCAGGCCACTATTCCGGAAAGGAATGAGATCATAGAATTCGAAGTATAGTTCGAATGATCTCAATACTATATTAAAAAATTAGAATAAAAAATAGGAATTAAATCAGATGATTATGAAGGCAGCTAGGATAGAATCTACTAACAATTCCGTTTTTACGAATGTTCGTGAACCGGAAGAAAGCATACAAAGCGGCGCGATCGGTTTTACTCGTAAGAGGATCCAAAAGAATAACGAATTATTCTCTCAAGGAGAACCCGCTAAGGGATTCTTTATTGTTGAGAAGGGCTCGATCCGTTCCTATCGAACCGGTTCTGGAGGAAGACAACAAACATTCAAGATATATACTCCCGGAACTTGGGTGGGTATACGTGATGCGGCCTTAGGAGGCACGTACTTACATCACGCAATAGCACTTGTGGATAGCACTGTTTTATTCATAGAAGAAAAGGAATTGAGAAGGTTGCTCGTGACCGATCCTGAATTCCAGAATTCAGTCTTTAAAGAAGTAACTAAGGAATGTGTAGAGGCAGAGAATAAGATCTATTCTTTAGGAACTCGTCAGGTTCATGCAAAACTCTCCGAGTTCTTGCTTCAATTAGCAGACTCAATGGACGGAGAGGAGGAACTTCCTTTTACGAGAGAAGTGATGGCGTCCGTGATTGGAGTCACAACAGAAACTCTCGTAAGAGCTCTGACTGATTTTAAGAGCAGAGGTTGGATCGATATAGGTAAAAAACGGATTTCCATTAAGAACGAACTTGCATTGAGAAAATTACTGGATTGATCTCCGATTTTTCTTCGGCTCAAAGAGAGAAGCGAATGAATACGGATGATCTGCAGATTACGATCCATTTTCAGATCAATCGAATCCAATTATCGGGGGATCTTGTTTTGCCCAAGAATTCCAAATTGATGGTAATCCTGATTTTGGATGAGAAGGATGAAAAGTTCGGTCAAAGGTTCAGCTTGCTGAATCTTAAATTAAACTGTGCAGGAATTGCTACCTTATTCCTGCAGGATCTATTAACGAGTAATGAGAGAGAGATTCATGCAAACCGATCCGATGATGCTTTATTAGCCGATCGTCTTGTTGAAGTTACTAAGTATCTAATAAATCGAGAAGATACCAGGGATCATAAGTTTGCTTATTTGGCGCTTTCTTCCAGTGCAGAAAGATTGTTTAGGGCAGGGTTTATTTTGTCTCATGATGTGGACAGTATCGTTTTGATCGGTAATGGTCTTCCTCATTCTAAGCTTTCTCTTTCTGCTGTACCTATTTTGAATATTATCGGTGGCTTAGATTTTTACGGAATTGAATCCAACCGATCCGTCTTATCCAAGATCCAATCTCCCATAAAAGGAATTCATTATATACCAGGATCTCCCAGTCATTTTGAAGACAGAGGGAAATGGTCTCAGGTAACTGATGTAGTCCTGCGCTGGTTTGAATCCCCGAACTCAAGAAAGATAGAATTTCCAGAATTGGAATTACTTTAATCGATCAATGGTGATGCTCGTGCATCGAGGAAGGATTATCTCCGTGCTCGGCTGAGTGTTGGTGATGGAATCTTTGGAAGATCATAAACAAAGAGAGTAGAAGTATAAATGCTCCCACAATCTTCATTCGATTCGGCTGAAGCTTGGAGGCGAAAGACCTAAATCCCATTCCCACTAAGAATAACGCAGGGAAGGTTCCTAAGAAGAATCCCGCCATGATCATCGCTCCCACTAAAGGGGAGCCGCTTGCATAAGATATTATAAAAACAGGATATAAAATTCCGCAAGGAAGAAGTCCCGTAAATAGTCCGAATCCGAATCCTAAGAAAGTTATATTTCGAACACTCGAATCGTTTGCATTCGAATTTTTAAGTAAGGGAGAGAGAAAGCGGCTTACTGCCTTTCCAAAATAAGGGCTGACGTTCGGGTTTTTTCCAAGGAGGTAAGCGACTCCGAAAAAGAGTAGTGCAATTGCCCCGATCCAGGCGGCGAATTCTTGCATGGGTAATAATTTAGATAGAGAAAGATTCGTGACTTCTCCCAGAAAACCCAGTAGGAGGCCTATGGTGGTATAAGAGAAGAATCTTCCCGAATTATAAGAAAGTTGTAATATACGGTTCTTTTTCTTTCCGGAATTTGCAAATTTTAGGCCAAGGCTTCCTGCTAGAGGTCCGCACATCGCTGCGCAATGAATCGATCCTGTGAGCCCATTTAAAAAAGAGGCGAGAGCTAAGCTTAGAAAGAGTTCCATATTTACTCCTTTTATTTGCGAGGATTTTCCTCGTCGAAAAGCATTCTATACTTCGGACCTTCTATGTCCTCATACTGACCGGATCTGTAGTTTATAATGAAAACGTAAAATGCTCCGAAGGAAATGATAAGTGCGATCGGGATGGTAAGATATAATATATTCATAGTCGAACTCTACTCCTCATGGAAACCGAATTTAGAACAACAGTAAAAGAACTCAAGGTCATGAATCCTGCGCAGATCACCGGAAGCATGAATCCGGAAAAAGCAAGAGGGATCATAATGGAATTATAAACTAAGGATAGGTAGATATTTTGGAGGATGATCGTTTTCGTTTTTCTGGCGATCAATATGGACTTAGGCAAAGAATCCAAGCGGTTTTTGGTTAAAATAATATCGGATCTGTCTAGACTAAGATCGGATCCCATTCCCATAGAGATTCCTATGTCTGCCTGGGCGATACATGCAGAGTCGTTGATCCCATCGCCCACCATAGCAACCACTTCTCCTTTGGATTGGGCCTCCAATATCCTATCCCTTTTTTGAGAAGGGGAAAGATTAGAAGAATATTCAAAAATTCTTAATTTAGATGCGAGAGCTTCTACCTTAGAGGAAATATCTCCGGAAAGGATCTCCAGATTTTTTACTAGGGATCTGATTTGAGGCAGACTTGTCTCAGCTTCTGGTCTTTCTTTATCTTTGAATTCCCAGGCAGCTAGAAGTCTGAAATTTCTGGAAAGATAAATGAGTCCATCGTTCTCTGGAGTTGAATCGCTTGCGAATCTTCTGTTTCCGATCCTGTATATCCCATCTTCTTTCTTTCCCTCGATTCCTTGTCCTGGGAATTCTTCCAATGAGATCCAAGGTATCGACAAGTCAGAGTCGGATGAAAGTCCTTTTACGAAAGATTTTGCTATTGGATGAGAGGAATGTTTTTCAAGATCCACTGCGATGGCTCTTTCTTCTTTTATCCTTTCCATTTTTTCTAGGATTAGTTCTCTTGTGAGTTCTAGTTTTCCCATAGTTAAGGTGCCGGTCTTATCAAAGAAGATCCGATCTACTTTAGCAAGTGTCTCTGCCGTTTCCGGATTCTTTATTAGAATTCCTTCTTTGGATTGGAGTAGGTGGCTTACTACAAGTGCTGCAGGCACGCTTAGGCCCAATGCACAAGGGCAGGCTACGATCAATACACTGATCGTATTTAATAATGCAGATTCAATAGAGTCGAACTTCCACCAATACAAAAATGTACAAATTGCGATAGCAAGTACGATCTTGATGAATACGGATGCCATCTTATCTGTAGTTCTTTGAATTTTAGGTTTCTTTAATAAAGATTCCTCTAATAATTTCCCGATTTGAGCAAGCGAACTTTCTTGGGAAGTTCCTGAGGAAAGGAATAATACATCGCTTGAAAGGCAGAGAGAACCCGCTTTGATTTCTTCCTGCATTGATTTTCGGATTGGTTCGCTTTCTCCTGTTAATACCGCTTCATCGAAGAATGCTTCTCTTGTTTTCAAGAGTCCATCCACTGGAGCCTTGCTTCCATGGACGAGTCTGACTAGATCTCCCTTTCTGATTTTGCCGGCCGGAAATTTTGACCAGACTCCTTCTCTCTGCACTTCGTATTCTTCTGGGAGAAGGGAGAGTAATTCTCCGATCTTAGTACCTGCCTTGTAGCGTATCATCGCTTCTAAGTATTTTCCTAGAAGAATGAAAAAGTAGATGGTGCATACGGAGTCGAAATAGACTTCTCCTCTCTCGGAGATGGTAACATAGATGCTATAGAAATATGCTAAGCTGACTCCTATGAATAGGAGCACATCCATAGAAAGAAGTTTGTGCTTCCAGGCTTCGAAGGCTCCTTTCCAGAATGGATATCCGGAATATAAATATACGGGAGTGGCGAGCATCCAGGAAACGTAATGAAATAGATTTTTCATATTTACGTCCATTCCTTGGAAGTAGCCTGCATATAAACTGGCGGAGAAGAGCATAATGTTTCCCCAGCAGAATCCAGCTACTGCCATTCTGATCCCGAGATCTCGGAACGGTTTCTCTACTTTGGATTCTGCTTTTAAGGGGGAATAGAGACTAGGAGAATATCCTAATTTTCTAACTAAGTTTAGAATAGAGCCCAGGCTTACTTTAGAAGGATCGAATTCTACTTTCAATCTTCCCGTCCCGAAATTCACCCTTGCATCTTGGATTCCTTTTGTTTTAGGAAGGACTGTTTCTATTAACCAAACGCATGCGGAACAATGGATCCCGGAAACTGTGATAAGTCCGCTGTATCCTTCTTTCGTTTTCTCCAAGTATTCGGAGTAAACGGACTCGTTATCATACTCCAAGACGGATTCGTTATTTAGATTTTCTGCTTGGATAGGCTCCATTGTCTGTCCGCCTCTAATCTCGTAGAAACGATCCAGTCCATTCTCCAGTAACATCGAAGATAGCTCTGCACAGCCATTGCAGCAATATTCTCTCTCTTCTCCTTTTATAGTTCGAAAGATCGGACCCCCTTCAATCGGAGAATTGCAGTGAAAGCAAAGAGTCTTTACGAGCACTGATCTCAATGCAATACCTTGATCTGAGTCGTTTTTTGAAGGGTTCCACTTTCTGTTTTTGCGCTGATCTGTATTCTCCAGGATTCAGCAAAAGGGATGTCTAATTCTCCCGAGTATTTTCCTGCAGAGACTTCCTTAAGATGAAGTATTTTATTGAAGGAATCTGTAGCACTTCTCTCCAATCTGAATTCCAAATCGGCTCCGCGGATCGGCTCTTCTCCCTTCTTTAAGAATATAAGAATATTCTGTTTTCCTACTTTCAAAGAGTTTGGATCGGAGAGGAGATTGGACTCGAAATGATATCCGCTCGCAAGTAATTCTTTTTGGGATGCGACGGTTTGGTCGTAGCGTAATCCTTTTTCATAATAATCTGAGTCTACTGGAGGAGTATGTCCTGCCAAAGCAATCTTTACGGTAAAGAAGGTGGCCACGAATAGACTTAAGAAGGTCAGCTTTATAAGAAGAAAGGCTCGTTTGAGACTCTTGTCCATATATTCCTCGCAACGGATTGATTTTTCTTTTTCGCAATGGAGATAGGTAAAAGGAAGGGAACTACATTCGTCTTTTGAAATTTAGGATCATGAATATCATAAACTTTTAAAGTGATCTCGTGGCTTTTCTGGGAAGCATCCTGGGGCGTGGGTTCCAATTCTATAAAGAGTCTGTATCTTCTGTCAGAATTTGCCGGAAGTTCCACTACTGCTTCTTCTGTTCCACCGATCCAGAGTCTTCTTACTCCTTCGAGGTCAGTTCTTTGTATCTCGAATCGTAGACTTCTGTTTTCAAGAGTGAGATTTTGCATCTGTGCTTCATAGAAATTTCGGACCTTACCGTCTCCCACATCTACAGGCTGAATATTTCTATCCGCAAGAACGGAGAGATAGAGTGGCACTCTTTCCCAAAGAAGAAGACTTAAAACGGTCAGCACTAATAGGAGCCCTCCCGCATACACTACTGTTCTCGGGCGGATCCATTTTATGGAGTTTGTCTTTTCCTTGATCTGATTCTCTGACCAATATCCGATCAGCGTTTTCTTGCCTTCTTTTTGCATCTGCTTCGTGCAAGCGTCGGAACATTTGCCGCAGGCAATACACCAAACATTTGTGCCTTCTCTTATGTCGATCCCAGTAGGACATACTACTAAGCACATATTGCAAGCAGTGCAGTCGCCGATCTTTGTGGTTCCTTTTCTTCTGGGTTCGCCTCGATTGAAATCATAGGTGATATTGATTGAATTCGTATCCATCATCACTGTTTGAAAGCGAGCATAAGGACAAGCATACTTGCAAAATTGCTCTCTAACAAACGCGATATCCGCATACATAGCGAGAGTAAAGAATCCAAAGAAATAGGTCCAAGTAGGGAGCTCTTCTCTAATTTCAAATTTTTGGAAATACGAAAGCATTAGATAAGGGTCCGCAAAATACGCGATCCATGCGGCAGAAGCGAGCGCGCTCACTAAGAACCAAACTGTATGAGTAACTGCTCTTCCTATCAATGGAGAATCTTTCTTGCCGTATTTAGAACCTTGGATCAATCCTCCGATATAATCGAATACATCCGAATAGATCGTCTGAGGGCAGGCCCATCCGCACCAGACTCTTCCTATTAAAGAAGTGAACAAGAAGAGGCATAGGCCTGCGCCGATCAGAAAGAAGTGAAGGAAGTATCCTTCTTGAGGAGCGAAGATATTTCCGAAGAGAAAGAACTTTCTCTCCGGAATATCCAAACGGATCAGTTGCATTCCATTCCAACGCAACCAAGGAGTGACGAAGAATAATAGGATCAGTACAGTCTGCACATAATTGCGGGCAGTTCTGATCTTTCCGGACATTGGGCGGGAAATAATCATATATTCTTCCTAAAGATCCTTTTAGTTAGAAGCCTTCAGATCCGGATTACGAGCGGCCAACCATGCCATCACTTGGTAGATCTTCTCCGAACCGAGAGAGTTTTCATGAGGTGGCATTGGTCCTCTGCCCAGTTTGGTTTTTTCTACAGGGACGCCCTTCATTACGGTTTCGTAAATTTGTTTGTCTGTATTTCCATGGAGCCATTGCTTATCCATTAAGTTAGGACCTACTAAGCCTTCTCCCGTGGGACCGTGGCAAGCAACGCAGTATGTTTGGAATGTAGTTTGGCCTGCGGTAATCGCTTCGGAGTTATTCCTAAAAGGATTTACCCCGTCCACGGTTTCCACTTTCAAATTCTTATTAGGGAATTCCTTCTCGTAGTCTTTTACTTGAGCGGAATAATATTCGGTAGTTCCCCAATCAGAGTATTTATGGAAGTAGATCGCGTAGAAGATTGCAAATACTACACTTCCAAAGAAGACCCATTTCCACCAAGTGGGAAGGGGATTATCATCCTGTCTAATTCCGTCGAATTCTTTGTTCGGATCGCTCATGGATTCAATCCTCCTCCAGCATTTTGTATTTAGGTTCTTCTAATCTTTCCTTTCTCGAATTCTTATATACGTAGAAGATAATGTATATAATCGAGAATCCGAGAAGGGGAAGTCTGAGCGCTTTATAGATTTGTAAAGTATCTAAGTCCAATTTAATTCCTCACTGCAGATTCTTGGAGAGTTCCGCCGTATCCTTGCCCAGTTTGAGAAGATAAGCGATCAATGCGTCTCCTTCCGTTTTGCCGGTTGTCAAAGAGGCGACGGAGGCGATATCCTCATCCGTATAAGGAACACCGATCTTTCTCAATCCCTTCATGTGGGCTGCGATCTCTTTCGCATCCAGGCTCGAAGATTCTTCGAAGAGCCAAGGATAAGAAGGCATGATGGATCCCTTTGCTGTATCTCTTGGATTGATCAAGTGAGTCCTATGCCATTCTGCGGAAGGTTGGATCTGAGACTCGTGAGCCAGATCCGGACCCGTTCTCTTGGAACCCCATAAGAAAGGATGGTCGTAAACGAATTCACCTGCTTTGGAATATCCGTCTTTTCCGTAGGAATGCTGCGGATCGAAACGATCTACTTCCCATTTAAAAGGTCGTACCATCTGAGTATGACAGTTATTGCAACCTTCTCTTTGGTAGATGTCTCTACCTGCGAGTTCTAAAGCGTTATACGGTCTTGTCCCCGCAATAGGTTCGGCAGTCTTTGTTAGGAAGAAGGGAGGGATGAGCTCGAAGATCCCTCCGATCAGCACGGCAACAGTTGTGTAAGCGGTAAATTTGACCCCGTGTTTCTCCCATTGCTCTGTAAAACCGGAGAACCAATCTAATAATTTATCAAACCAATTCATTAGGCTTTTGCCTCCTTGAGTCCTACTCGTAAGTCGATCTCTTTGAATCCGTTTCCAGATGTACGAATTGTCCGGATCACGTTATATATCATTGTTAAGAGACCTATGAAGTAGAGTCCTCCTCCGATTCCTCGGAATAATCTATAAGGCTTCAATGTCTCAGTGATCTGCACCCAGTTCGGATACTTTAGTGCTCCTGTTGAATCGATCGCTCTCCACATAGAACCTTCCGTAATTCCGGATACCCACATGGAAACGATATAGAGAAGAATTCCTAAGGTCGCGACCCAGAAGTGGAAGTTTGCAAGTTTTTCCGAATATAGATTGGTGTTCCAGATCCTAGGCACGAGATAGTAGATCGCTGCAAAGGACATCATTCCTACCCAACCTAAGGTTCCTCCGTGAACGTGACCGATGATCCAGTCTGTGTTGTGACCTAAACCACTTACGGAACGAATAGAGAGAAGGGGACCTTCGAATGTGGACATACCGTAGAAAGTGATTCCTACTAATATCATTTTCAAGGTAGCATCTGTTTTGATCTTTTCCTTGGCTTGCGTAAGAGTAAGGAATCCATTCAGCATTCCTCCCCAAGAAGGCATCCATAACATGATACTGAATACCATTCCTGTGGTTTGCAACCAATCAGGCAGAGGAGAATAAAGAAGGTGGTGAGGACCTGCCCATATATAGATGAAGATCAAACTCCAGAAGTGAATGATGGATAACCTGTGGCTATAGATGGGTTGCTTGATATGCTTAGGAAGATAATAATACATCAATCCTAAGAATGGAGTAGTAAGCACGAAGGCCACTGCGTTATGCCCATACCACCATTGGATGTTTGCATCATACACACCTGCATACACCGAATAGGATTTGATCCAACTTACTGGAATGGAGAGGTTGTTGACTATGAAAAGGATCGGGATGGTGACCCAGGATGCGATATAGAACCAGATCGCAACATACAATTGCTTTTCTTCTCTAGTGAAGATGGTCCCGAAATAGTTTACTATAAAGATAACAAACCAGATCACAATAAGCAGATCTAAAGGCCATTCCAGCTCGGCGTATTCCTTGGATTGGCTTAATCCCAAAGGAAGCGTGATCGCAGCGAGGATAATGCTTAGATTGTATAAGGCCAAATGTAGATTTGCTAGCTTATCGCTCCAAATGCGCACCCTGCAAAGCCTTTGCACAGTATGATAACCTGTTGCGAAAATGATGCTGAGAGCGAATCCGAAAATCGCAGCATTCGTGTGAAGTGGACGTAGTCTTCCGAATGTGAAATAAGGCCCGATGTTTAGCTCGGGGTACACCATTTGGAAGGCGATCCAAACCCCGACGAGCATGGAGGCGATTCCCCAGACCAACGCCGAAATTAGGAATCCTTTAACGATTCCGTCGTTGTATTTTTGTTCAAAAGAACTCATTACGTATCTCTCCGGTTTTTCCGTGAAGAATATCTTCCACTATGAGATTAGATTCCTAAAAAGCAAGAAATCCGGTCCGGAAATCCCCACTGAGAGGGTTGATATATGTCAATGGGTATTTTGAGACTAGGTATTAATTAATATATTTTCAATATTCTAAAAATGTAATTTACTATTGATTCAAGAGGAGTCGATTCTTTGCGAGTCGATCGTTCTGTTTATTTCTCTGAATTCAGATTTTTATCGATTATAAGTGAGGGCCCTTGAATCTTTCGTGGGCTTGTTTTTCTAATTCCTCTCTGTGATCTGGATGAGCGATGTCGATCAGCAATCTTGCTCTCTGTCTAAGGTTCTTTCCGTAGAGATTAGCTACTCCATATTCAGTGATAACGTAATGGACATGCGCCCTCGTGGTAGTCACGCTTGCTCCCGGTTTTAATATAGGAACGATCCTACTCAATCCCTTGGAAGTTGCTGCAGGAAGAGCGATGATCGGTTTTCCTCCCTCGGAAAGAGAAGCTCCTCGGATAAAATCCATCTGTCCACCCACACCTGAATACTGATAGGTTCCAATGGAATCTGCACATACTTGTCCTGTCAGATCGACTTCTACTGCGGAGTTGATCGCAGTTACCTTAGGATTCTTGCGGATATTATCCGTATCATTGATATAACCCATATCTAAGAATACTACTTCAGGATTATCATCTACGAAATCGTAGAGCTTACGAGTTCCCATCACGAATCCAGTAGCAATCTTTCCTCTGTGGATTTTCTTTTGAGAGCCTGTGACGATCCCTTTCTCTACGAGAGGAATGACTCCATCGGAAAACATTTCTGTATGAATTCCGAGGTCCTTATGGTTGGTAAGGCAAGAAAGAACTGCATCCGGAATGCTTCCGATTCCCATTTGCAATGTGGCTCCATCTTCTACGAGGCTTGCAATATGTTCTCCGATCTTCTGCTCGATCGGGTCCGGTTCGGAGTGCTTTGCTTCTAAAAGAGGAATATGACCTTCTACCAATTTATGGATCTTACTTATGTGAATGAGTCCGTCTCCATGAGTCCTAGGCATATTCCGATTCACTTGCGCAATCACAAGTGTAGCTGAATCTACAGCGGCCTTGCTTATATCTATAGAGACTCCCAAGGAACAGAATCCGTGCTTGTCAGGAGGCGAAACGGAAATAAGTGCAATATCGATCGGAAGGATTTTCTTTCTAAATAGAGAAGGGGCTTCACTTAAGAAGATAGGAAGGTAATCCGCTCTTCCTTCTGCGACAGCTTGTCTCATATTACTTGCTACGAATAATGCATTGGTCCTGAATGCGGACTCGTTTCCTTGGCTGGAATAAGGAGCTTCTCCTTCTGTATGAATATGAACGATCTCGATATCCTTAAGATCCTTGGACCGAGAGGTAAGACTTTGGATCAGAACGGAAGGAGCAGCGAACACACTATGAATAAAAACTCTATCTCCATTCTTTATCTCAGAAATTGCTTCTTCTGGGGAAACGAAATTAGCCATAGTATATCCTTTAGTATTCGAAATCTAAACAAGGTCCGGTCTTTGGATCAAGAGAGATTGTTTATGGTGCTCTTGATATTTGTCGTTCTTTTGCGACGGGGACAATTTTTAGAAATCCTCCCTCGAATGAGTAGCCTTTTTATGAAATGGAATCAAAATGATTTTCAGGATTCTCTCGGAATTCAATTCGGAAGAAAGTAAAAAGGTTTATAATTTCGGAATGTTATAAACAATGCTGGAAGATGCGTTTATCGTTCTCCAGGAAAACGTTTTGGAGCATCGCAATGGTTGCTCTGATTTTCTCGTCCGGATGTAGAGATCTTCTGGACAGGGGAGAGAAGCCGAAGGCAAAAGAAGGAGTCTTGGATCTACGCTCCGGCTGGGACTTTCAGGAGAGAGCGCCGTTGATCCTGGAGGGAGACTGGGCTTTTTACTGGTCAAGACTCTATGAAGAAGCGATAAAAGAACCCACTCGAAATTTCAAACAACCTAAAACTTCATTCGAGGATCCTAGCTATGAAAATGTTCCAGATGCATGGAATCATTATAAGTTAGGAGAAAAAGGCTATCCTGGTTTTGGATACGCTACCTATCGCTTAAATCTTAAGCTCGCAAAGCCAGAAGAGGATATGGCAATCAAAATGCTCGAGGCCTCAACCGCTTATTCTCTCTATGTGAATGGAAAGAAGGTAATCTCCAGCGGACAGGTGGGAAGGAGCGCTGATACCTATGCTCCTCTTTATAGACCCGGAGTCAGCGAGCCGTTTACATTAAACCAAGAGAATGAGATTGCAATCGAGGTTACGAATTACGCTCATTGGAAGGGTGGCCCTTGGGCAAATATTCTATTAGGAAAACATGATTCTCTTGTAGCCATTCGAAGAGGGAATATCCAATTGGACGTGTTTATGGCTGGAGGGCTCTTCGTCCTTGGCCTGTATCACTTGAGTCTATTCGCTTTTTTGAGAAGAGAATCTTCTACTTTATATTTCGGAATTCTCACGATCTGCTCTACGGTTCGGATTGGACTTACTGGAGAAAGAGTGCTCTATTCCATCTTTCCCAAGTTCGATTTTGAATGGGGATATAGGATAGAGCTTCTTGCAGTTTATCTTCTTGGGATCTTCTTTCCTTTATTTTTGAGAACCTTATATCCGGGAGAATTCAATCGAAGGGTGCTAATCTCAGCATCCGTTGGATTTTCCTGTATTTCTCTCGTGGTCTTATTCACTCCTCTTGTGGTCTTCTCCAAAACCATTCCAGTGTTCGCAATTTTTGTAGTAGCTTCTTGCTTCTATGTGACCTATGTTCTCGTTCAGGCAATCCGACATGGAAGACTCGGTGCTAGGATAGGACTTTTTATCTTTCTATTCCTATTTGCAGTTACGATTAACGATACTCTTTATGCGAATATGATTATCAATACCGCGTATTTCTCTTCTTACGCGATCGCTTCCTTCTTTGTGGCGCAGGCATTTATGGTGTCCCAAAGATTTTCGAGTGCGTATGCATTGTCGGAAAGACTCGCACACGACTTGCAGGAATCCAACCAGAGATTGATCTCTTTAGATAAGTTAAAGGATGAATTCTTGGCTAATACTTCTCACGAGTTGAGAACTCCACTACAAGGCATTATAGGGATTGCGGATTCTTTGAAGAGAGGAGTTGTAGGACCACTCGCAGAATCGGTAGAGAGACAACTCGGAATGATCATCACAAGCGGAAGAAGATTGTCCAGTCTTGTGAATGATATTATAGACTTCTCCAAGCTCAAGCATAAGGATCTAACTCTTCATTTACGTTCTGTCGATTTATACCAGGCAGTGAACTTTACTCTAGAATTGAACCGTGTCGCAGTGGATGAAACTAAGATCAAGCTTAGAAATGAGATCGTGCCTGAGTTTCCTGAGTTACTCGCGGATGAAAATCGTTTGCAACAGATCCTCCAGAATTTAGTGGGCAATGCGATCAAATTTACGGAGAAGGGTGAAATCTCAGTCAGTGCAAAGATTAAATCCTTGGGAATCGCAGAAATCAGTGTAAGAGATACTGGTATCGGGATCCAAAAAAATGAACAGCAGAAGATATTCGAATTCTTTGAACAGGTTGAGAGAGGAGACTCTAAGAATGCAGCTGGCGCCGGGCTTGGACTAGCTATCAGTCGTGCGCTTGTTACCTTGCATGGTGGAGATATAGGAGTGGAGTCGGAACTCTATCGAGGTTCACGATTCTATTTTACGATTCCTCTTGTCTCGGGCAGGATCCTTTCTCAAAATAATGAAGGGCTTAAGGATCCGAGAGATAGGAATATCCATCTTCCATTGGATCTAATCCCTAAAGAAGAAGAAGTTCTTTCGGAGAATGCCCCTCGTATCTTGGTGGTAGATGATGAACCTGTGAATCTGCAGGTGATCCAAAATTATCTTTCTCTAAAGAATATGATCTCCGTTTCGGCAAAGAGCGGTTTGGAGGCATTGGAAATTCTAAAAGAAGACCATGCCTTTGACGCGATCATCCTGGATGTAATGATGCCAAAATTCTCCGGACTGGAGACTGCGAGAGAGATCCGAAAATCATTTTCTACCTTGGAACTCCCTATTTTAATGCTGACTGCAAAGAACCAAGACAAGGATTTGATGGCTGCATTGAATCACGGAGCAAACGATTATCTACTCAAGCCTTTCGATTTCGAAGAACTGATACTTCGTATCAATAATCTTTTGGATCTTTCCAGAGGGCATAAGAACCAGCTTGCTCAAGAAAGTGAGAAGAGGATCGCAGTGAATAATGTGAGGCAAAGGATTAATATTGATCTACACGATCACCTCGGTGGAAAACTCACCGATCTGAAATTCTTATCCGAAGAACTACTCGCAAATGGAAATAGGGATGAACCTATATTCAAGAAGATCAATGAGGCAGTGAACCAATCCATTCATATATTGAGAGAACAAATGCTCAAGATCGAGGATCTTGGATTATTGTCGGAGAATTTCATCACAGGGATCAATCTTGTATTGTTGAGACGATACTCCGATGTAGAAAGAGAAATGGAGTTTCAGTGCCAGGATGAACTGCTTCAATTCTTTGAGACCCAGAGAAACGAGACAAGCATAGTAGAACTTTATAGCATCGTAAATGAGATCACGAATAACGATCTGAAATATGGGCAAGGGGTTTCTAAGTGGAATTTCTATATAGAGAACCAAGAAATTGCAGTGTATATGCGATCTGAATCTGTATACCATCTGCAAAAGCATAAGACTGGCAGAGGTACAGAAAATCTCATTTATAGAATCTCCGGACTTGGCGGAATCTCTGAAATGTCTCTGGTAGAGAATTTATACGAGATTCGAATTAAAATACCATTGAATAAGTTTTCTGTAATATTATAATATATAAATAGGTGGCAATAAATGAAAACATCCGACGTGAAAGTAGGTATCGTTGAGAACGATGAGAATTTCAGACAGCAAATACTAAAAGCCCTAGAGTCTATTCCTGAAATAGGTGGGGTGTTTTATTGGGATTCTGCAGAATCCTATCTCTCGGATGAAAAGGGAAGGACCCTGGATATATTGTTCTTGGACATTATGCTTTCTAATATGAACGGTGTGGAGCTTGCGGGAAAGATCTCTGCCAAGGATCCGGAGATCAGTAAGATCATGCTTTCCAATATGAATTCGGACGAACTGATCTACGAGTCTCTTCGGAACGGTGCCATCGGTTATATACTCAAGTCGGAACTGAAGGATATTGCAGATGTGATAGATACCGTACTTAAGGGAGGAGCGATCATCACTCCGACGATAGCCTTCCGAGTCTTGAATAGTTTTAAGCAAAAGGATATCTCAGGAGAGTTTAAACTTACCCCTAAGGAAAAGCAGATCCTGGACGAAATGGTCAAAGGGAAGACGATCGGGAGAGTCGCAGAATTCTTAGGAGTGAGTAAGTATACCGTCCAACATCATGTTAAGAACATCTACAAGAAGCTGAATGTGCATAATCGTGCAGAGCTTGTAAGAAAGGCCAGCGATATCGGTCTATTACCTTAGGGATTGGATAACGTAACAATTCCTCTTGGATTTTTTTACCATTTTTTAGGAATTTATTTAGAACCATACTAAGATTTATTCGCATCATACGTCTATTAAGCTAATTCACTTGTTTGTTTTCATTAGGGAGGAATAATGAAAGGGACGGTCGCTGGAATCAACGAGCGCTTTAGCAGAATGATCATACTCACAGATTCGGGATATACTTTCGGGATCGGCAATGTAGAGTACATGCAATTAGATCATATAATCACTGGAGATTTAAGAAGTAGTGGAACTGAGTTATTGACAAACCTCACTTCCGGAGATGATTTTGTTCTGGATATAGAAGCTTACGATTGTGATAAAGAATCCGCACTCATGCTTTTAAACCAAGCCTGACATTAAGCATTCTTGCTTGGTAGAACCCGAGGGATCGAAAGACCTTCGGGTTTTTTATTTTAAGGAAGCTCATTAAACAGAAAGATTACTCAATTCATCTAAGAAGGAGACTGCAAAGCTTCCTGTTCCTTGTGCCTTTTGGGCCGCCTTTGCCCCCACATATCCAAACACTGCAGAAGCAGAAACTGCTGCTTGCAACGAATTCTTTTGAATTGCCAAGAAGGAGGCGATGAGTGCACCTAAGGAGCAGCCGACTCCGGTTACCTTGGTCATAAGTACATGTCCTCCGGGGACGGCTATAGTCTCTTTTCCATCCGTAATATAATCGATCTCTCCACTGACTGCGATGACCGCTCCAGTCCGCTTAGAAAGTTCCTTCGCAATCTCCACTGCCTCGCTGGATTGAGCAGTAGAATCTACTCCCTTTCCTCCACCGGAAGCACCGGCTAACGCTAGAATCTCGGAGGCATTTCCTCGGATCACTGTGGGCTTATAATTTAGTAGGTCTGTAGCAATCTCCGTCCTGTATCTAAGGGCTCCCGCTGCTACAGGATCTAGGACCCAAGGAGTTCCTGCTTTTTGCGCGGCGATCGCTGCCGCCCGGATCGCCTTTGCATCGAAACTCGTGATCGTCCCGACATTAATTAAGACGCCTCCTGCGATCGAAGCGAAATCGGAAACTTCTTCTTCTGCGATGACCATAGCGGGAGAGGCTCCTGCTGCGAGAAGAACATTCGCAGTCCAATTTGTAACCACTATATTGGTAAGAACATGGGTAAGGGGAGCTTTGCTACGGACTTCTTTCAGATCCGCCACTATTTCGGCTGCAGGCCAGACTTTTTCAATTGGTGATGATGCTTGCATTTGTCCTCCTCTTGGAGATAAAGATCTAAGAGATCTACTTCTGCAGTATCGAATCGTACTATTTTGTCAATCCTTCCTATCTTGCTTTTGGGGAAGGAACAGAAGGAAGTTTCAGGAATTTATAAGTGGTGGGGAAATAGGTTTGGAACAAAGAGGAAGGAGTTCCTTCTCCCCTTGTTCCAAGTGAGCGCGAAATTATCTTCCGAATTTAGCGGTGAGTTTTCCTTCTGCCAATTTCAAAGAGTTAGCATAGAATCCAACCATCGCACCGGAAGCCTCTGCATCCAATGGGATCTTGTCTTTCAGAGCGATCACTTTGAAGATATAGCGATGAGGCTTGTCTCCTTTAGGAGGGCAAGGTCCGCCATAACCAGGTTTGCCGAAATCGGTTCTTCCTTGGATAGCTCCAGCAGGAAGAGGTCCTTTTTCATTACCTGCCTTAGCAGCAAGTCCGGTTGCATCCGCAGGGATATTGAAGATGGTCCAATGCCACCAGCCGCTGCCGGTAGGAGCATCCGGATCATACATAGTCACTGCGAAGAATTTAGTATCCTTAGGGGCTCCAGTCCATTGCAAGTCAGGAGAAAAATTCTCTCCAGTGCAGCCGAAACTAGAAAACACTTGGGCGTTCCCGATCATAGCGCCTTCTTTAACAGAGGAACTTGTCACTTTTAGATCCGCTGCAAACGCCGAGCCGGCTAACAATAGAACGGCTAATACCAGACCATTCCGGAAAGATTGAAATCTCTTCATAAAACCTCCGAGTTCTTTCGGAGGAAAGAATACATAAGAATTTAGGCGATGCATTCCAAATTTGGAAAAAAACTGGGCTTATGTCCGGACTCGATCAAGGATTGTGCCGTTCCGATCAAGGTTGGTTTCCTTTCTGAGTACAGTGGGGGAATATCCGAATCTGTCTCGGAATCGGACCGCAAATCTGGACGCGGAGTCGTAACCCGCTTCCTTTGCGATTTCTCCGATGGATCGATCCGTTGCTTGTAACAAGGCTAGAGCAAATGACATTCTAACATCGATTAAGATCTCAGAGAAGGAAAGATTCTCTCCTGCAAGTCTCCTTCTCAGAGTCGCTTCGCTTATTTGCAACAAGTCAGCAATCTCCAAGGCCTGCCAGTCTTTGGCGGGAGTAGAGCTTAAAAGATTACGCACCTTTTGAGAAACCGTTTCGGAGGAAGGGACTTTGAATTTCTTTCCAAATTCACCCATCCAAAGTAGGATCTCCGTCACTCTATGAACTGCAATTTGTTCGGAGATATTTCTATGAGTGGTAATCGATTCTGTGGCTAATTTAAATGCCTCGCTAAATCCTTCGCCTAAGGGAGAAAATACGAAAGCGGATTCTATCGTGGAGAGATCGTCTCGGATCGGTTTATAGTTTTGGATTACATTCGGATGAAATGCAATCCAGGCCGATTGGAACTCATCTCCGGAAGGTCGGTTGACCACGTCGAAGGCCTGGCCTCCCGCGATCGCTCCTACTTCTCCTTCTCGGATCACAAATTCTATTCCCTCTCTTCTTAGGGTCTTGGTCCCTTTTCGAACGAAGACCAATGTAGGAAGATCAGTGACGATTCTCGCCAGATACAATTCTTTCTTCTGAATGACTGTGGCGGTTAACCCGACTCCCTCTCTGGATTGGATGGCTCTTTGCATGGGAAATATTGTAAGGACGATATTGGCTTTAGACTGGGTTGTCCATCCGGTTTGCCTCGATTTTCGCGAAAAAAAAGACGATTATATTGGAGCAATTCGCAGCTTTACTAACGAAAGTTTGGTTTATCCTGGATCGTTTGTTCCATCCATAAAAGCCAAGATCGATGATTTTGCCTGTTTTGACCGAAGGATCTTAAGTGAGAAATTTATTTCCATGGATCGTTATCTTAAAAGAAAGGTTCCCATTTCGTTTTATTTATTGGATACGCAATTTTTGGGACTGCTTTGCGAATAAAAAAAGAATTTATTTTATTCGCTTGTGATCGGATACAAGCCTGAAAGAAAAATCCAAACACTTATTTAAATTTATATAGTATTCTGAATATTTAATATACTTAAAACAAAAACAATATATTGAACGAGCCTGAAAGGATAGAAATAGAGGGTCTCTCGCTCGGTCTGATCAGAATATTCGATTTAAATAAGAAGAGAAAAACTTTAAGGAGACCCGCTTATGGCTGATGAAAGCCAAACACAACATTCTCTCGGAGATAGATCCGCCCGCGTACTTGCGAATACTACAAAAACACCTCCTCAATATGATCTAATCACACCTCGTTGGCTTGTCCGTTTATTAGATTGGAAGCCCTTAGAGTCGGGAACGCTCAGAGTGAATAGGGTCAAGGACAATACTTCCGTAGATGTTCTTTGCGGACAGAAGGACGAGCAGCCACTTCCGGAAACATTCGTGGATTACGAAGAAAAGCCAAGAGAATACACGTTAAGCGCTATATCTACAGTATTAGATGTTCATACAAGAGTGTCAGATCTCTTTAGCAGTCCTCATGACCAGATCAAAGAGCAATTGCGTCTTACGATCGAGAGTGTGAAAGAAAGGCAAGAAAACGAACTCATTAATAACGATGACTATGGCCTACTGAAGAATGTTCCTAAAGGACAAAGGATACAGACTAGAAAGGGAGCGCCTACGCCTGACGATCTGGACGAGCTTATTTCTAAAGTTTGGAAGGAGCCTTCCTTCTTCTTAGCACATCCTCTTGCAGTAGCTGCCTTCGGAAGGGAATGTACTCGTAGAGGAGTTCCTCCGGCTACAGTTTCTCTTTTCGGCTCTCAATTCCTAACTTGGAGAGGACTGCCCATCATTCCTACGAACAAGCTTTTAGTGGGAGGAGAATCTTCTCCGAAGGCTCCTGGTGGTACAACAAACATTCTACTCTTAAGAGTAGGTGAGAAGAAGCAAGGAGTGATCGGTCTGTACCAACCTGGCTTACCAGGAGAGCAGACTCCGGGATTATCCGTACGTTTTATGGGGATCAATCGATCTGCAATCGGATCCTATTTGATCTCTCTCTATTGCTCTGCTGCAGTTCTTACAAACGATGCGATCGCTGTCTTGGAGAATGTAGACGTAGGAAACTACTATGACTACAAGTGATCCATTTTCTTCGGATCCAAATGATTGGAATTTTCGAAACGCAGGAGTAGATATTCCAATCGATCCGAATTTGATCGCTGCACTCGCTAAGGAATTCTTGGGGTCTTATGATAGATCTGCCGGGACAGAAGAATTAGTCTTATCTAATGCTCCTTCTTTTCCGGAAGGATTGAGTCCAGAAGACCCGAATCGCTTTGTGAAGTCAGGTCCTTCATTTTCTTTTTTGGAAGAGACTAGGGCATTTGTAAATCCTTCCTCGGCGATACAAATTACGGATCCATTCAGTTTTCATCCAAGCCTTGTTCCTTCTGTGGAATTGTCCTCTGGAAATTTCGATCTTTCTTATGTACGTAACGATTTTCCGATCTTACAAGAGAAGGTAAACGGAAGGAATTTAGTTTGGTTGGATAATGCTGCGACCACCCACAAGCCTCAATCTGTTATAGATCGCCTCTCTTACTTCTACAAACATGAGAACTCGAATATACATAGAGGAGCTCATACTTTGGCAGCAAGAGCGACTGACGCATACGAATCTGCTCGGGAGAAGGTGAAGCAATTCTTGAATTCATCTTCTTCTGAAGAGATCGTTCTCGTGCGAGGAGCGACAGAAGCGATCAATCTGGTGGCTCAAACCTGGGGAAAGAAGAATATAGGAAAGGATGATGAGATCCTGATCTCTTGGCTGGAGCACCACGCGAATATCGTTCCTTGGCAGATACTTTGTGCGGAGAAAGGAGCCAAGCTCAAGGTAATCCCTGTGGATGAAACAGGACAGATCATTCTCTCCGAATACCAAAGGCTTTTGACTCCTCGTACTAAGTTAGTCGCATTCACTCAAGTCTCGAATGCGCTCGGCACAGTGACTCCTGTTGAGGCAATGACAAACCAGGCGCATTCTATAGGAGCTAAGGTACTTGTGGACGGAGCTCAGGCTGTTTCACACATGAGAGTGGACGTCCAGGCGATCGATTGCGATTTCTATGTATTCTCCGGGCATAAGGTATTCGCTCCAACAGGAATCGGTGTCTTGTACGGTAAGAAAGAAGTCTTGGACACAATGCCTCCTTGGCAAGGAGGAGGGAATATGATCCAAGATGTTACCTTCGAAAAGACAGTATATCAGGCGGCTCCCTTTCGTTTCGAAGCAGGAACAGGAAATATCGCCGATGCAGTAGGTCTAGGAGCGGCGATCGATTATCTAAATCGGATTGGTATGGATCGAGTAGCAGAATATGAACATTCCCTCTTGGAATATGGAACAACGCAGTTACTCAGAATTCCCGGACTCAAGCTGATCGGAACCGCCAAAGATAAAGCAGGAGTATTGTCCTTTGTTTTGGATGGATTCAAAACGGAAGATGTGGGACGTTATCTTGCCCAGGAAGGGATTGCGGTTCGGTCAGGGCATCATTGCGCACAACCGATTCTAAGACGATTCGGCCTGGAAAGTACTGTCAGACCTTCTCTTGCTATCTATAATACTTGCGAGGATATAGATGCACTCATTAACGCCTTGTTCGATTTGATTGGAGGAAGGACTTCCGGTCCTTTATAAAAAACTAGATTGTATAAAGCCGGACCAGGGCTTTGAAGCATAGATCGGATCTATTAGTAAGAATATTATGAAAAACTGAATAATAGATCCGATCGGTTTTCTTTCTAGATGGAAAAGTCGATCACATCGTCGAGCTCTTTGGAATTTCGGACTCGAACCTCGTTCTTTTGGTACACAACAGAAAAGGGCGGAATACTATGAGTGAGCCAAGTATTTCCTCCGATCACGCTATTTCTTCCGATCACAGTATCTCCTCCTAGGATGGTTGCTCCGGAGTAGATCACTACATTTTCTTCTATCGTAGGATGTCTTTTGACACTCGCGAGACTCTTGTCCACGGATAATGCTCCTAGAGTAACTCCTTGGTAGATCTTAACATTATCTGCAATTACGGTAGTCCCGCCGATGACTATCCCAGTGCCATGATCCATAAAAAAGGATCTGCCGATCTGAGCTCCTGGATGAATATCTATACCTGTTTTCTCGTGTGCAAATTCGCTTAACATTCTTGGAAAAATAGGAACTTGCAATTTATGTAATACATGGGCAACCCTATGCACTGCTATCGCGTAGAAGCCAGGATAGGCGAGGATGACTTCCTTGACGCTTTCTGCAGCAGGATCTCCTTCGAATGCCGCGATCGCATCCATCCATACGGAATCGTAAAGAGAAGGAAGTTCGCTTTGAAATTGAGAAAGTATATCGTTAATATTCAGAGAAGAAGGGGCCGATGCGCTTATCAAATAAGGCTGCAGCTTTTTCTTCGCATCCAATAGAAACCTAGAGATGCTATCTTCCACCTGAGTCCTGTCCTTGAAACTCAGATCCGAGAAGAATCCTGCGAACAAGATATCGAATAGTTCTCGAATAAAATCTCCAGCTACCTGTCTTCCCCCGTATCGATATGGGTCCTCGTTTTGCTTCTTATAAATGGAATCCAAAAAGCTGGAATATCGATTCTCGGAATCCGCTTTTATTAGTTTTCCGTTTGTTCTCTCTAAATTGCTCAATCTTGGCTTCTCGTTGATTTCCTGCATTCCGGCCAGCCATATCTTCCGCTATGGCGAAAGATTAAAATGGAATCCGAATTTAGACTGAAAATATTTTAGTATAGTAGATTAAATATTCGTTTAATGAGAGAATTTTCCATCCAAACTCTTCCGATCTTAAGGTTTCCTTCTCATTTTGTTTAATATGGCTATTCGGATGAATAAGCGCTTGGTTTGCTTCTTCTTGAATTGTCTGCTTTAACGAAAATTCTGATGTTATGATGGAACTTGTTTTGTCTCACTTTGCTTAAAAGATCCGAAAGCACAGGAGAGGCCGAATGAAACAAATAGAAGAAAGTGATCCGAAGATCCATCGAAAAGAGACAGGAATTAGGAAACTAAAAAGGGAGAGGATAAAGAAATATTTATTTTCTTTAATATTCTCTTTGTTTGTTCTCGGTTCTGGGAATGGTCTTCTTGCGATCGATGGATTGTATTTTAATGCGATCAATGCCAGGTATTCCGGGCTTGCAGGCGCGGGGTATGGTCTGGGAGGTTCCCCTGTCGATGTGGATCTAAATCCAGCAAATCTTTCCCTCACGAAAGGTAAGAAAATCGAATTCGGTTTAGGCGCTTCTCTGATACAGAATAGATATAGGGATAAATTCGAGGACTCTAATCCGAATCTTTCCTACCAGAATGATAAGTCTACAAATGTGCTCGGACCTGGGCCCTATATCGCTTTGAAACTTCCTGTTACGGATAACGTGGATTATGGAATTTCTCTTTATGTGGCCGGGGGAGCTTCGGGTGGTGTGGATAAGATTACAAGAAATACTCCTACAGGGCAGACAGTAAACCAATGGGCCGGCACGAATCTTCCTGGGCCTTTGGGAAACTCAAACCAACTCAAAGAATCTAATTCCAATACGTTTGCGGTAGTGAAACTAGTAAACGGTTTCTCCGTGAAACTGGGAGATCTTGCTCTGGGGGCAAGCGTGGAAGCTGTATATGGATCCCAAAAATTAAACCAGAAATACTACGATATCACCGGAAATATAGAGATCCCCGGACAAGGATACTATTACCAAAGTTCCAAGAATGCATTTGCGTTAGGCGGAATTTTGGGAGCTAATTATACGTTTAACGATTGGTTTAGAGTAGGCTACGCTTACCAAGCTCACGTAGGGATCCCTCTGAACGGAGGATACAATGTGGGAGTTAATAATTCTAAATACTATCATGAGACAGGTGTATCTTATACATTCAACTTACCGGAAAAGCACACTCTTGGATTCGCATTCGGTCCGGAGAATTTAAAATTCGCCTTGGATCTGGTCTATACGAATTATGGTTCTTACTTGCGAAAGGCAAATCAAACTTTGCAGGATCCTTGGCTTCCAACTCCTTTAGGAAGCACTGGATCTGCAGATGCACATTTGAATTTTAGAGACCAATGGGCGGCTATCTTAGGAGTGGAATACAAACCTAGTTCTTCTTGGGTCTTGAGAGCAGGCTATGCTTATAATTCTCCTTTAGTAAAGAGCAATGCCTTGGGAGGAACTACCGGTGGATTCTTCTCTCTTACGGACCTGGTTTCGGCAGGCTTCAGTTATATATTCGATAAGTGGAGTCTTGATTTCGCTCTCGCATACAATATTCCACGCAAGACGATAGAGGGAGGGAAGGGAACAGACTGGGATCTTTCTCATGCAGTAGGTGTAGTGGGGAATGCGAACCTTACCGGATATTCTTATAATTCACTGGCAAGGATTCCTTCCTTCAATATAGGAGCTACAAAGTCTTTTGATTAATAAAAACGAAGTAAGAAGGATTGGAATAATCCTTCTTCGGGACTCTATGCAAGAATCCTAATGGATGGAATATACTCCTCATTCCCCAGAAAATGGGCTATATTCCGATTTTCGTTCTTTCAAGAAGTCAATAAACCAGGTTTTTCAACTGCTGGAATACTGAACCCGAATGGGCCCTCAAATACAAGGCGTAACCGCTTGTAGCCAAACTAATGGCAAGAGGTAGCATCCTGAAAAATGCGTTTTTCGCAAATGAAAATAGGATGAAGGCGGGAAAGACTCCCACGATCGGTATCACTGATCCTATTAACAATAGGAAGTAGAATAACCAGAAAGAAGGCATTTCTGCATCCTGGGGTTGGCTACCTCCTCTGAATTTCAGGGGCTTTTGCGGCTGCGCTCTCGGATGAGTCGCGACCGACATGTTTTGGGATTTCATTCGGAATTTTTGGTCCGATTTATGCGTACTATCCATACCCATAGCTTATGCCTTTCTTTGAGAAGGAGCAATACCCAATTCGTATTTTAGAAAAAAATAAAGGGACAATAATTTATATCCGAATTGAAATCGAATGGAATCTAAAGAAATCGAATGAAAAACGTTTTTAAGTATAGCTAAGAAGGGAAGAATCTCCGTTAAGCTTTCGTATCGTTAGATAGCGTGAATTTTCCGTTTTAGTCCGTTCCAGTGTGTGAAAAAATTTTCGGTTTATATAATTCTATGATCATTCGAGTACCCTTATCCAACTCGCTCTCTACATAGATTTTTCCGTTCAGAGATTCGATTTGGGACTTAGTCAAAAAGAGTCCAACTCCCTTTGCATCAGGGTGCCTATGAAAAGTCTTATGAAGACCGAATAACTTGTTTTGGTATTTCTTCAAATCGATTCCAAGCCCATTGTCTTCTACGATCAGGTAGGCCTGGCCGTTCAGGATCTGTGACTTGATGTGGATCTTTGGAGTACGATCAGGCGATCTATACTTAATGGAATTGGATATAAGATTTAGAAGAATGCTTTCCATGTATATTTTGTCGTATTGCCATTCTTCCAGAGCTGAAAAATCCAAACGCACATCCGCATGAGTCTCTAAGATCTGACCTTCTAAGATTTTCAGGATCTTCTCTACGATGGTCCTAAACCGGACAGTCTCTATTTTACGATTATTTCCCTCTTGGATGCGAAGTACTTCCACCAGGCTATTTAATGTTTCTTGCAAGTAGTTTACCGAGGTCTTGAACTTGCTCACAAGGGAGAGAATCTCTTCCTCGGATTGGGATTCTTCGATCAATTCAACAAGAGAGATTAGGTTACTTGTGGGGGCTCTTAAATTATGAGAAGTAATATGAGCGTAATTCAGCAACTGAGCATTCTTACGGCTCAATTGCTCCGTAAGAACTTCCAATTGTCTTTTGGTCTCTTCTAGTTTCTCTTGGTATTCTACTGACCCGGATACGTCAGTTCCAATTCCTAAGAATCCTGTGATCTCTGCGTTCTGTCCTCTCACTGCGGTTAAGACCAAATGCATTGGAAACAGGGAGCCGTCTTTTCTTCTATATCTCCAGACTCTGGATTCGTAAGTATTTCTTCTCGCAATCTCGCTGTATGTGTTGAAGCCTTTGATCTCCCTTCCTAAGGAAAGAGAAAGTTCCTTACTTCTCTTATCAGTATCTTCTAAATCGTGTAGGATCTCCGTGGTATGTCTTCCTACCACTTCTTCTGCTTTGTACCCAAATAGATTTTCAGCGCCTTTGCTAAACAATTGGATCAATCCATTTGGATCAGTTCGAATGATGGAGACATGAGTGGCAGATTCCAATATCTGTCTTATCTCGTAATTGATCGAGAGAAGGGATTCTTCTGCTTTTTTCTTTTGTGTGATATCCTCTATCTGAGAAACGAAATATAGGAATTTTCCGAACTGATCCCTTACAAGAGAAACACTTAGGTTCGCACATATAAGATCTCCGTTCTTTCGGAAATATCTCTTTTCCATCTTGTAAGAATCGATCTCTCCTCGGAGCATCCGTTGGACACTATCTAGGTCTTTTGCTAGATCATCCGGATGAGTGAGATCTTGGAAAGTCTTGGTAAACAGTTCTTCTTCCGTATAACCGAATATCTCGCAGAGCTTGCGATTTACTTTTAACCATTTTCCTTGGTCTGAGACCAGTGCCATTCCGATCCCGTTGTTCTCGAAGGCACCCCTAAACGTTAGCTCGCTTTGATGAAGGCTATCCTCGATCTTCTTTCCTTTCTCTTGATCGGATCGGAAAGAAGTAATATCTTGTAGTAGAAAGATAAGGCTGGTTTCGGTTTTGGAAGGACCCGGTTTGATTCCCGCCTTAAAGTAAAGACGGGTCTTTTTAGGACTAAGAAAGAGCAATTCGTCCATGCTGAAAGGAATTCCTTTCTTAGCATTTTCTAACCCATTCACAAATTCGGATCTATACTCTGGATCGATTGCTGATAAAAAATCCTCATAGGAAACGGTCTCTTCGTTTAATCCGAGACGTTCTATGAGCTTTGAGGGAAGTTTGATTTCCTTCTCGTCTTTTTTCCATTCCCAAGCGTAGGTATCGAATAATTCAGTTATGAACTCCAATGCCTTTACTTCATAAGAAGGATCAGATGATTCTATTTCTCCTAGATTCTCATTTCGACTTTGCATATTATATGGGCGGGAAAGTTCTATTGGACGGAAAAAATCGAGTAGAAATCTACTTGGCCGAAGATTCTAAGTCTCTAAAGGATAGTGTCAAGACGAAAGAAAAAGTTCTTTCTGTATTCTTGGCTTTAGGTGAAATTTCCGCATGTCTAATTTTCCACTTTTGACAAAAATCCACGACGTAGCCGGCGGCCGCATCCTGCAGATCACTATGAATCGACCGGATGTGCATAATGCAGTGAATAAGGAAATGGCGGACCTGTTTTTGCAGGCCTGGAAAAATTTCAGGGACGATCCTTCTCTAACTGTCGCAATCCTTCATGGAGCGGGAGATAAATCTTTCTCCGCAGGAGCGGATCTCTCCGCTTTGGATCTATTAGCGGATCTTTATATCAGTGCTCCTGAAAAACAAGAATATGCAAAGAAGGATCCAGGACCTCTCGGAGGTTCTAGGATAGTGCAGAAGAAGCCTGTGATCACCGTTTCTCATGGCTACACGTACGCGGGAGGACTTGAATTATTCTGTCATGGACATATTCGCATCGCGGAACCTCAGGCTATTTTCTCCGTGGCTTGCAGAAGATGGGGAGTGCCTCTAGTGGATGGAGGAACAGTGTATCTTCCTCGCTTATTGGGTTGGGGCGGAGCCTTGCCTCTTATCTTAACCGGACAAAGGATCAGAGCCGAAAGAGCGTATCAGCTCGGACTCGTGTGGGAAATGACTAAAAAGGGAAAGGGATTGGAGAGAGCGTTTTCGTATGCGACCCAACTTTGCAGACAGCCAAAGGATGCGATGTTTGCGGATCTTTCTTCTGTGATAGACGGATGGGATCTTCCGGTATCGGAGGCTTTGGTCTTGGAAGCTAAGAACACGTATCCAGTAATGGAGAGTCAAAGTACTAAGGAAGGAGTAAAACGCTTCTTGGACGGAGACCGTTTTTGGTTTAGATGATCTGAAGAAGGGTGAGATCACGACTTCTTCAGATCTAATGTATATTCTATTTTTATAATCTCCAGTGGGAAGGTCTTCCTACGTTATGAAATCTACCCGCAGGAACAAAGAGCGGGTTGTGATTTCTAAAACCCCCGGAGGATTGATAGCCAGGATAGCCTCCGTATTGTCTGTAACGGTTATTGTAATAATTTCCATAACCGTATCCGCAGTTATAACCGTAACATCCGGATCGATTGTATCCTCTATATCCGGAGTCCATAGTCGCACAGTTTAGGTTGGCTAATAAGATCAGCCCAAAGAGTAGCGCCGCATAGAAAATCTTTTTAAACAGACCGTTCATGATCGGAACCTTCTTATCTATAAATTATGACCTAAGCAAGGTTCCATCCGGTTTCTTGATTTGTATTGTTTATTCCTCATGTATGTGCCCTTAATTTAAAACCATTGCTTATCGAAAGGAAAATGCTAGATCTATAGTTGAGTCTTTTACGGACGTTCGGAGTGGCTAATATGCAAACTAGGAAAGTAATTCTCGTTATCCTTGTCGTTTTGTCTTCCTTGTGGTCTTACAACTGTAATGAATACAATAATCTTTACGGGACGGGAAATAACAAGAACGATAAAAGTAAAAAGAGTGAATGCACTGGGGCCTCTTTGCTGTATGCAAGTTGCGCCCAGGCGAATCCGAGCTCAGCGATGACTGCTTGTGCTCAGGAATATTATCTCGCCGTCGCATATTGCGGAGGTGGGGGAGCCTACGGTGGTGGCGGAGGCGGAGGATATTAAATTTTCTTAAATTTCCTTTTGATCATTTGCCGACGAAATTCGTTTCGTCGGCTTTTCTTTTAGAACTGCTCAGCTCCAATCAAGGATTCTGATCTAGGATCGGAACTTTCCATTCTTTCAAATTCTCTAATACGAAATTCAATAACTTCTCCTGTGCCTTTCTTGCATCTTCTTTCGGGTCGATTATCTTTCCGAATTTCATGTGGATGAGATTCTTTCTGGAAAGAGTCCCCAAATCTTTTAGAATTTTTCCGTTTTGCCAGAAGTCTGTTTTGATCGCAAAAGGAACCACTTGCACTCCTGCTCTGGCTGCTAATTTTACTGCAATAGAATTGAATTCCGCAGGATTGAAACTGATCGTTCTAGTGCTTTGAGGAAACACAACGATTGAGACTCCCTTCTTAAGAAGATTTACTCCTTCTTCCAATACTTTGACTAGATCTTCTCTCGGATTTTCTCTTCCTACTGCGATCGGATCTCTGGTCCTCATAATAGGGCCGAAGAAGTTTCCTTTAATTAAACTTTCCTTAACTACGTAGGTCACTCTTCTATGAGGTACTAAGAAATAAGGGAATACGAATGTCTCTAAGACGCTCATATGATTTCCGGCAAAGACAACAGGACCCTTGGGAGAGACTACGTTCTCTATTCCTTCTATTTGGAATTTTCCTCCGCAGCCTTCCATGAGATCCAAGATCCCTCCGGATAATTCTATCCATCTAGGATCGAAGAAGGTTCCTGCCAACGCATCCTTTCTTCCTCTTATGATCTGGCGAAAGTATCCGTACAAGAATGTGAGATCGCTTCCCAAAAGTAGCTTGTCCATAAGCCAACGTTTGCGATGCGGAGGAGTCAGATAACGCAAGGTCACTCCTTCTCTCAATTCGATTGGAGAACCTAATTCTTCTTTGGTCAGATCGAAGATGCCTGTTTTCAAGGCGGAGTCGGGGATTTTTACAGGAGAAGTTGTGATTTTATCTTGTATGGATTCGGTTAGGCTCACTCTTGCGTTCCTTTTCCCGGTCGGGGGAATTAGACGAACATCTTAATATCCCCCGATTTCTTTTCCAGCGAATTAACGAATTTTTACCTGATTGTAAACATGAGAATTCACAGCCGAAAAAATTCAGGCCTCCCAGAGGACTGAAAGATATTCGTGTTCGGTAAAAAGTTTGGATTCGAATCTTTTGATCTCATCCTCCTCTTTCAAGGTTAGATCGATATCATCCCAACCGTTTCGGATGCGATCTAAAGAGCCTTGGTCCAAATAGAAGGAAAAGATCTCCTGATCCGCTTTCACTTGTAGAGTTTCCAAATCTACCGTAAGGGTTGTGCCTGGTGATTTTAGAATCTTATCTTGGATTCTTTTTATTTCTTCTTCTTTCAATCGTACGAGTGCGATCCCGTTCTTAGCAGCATTTATAGAGAATATATCCGCAAAAGAAACGGAAAGAATGGCTCTAATTCCGAAATCGGACAATGCCCAAGGAGCATGTTCTCTACTCGATCCACATCCGAAATTTTCTCCCACGGCCAAGATACTCACATTTTTAAAAGGCTCTAGATTCAAAACGAATTCAGGATTTGGAATATTCCCCTCTAAATCCTTGTATCTCCAATCATGAAAGAGATGTTTTCCGAAACCTTTTCTTTCGATCTTCTTCATGAATTGTTTGGGAAGGATCTGATCCGTATCTATATCAGCCCTTTGGATTGCCGCGGCAACCCCGGTATATATTGTCCAAGAGTTAGAGCTCATGCTAGTTTCCTCACATCGGTAAATTTTCCGGAGATTGCTGCAGCTGCAGCCATGGTAGGGCTGACCAAATGTGTTCTTCCTCCTCGGCCTTGTCTTCCTTCAAAGTTTCGATTGGAAGTAGAGGCGCATCTTTCTCCCGGGAGTAACACATCATCATTCATTCCTAAGCAAAGTGAACAGCCTGGCTCTCTCCATTCAAAACCGGCTTCTCTAAAGATGCGATCTAATCCTTCCGATTCCGCCTGACGTTTGACTGCTCCGGATCCAGGGACGACAAGTGCCGTCACCTTCGGATGCACCTTTCTACCTTTTGCAATCTCTGCTGCGGCTCTTAAGTCTTCAATTCTAGAGTTTGTGCAAGATCCTATGAATACTTTGTCCACGGAGATGTCCGAGATCGGTGTTCCGGGGCGAAGGTCCATGTATTCCAATGCCTTCCATCCTGTTTCTCTTTTTACACTGTCTTCGAAATGATCCGGATCGGGTATGAAAGAACCGATCGGTAGGCTTTGGGACGGATTGGTCCCCCAAGTGACTTGAGGTTCTATTTTAGAAATATCGAATGTGATTTCCTTGTCGAATGCAGCGTCCGGATCTGAGAAGAATGTCTTCCAATATTCGATTGCTCTTTCGAAATCTTCTCCTTTGGGAGCTAACTTTCTTCCTTTTAAATACTCGAATGTGATCCTGTCCGGAGCTACTAAGCCTGCTCTTGCTCCCGCTTCTATACTCATATTGCAAAGGGTCATCCTTCCTTCCATAGAAAGGGATTCGATCCAAGGCCCGGAGTATTCCAACACGTATCCTTGCCCACCGGAAGTTCCGATCTTAGCAATCAATGCCAATACAACGTCCTTGGGAGTGATTCCGTATGCGGGTTTCCCTATAAAACGAACTAACATGGACCTTACTTTAGATTGTTTTAATGTTTGAGTAGCGAGTACATGCTCTACTTCACTCGTTCCTATTCCGAAAGCCAGAGTACCGAAGGCTCCTTGCGTTGCCGTATGAGAATCTCCGCAGACCAAAACTCCTCCAGGTACTGGAAAGCCTAGCTCAGGCCCTAAAACATGCACGATACCTTGGTCAGGATTTTCAGGCCCGAACAATCGCAACCCGAAGTCCTCGCAGTTCTTTTCCATTGTTTCTATCTGTAACTTGGAGACAGGACCTGCAGCTCCTTTGTCCTTTCTGTTCCGAGTGGAAATATTATGATCCACCACTCCGAAGGTAAGATCCGGTCTTCTGATCTTTCTTCCTTTGTCCCGTAAGCCAGCAAATGCCTGGGCAGAAGTTACTTCGTGCAGAATATGCCGATCCACGTAGAGAAGGTCTTCCTTCTCCGAATTACCGGAAACCCTCCGGCTCTCCCAAATCTTATCGTATAGAGTCTTACCCATATCGAACCTCTTATCAAAGAGGCTAACAAAGATTTTAATATAATGCAAATAAATTGGATTTATAAAATATATAACTAAAAGTTATAAGTGTAATTACCATGGAATTCAGACAGATCCGCTATTTTCTGGAAATCTCCGAAGCAGGCACTTTTCAAAGGGCAGCTTCTCGTTTGGGACTCACACAGCCTGCCTTGTCTAGGCAGATCTCTCTTTTAGAAAAAGAACTAGGAGCGAGCGTTTTAGAAAGAGGTGGAAAGGAAGTTCGTCTAACTCACGAAGGAGAGATCTTCTACCAATATTCCAAGCAGATGAAGGAACTTTGGGATAGAATGCAGGAAGATCTTTCCAACGATAAGGAATTAAAGGGTCATTATTCCATTTCCGCAGGCGGAACAGTATCTGCCTGGATCCTTCCTCCTATCTTGAAGGAGATCCTACAAAGAAGACCGAAACTTTCCTTATCCGTAAGAGAAGGAGATGCCCAAGAAACCAAGGACGCTTTACTAAAAGGAGAAGTGGACCTTGGAATATTGACTGGACCGATCTCCGAACCAGGTTTGACTTCTCTCGAATTTCTCTCGGATAAGATCTTTCCTGTTGCTGCCAAGAACCATCCAATTTTTTTAAAGAAGAAGATCAGGTCCCAAGACTTACTAGAAGAATCCTTCGTACTATTTCATCCGGCTTCTGCATTACGGAAAGCAGTAGAGAAGAGAATCAAATCCTTCGCCAAAGACATTCGTCCTAAAATAGGAATGGAGCTAAGAAGCGTGGAGTCGGTGATACGATCTATTGAGGCTGGACTTGGGATCGGTTTCTTATCCGAATATTCGATAACTTCTAAACTCAGAAAGATCCAGATAGAAGATTGGATCACCGAAAGAAAATTTTACTTATGCTATAAGAAGAAGATTCGAGCAGGAGTCTCTCTTTTGGCAGAAGAGATTTATTCCTATGGAAAGAAAGGAACGTGATCATTTGTTCCTAAGTTTGAAACTTTCTTTCTCTTTCAAACATTTCATTCAAAGAGAAATTCAATCCCCCGGCATGTTTGCCGGAGGAAAAATTCTTTGGATGGTCTTAGTGAACTGAGCTTTTAGCGCACTCCTGCTTTCTTCAAGAAATCCAGAACTGCAGATTCCACTTTCTCCTTATCGGAATGAACATGTGTCGAGGTGAGAACGTGGCTTCCTTCCTCTATCGCTACCTTGGTATTGAGAGGATTCGGGTGCTCTCCTCCTATCTTGGAAAACGCATCCAGCATAGCTGCTACGCTTGCAGTCTTGTCTTGGTGGTCCTTGTCCTTATAATAATATACTAATAAGGTAGGACTTGTGATCTTAGGAAGCGGGTCCTGTCCCAATACGAATTTCGTAGCTTCACTCACATGGCGGACTGCCGCTAGATACTGGTCTTTGTACCAATACTCGTAATAATGCTCGCCGATCCCGTCATCCGGCTTTTTAGGAGGAGATTTTCTGATCTTTCCTTGGACAGTTTCGCCGAACTCGGTCCCTCCCGGATAAAAGAATATACGAGCTAGAGGAACGGTAAAATCATAAAATGGGGAATACAATACGAGTATCTTGGTCTTGTCCGGATATTTGGCAGCTAGATATGTCGATATCAATCCTCCCATGCTTGTTCCCATTAAAATAGTATGATTTCCTAATTTATCCATCATGAGGAAGGTCTCTTCGGCAACCCGTAGATACTCGCTAAATGGAGTGTCTCTGTGGTCCTCATTGTTTGTTCCATGGCCAGGAAGGCGGAGATAATACGTATTTGCCTTAAATTTGGAGGCGATCTTGTCTACGGTCGCTTCTCCTTCTGCGCGAGAAGCGCCGAAGCCATGTATATAAAGGATGGCATATTCTGTCTTGGCCGGAGAAAAGCGGATCAACTTCTCTTCGGATCCGATCCTTCCTTTTTTGGATTTGGTCTCTTCTAATTTCGATTTATAAAAGGAATCGAAATCTTGGTTTAGATCTATGTTGGAATGGAATTCATATTTGGGAAAGGTAATGTAATAGATACCAACATACAGAACCGCTATCAACCCTAGGCCGATACCGATCCTTTGGAATATTTTCTTCATCCGATACTCTCCAGGTCGCTTCCTCTCTTAGGAAGAAGCAACCAAAAGACATTCTATTCTTTGCCGATTCCAGGCAAGAATTTTTGTTTAATAGGCGAGGGTGAATCTTTTGCCTAAATGCTTCGGATTTTCGACCTCGTTTATCATCGCGTCTGCGAAATCATCCACGGAGATCTTGCTATTTCCTTGGGAATCTTGGACCAGATCTTCATTACCTAAACGATAATTGCCTGCTTTTTCTCCCGGGTAAATATAAGCCGCAGGACTCAGGTAGGTCCAATGGGTAAATTTAGAATCGCGCATAAAATGGAGCGCATTCCTGTGAACGAGCGCGACTTCTTTGTATTCGTCCGGAAATCCTGGAGCATCTACTAGATCCAGATTCGGAGCTACTTTCAAACTTCCCGCACCGCCTACGAAGTAGACCTTAGTATCGCCTGCTGCATGAGTTCCTTCCAATAAAGAAGAAATGATTTGCGGTACATTACCGATCTCATCCTTGCCCGGACCGTGAGCGCTGATCACTGCATTTGCTCCATTTGCGAGCTCGGTCACAAACTTTGTATCTAAGATATCGCCCGACTTCTTGGTTAAATTCTTATTCTCTTGGGTGAGCTTGGAAACATTGCGAGAAACCGCGACTACCTCATGACCTCTGGAAAGTGCTTCTGCTACAATCCTTTGTCCGATCATTCCGGTTGCTCCGAATACTACGATTTTCATTCTAATTCTCCCGAATCATTCTTTGGTCAAAAGAACTTGTAATATTTTTAATTACAAGTTAAATTTGAGAAGAAGAAGGAAAGTTTTCTCTTAAATTTTAAGCTCTTTTCTTTTTATCCGAATCCAGGTTATAGATCACGTCAGACAGATTGAACTCTGCCAATTTGGCCTCTAAGGCAGACTGTGCTTCTTGAAAGATTCCCGTGAGAGCAGTTTGGATCTTCTTTCCTACAGGACATTTTGGATTCGGTTTATCATGGATAGAGAAGAGTGGACCTTCTGATTCTACTGCCTTGTAGATCTGGATAAGACGGATCTCTTCTGGGGACTTGGCGAGTTTGGCACCAGTTACCCCTTGCTTGGATTGGATTAATCCTGCCTTCTTTAGCTTTCCCATCAGGCTTCTGACTACCACAGGATTTGTTCCTATGCTATCCGCCATGACTTGAGAGGAACTTGCTTCTTCTCCGTCTTTTTCGATCAAGGATAGGATATGGATTGCTATGGAGTATCTACTAGGGATAGACATTGGATCTTCCTATACGTAAGCGTATTGCACTCTTTGGATTCCGCCAATCATATTTTGAGACGGTTTAAAAGCTAAATCTGGCTCCAAAATAGAAGTAAAAAATAAGCCAGACCCATCATTTTTGGGTTTTCTCGGATCTCCAGGAAAGATATTTCTGCTCTTTGCTGATTCGATAGGGAGAAATACCTATGTTTAAAAAATATTTACTTTTGGTGCTTTGCGCTTCGCTTCTATTCGAGTGCGGAAAGAAATTGCCTGTCTCTATGATTACCGCTACTTCAATGGAAAGCGGCCTTCCGTTCGATATCTTGGATGGAAAGAACTGGAGACCGGAAAAAGGGGCGAAGTTCGTAAAACTTCATTTTTATCCGGACGAGACATTTCAATTATCCAAAATAGAAGTTGAGTCTTGTAACGGAGAGTTCTCCGAACCGATTACCGCCTATATTAATTTTGATGAATATAGCCAAGATTTGGAGAAAGGCTCTACTGCAGTCGTCAAATTCGATACTCCCAGAAATACAAGATCTGTGACTTTTAATTTTCACAAGAATCCGGATGTTTGTATCCAAAAGATCAGTTTCTACGACGAGAAAGGTTCCAAGCTTAAGTGGAAGGGACCAAAAGTTGTGGATGCGAGTGTAACTGCTTCCGAGACTGCAAAACCGAATCTTTCTTATGATGTAATGAATCTTTTCGATTCCAGATATGAGTATGCTTGGGCATCGGATAAGAAAGGAAAGGGAGTCGCATTAGATTTTTCTTTTAAAGAAAAACAGAAAATAACTTCGATCAAGATCTGGAACGGCTATCAGAGATCCGATAGACATTGTCAGACAAACGGAAGATTGAAGACCGCAACCTTGACTGGAGACGGTGGATATTCCGAGAAAATAGAAGTCCAAGATGTTTTGGGACCTCAGACAATCGCTTTACCTAAACCTTTCGAAGGAAAGAATCTAAAACTCACAGTGGATTCCATTTACGAAGGAAAAGATTATAAGGGACTCGTGATCAGCGAGATCCGTTTCTCCGATGGAGAAGAATGGTTGCTTCCGAACCCGATGGAACAAGTCCATAAGATCGCAAAACATAATTTCTTCCAATTTACTGCGGCAGGAGTGACTAACGTTCTGAATTGGAGTTTTGTAGGAAGTGAGTTTTACGGAAGCATTCCTACTGCAGCTCCGAGTACGGAGCAACCGCAAGCCGGAGAGACTCCTCCTTCTCCTTCTTCCGAAGAGGCTGCTGCAAATCAGGAAACTGCTCAGCCTGAACTTTTGTCTTCGAATTGGACCCTTCGTTTGAGATCCGATGGAAGTTTATTCTTCGAGGGAAATACTTCTTCTGCAGAAACAGACGGACCCGGAAAGATCAATAAGACTTTCTTTGCATTAGGAAATTATGAAATTAAAGAAGCAAAGCCTGACGGATTAAAGCTTAGGATCTTCGGGCTCGTGAGAAAAATGAGCGCGAGGGAGTATAACGAAGAATACTACGGCGGAGATTGCAATGGTTGCGGTAGGGATTGCAATCGAAGCGACGATCCAGAAAACGGAGAAAAGATCTTCCAAGAAACGATCCGCATACGTAAGTCCGGAGATAAGATCTACGTGCAAAACGAAAACCCTGGAAAGACTTTCGAATTCTCCACTCTTGAATTGATCCAAGAGTAAGATGCAAAATCGGAAATTTCTAATACTTCTGCTAGCTTTTTTCTCTCTTTCTTTTTGTAAGAAGGAAGGCTCCGATGAATCCTTCTCTTTAAATCTCTCGGGAAAGAAGGGAGGAGTTCCTGTTCGGATCAATTGGTTGTACAAGGGACTTCCCGGTAAGATGGAGATCTATGAGCTTGCTTCCCAGAGACCGGTCCGTCTATGGGATACCGGAACTGGAGCAAGCCTTTCCGAGATCCCCGTATCTTCTCCGATTGAGGGCTCTCAATTGGTATTGAGCGCGGGAGAAACTAGAAAGTTCTCATTGGTATATAAGAATACTACTCAGGAAAAGTTATACTTCTTTGCGGCTCCTCATGCAGTAAATCCGCCTGAGTTCGGGTTCGGCTTTAAGTTTAAATGTCTATGCGTGAACCATTTGTTCCAAGTGGAACCTGGATCCGTTTGGTATAGAGTAGTGGAGATCCGAACCATGCCGAATTGGGCGAGCGAAGAGTTCGATATCACCCATACTTTGGTAAGAGTGGATCCTTCTCAGGCGAAAGAATGGGAGAATCAAGCAGGACATTCCCATTCCGAAGAGTGATTCTATATTAAGAAATTAGAATAGGAAAGTATTATGGCCAGAGATATGTCGAAGGACAAGAACCTTTTTAACTGTCATGAGGATCATGAGATCAATTACGTTGCCGGACTGTATCCGGATCACCAAAAGGTCCGCGAATTCTTAAAGGAAAAATGTGCTTCTAAGGAGATCTATCATTCTACTCATGATAAAGTCTATGAATTGATCCATAAGGAACTGGGTTATCCAATTCCTCATTGAATTTTTTTTTTAGAGAAAACGAGAGCGTTCTTTTGTTCTAATGAAAACTTTTATTTGGAGCAGAAGACCGCTTTGTTCTGGAGAGAGCATTCGCCTTCCGAGCCATCTGCTCGAGTGAATTTTCCTGGATTAGAGTTTGCGTTATCCTTGAACTCTGCTTCGAGAGAACTTCCATCGGAGAATGTAACTGTTCCCGGTCCTTTCAAGACTCCGCCTGAAAAATTTCCTTGGAGCAAGGTTCCATTGGAATAAGAATAAGTTCCGGATCCTTCTTTCTGATCGGATTGAAAACTTCCTTCGAATTTATCTCCGTTCTTATATTCGAATTTTCCTCTACCATCTCTAAGTCCGTTCTTAAAACCGCCTACGTATTTGTCTCCAGTAGAATATACATAAGTTCCGTTCCCGTTCTCACAATCGCCTGCTTCGCAATTTCCATCCTCGGACTCGTCTCCCAGATTTACGGAACGAGAAGAAGCGCTCGTATCAGAAGAGGATTGATTTCCTGAGGATCCGCCGGAAGTAGAGGAGTCTTTTGTATCCGAGCTGGAACAATTGAATATTAGAAAAATTGCGAAAAGGATTGCCAGGATGCGATTGGTAAAAGGGAACATGGGAAGGATTTTCCATCTTCCGGAGAGATCCGTCAATCCGATTTCAGCTGAGTAATTCGCGGATCGGCATTCCTTGTCTGTTGATAAAATCCGGAAGTCTGCTTCGTATGCCTAAAAATACCAGGTAGTAGATCTTTCTTAATATAGGATGGAAGAGGATCTTGTCCAAGAGGCGGTACTTGCTTCTTCTTCTTAGAAACAATTTCAAGAATAAGCCGGAAACAAAAGAAGGCTTGGACTTAGGCCTGGAGATCTGAAAGCGAAACGTTTTAGGATACTTTTTATGGAATTCTTTCGCTAGTCGTTTCGTTTCTAAAAATAAGGCCACGTCTTCCGTATAAAGAAGCTTTCTGCAATTCAGTATAAGTCGGAATGTTTTGGACTGGAATCTAAAATCGTAAGGTAGATCCAATTTTTTGGAGATGCGTTTCATTTCTTCTAAGGAAGAAAATGCTTCTTCTCCTAAGCGCATAGATTCGGAAGGTGTAGAGTTCAAAACAGAATAAACCGATCTGAATGGATCCGAGACTGTGATTCTGTCCCAGGTAATATGCAAAAGGGTTGGGATTCGGACCCTATGAACATAGAAGCTCTGCTTTGCAAAGCAAGGATCATAGAGAAGATTTTCGATCACTAGATCGCTCAATCTAAGAAAGCGAATGAAATCGTTTAAGTCTTTCTTGCCATAAAATTTTTGGAGGCAATCTTCGAGAGTCCAATTCGGTTCCGTGAATAGTTTCAGGGATACGAATGAATTCAATTCGTTCCAATAAGAAGAACCTTTTAAAAACGTAATATTCTGAAAGGAAGACCAGCCGCCGGTTTGGGTCCAAACGCTGATGCCTGCTAAATTCGCCTTTCCCAAGAGTTGGTTTCTATAATTCTCATATTGCCAACCGACGAAACTAGGATATTCTCCGAAGCCTTCATATTCCCTTCTTGCTTGCAATTCCAGTAGCTTAGGTCTTTCGTCCGCGAAAAAGAGAGGGTTTAGGGAAAGATGCCTAAAGAAGTCGCCTTCTCCGTATTTTAAGGAAATGATAAAGGATTTACTATCGATTCCTTGGAATACTTTCTTATAGGTTTTTGGATTCCAGATCAAGTCTCCTATCTCGTAAGCACCTAAGGTCCAGGTCCTGAATATTAAAGTTTTGTTATGCTTTTCGAAGACAGGCAGGATCTCTTTTAGAAAACGATTCGCCTCTGCAGGTGTTTTGAGAAAGAGTTTGCTTCTGAAGTCGCCGGTTACATCCACCCCATCCGATTCGCCTATCCTAAGAATGATTCCAGAGATTTCTGGAAAGGTAGAGAATACATCCTCTAATGCGCTTTCAAAAAGTGTTATGATCTTTCCCAGTTCATTCCCCGTATGTTTGGAAATGAATTCGTTTACGGAAAAGAAATCGCTTGTAAGAAAGATCTGGAGGCCTTGAGAGGTAGCGATCTTAAATAGCTTCTTATATTTCTTTCGATAGGAGCGTATCTTCTCCGCTAAAGGAAAGGGATAGAAACTATAATTCGCCAAATAACAAAACTCATCTAGGCTAATCGCGTTGAATCCTAATTTAGAAATTCGCTTGGTATATTTAGAAAAAGATTCTCGTACTCTTTTATGTTTCTTGCGGGAAGGTAGAGAAGATTTTTCTAAATGAGAAAGAGGTGCCTTGGACCAGTTTTGAGATCTCTTGGAAGACTCTAAGAAGAAGGGGGCAGAACCGTCTACTAAGGCGAGCATAGAACTATTCCGTCTTTTTCTGATAACGCAATGTTTCTATGCAAGCAGCGAGAAGAATAAATCCTCCGCCGATAAATTCTTCTTTTCTGGGGACTTCTCCTAAAATCAACCAGGCAAGGATTGCCGAATACACCGGCTGCACAGTCGAAAGAAGTCCTGCTGTCTTTACCTTCATTCGGAACACTGCCTTGATATAGAAGGTATGTCCGATCGCAGTTAAGAAAACTCCCAAGAGTATGATCAGGCTCCAATCTCTCGTAGTAGAAAAAATAGGTTCGAAGAATAAAACAGGACTTAATAGAAAACAAGTCACCAGTGTCTGATGAAAGATCACTTGAGTGGAGCCATGACTTGACAGATACTTCTTCGTTAGAAGATTTCGGAATGCCATGCAAAGAGAAGAAATGAGTCCAAGACTAACTGCGATCATATAAGAATTATTGAGATCAAAACTAGGAACAAGGATCCACATCCCGAAGAAGACTAAAAGCGCCATTCCTAAATCCAATACCTTTACTCTGGATGGAAAGAATAAAGGTTCGAGTAAAACAGTCCAGACAGGATGGGTAAATAGAGTCAAGACTGCGATCGCAATATTTGCTTTCTGGGCCGACGCGAAGAATGTAACCCAATGAACCGCTAAGACGACTCCTAATGCTAGTGAGATCAGGTTTTCTTTTTTAGTAGGAAAGAAGAAGGGCCGCTTGCGAATATAAAGAACGAGTCCAAGAAGAATAAAGGAGAATAGGGTTCTTCCCCAATTGATCATAGAAGGGGAATATGAGAGAAGTTGAGCGAATAGAACGTTTCCGCTGATCAGTATCTGAGAAAGCTGAAATTCAAGATACGTTCTAAGTCGATTTTCCTGCATTTGCAGGTCCAGTTTAAGATGGGTATTGCTTAAGAAAAGAAATTCCTAAGCTCGATTCTTGAAATTCTAGAGTTTGTAATAATTAGCGCAAGGATCAAAGAGAAGGATTTAGACGAAAAGATCTCTTTTTCGTCTAAATCCGGCAAGGTAGAGGTGAATGTTTAAGCGAGCAATGCGTCCTGATTTCCAAGTCGATTTCCTCGGAAGATACTTCCGAAGTCATTGAAACGGATCCCATATCGTTTCATCGCAGGATGAACGAAGGGAGCCACAGCTTGGCGTAGATAGAATGGTTGGTTTACCACGAAATGGTGGATGCCGTGAGTGCTTCCGAAATTGAAACAGAACAAATGAAGAGGAAATAAGAACCAACGATTCAATACTTGCGTTTGGTCGTACAATCCCTTCACATCCCCATAATAATGCATGTTGGAAGAAACGATTTGAATGCTAGTCTGACGGATCCAATTCGGGATGGTATAAACTACCGCAGCAATATTCAGGAAATGACGAATAGAATCCAACCAAGCAGGAACTTCTACAGGTTTTCCTAAGAGTTCATTCCCAATATAAAATAAATTGATGAACAGAAAGTTGTACCAAAGATGATAGAAGATCACAAGATAAGGCCAACTGGATCTGGTGATCTCACTTCTCTTGAACTTCGGTGCTTCTCTTCTAAGAATATGAGCTTGGAATAAGAAGGACATATTCCCATCCAGCATGGTAATGAATCTTTTCAGGCCGAATCTCATTCCATTTCCGATGAGGCGCTCTTCTATATCTTCCTTGTGACCGGAAACCTTATGGTGAAGAGTATGGATCATTCTTCTATACCAAGGGCTTACCGTATTTCCTCGAAAGATCCATACGGTCCAAAACATGAAATTTTGAACCTTAAGATTGTCCTTATAATAGAGATTGTGGATAAGGTCGTGTTCCACTTCATGCAAGATAGAAGCAAGAACCCCGTTTGCCACGATGCAAGTCCAAGCAGGGATTATTCCCGCAATGTATAAACTTCCGAAAAGGATCATACCCGCAGCGGAGCCTAGAGTAATCGCAAGACCAAGAGCATCTTGGTGCTTTAAGAATCCGAATTTTTGACGCAACTTCTTGTCGCGAAAGCGAATCCATTTCATGATCCGCTTGCTTCTTTCTTTAGAAGAAAGTCTTTGATAGAGTTTGGTTGGAACCTGATGAGTCTGTTTTTCTGCGACGGCGATCATTGGTTTCCTCCGTTTGTTTTCAGATGATTTATCTTACGAAAGATTTCCGGATCCGTCGTCCCAATTGATCGAACGCCACCAGGAAACCTGTCCCATTCTATAAACATCTACCCTGGCAGCGGAGAAGAACCTCTAAAGTTTGGTATCAAACAGACTCGCTTCCTCTGAATTGGGAAGGAGTCTTGCCGGTATGTTTTTGAAAGGCTCTGTGGAATGAGGACTTGGTAGCAAAGCCCACAGCAAATGCAATGTCCAAGACGGAACGATCCGGTTCCTTCTGGAGAAGCTCGCAGGCTTCTTGGATCCTATAATCATTTACGAATGCGGAGAAGTTGATTCCCAATTCTTGGTTGATCAGTTCCGAGACCTGGTGTGTGGAAAGAGCGAGCTCATCCGCAAGATCCGCCAGGGTGAGTTCCTCATCCCGATAGAGCTTGTCTCTTTCCATGAGTTGTTTCAAGCTTTCTCTTAAGGCGTCTCGGTTTACTCCCAGAAGAAGGGAACGTGCATATTTCTGGCGAGTTGCCTCGCTCACTTCCTGTAAAGTCTGGAAGAAGGCGGGGCGCTTATGACCGATCAAATACGCGAGACAAAGGCTAAGCCCCATCATAGAGGAACAGGCGAGTAGGGAGAGTGAGGATTTGAATGCCAAGAAGATCCCACCAAAGGCCATGTTCGCAAAGGTTGCCAGGACCATGAATAAAAGGATGCGAGCGGTCCATTCTTCTTGTAGGATCTCCCACCTAAATAAGTCCCAGCTCCCTCTTAGAATCAGCCAGATATAGAATCCGAGGTTGAGAAGTGGAATTACGAGTAGGATTTCTCCTTCTCCCCATCCGGTTTGGGTCATGAATTGAGAGATCCTACCTATCATGTACTCGGTAGGAAGAATCAGGATGGCCGCCAGATACGTAATCCAAACAAGGCCCGGTAGTACCAGATGCTTCCCGGAAAGTCCTAAAAATGGGCTTCTTTCTGAATCCTTGTCCTGACTGACTCTATGTATTCCGAACAAAATCGGTCCAGTCGAGGCTATCAAAGGGAATTCCGTCAAGGAAATCCTGGGAAACTCCATGTATTTTCCGGAAACTAGTAGTAGGAAGCTCACTTGCAATATTCCCATTTGGAAGAATAGAAGGGCTAAGAGTCGGTTCAAAGAGGACTTCTTTTCCATGACCAATTGGCCCAAGGACATTAGAATTCCGAGTGCTGCTCCGAACTGTGTGATTCCCCAAAAGAGTAAGAACCAAGGATTTGTATTGTCGTAACTTTGACTTATCAGTCCGGCATTGGGCATGGCAGGGAGATTTTAGGAGCAAACCTCTCTGTCAAGAATTCCCTCATGCATTTGGATGGGCTTGGAATTGGAAATTTTTTGTAGGCACTTCGACATCCAACAGATCAAAATTTTACGATAGAACGAAATCTAGAATAAATTGTATATAACAATTGTTCTAAAAAGGAAATTCCCGATTTGAATTTCTGGATTCAACGAATCTGAAATACAAATGCAAAGGTTGAACCTTAGTCCCAGGTCCCAAAAGATAGATTGAGACTTTTTTGGGACCTGTGGTGTTTTAAGATAACAATTGGTATACAAAAACTGACTCTCCAGGTGCGGAAAACTTTTTTGTAACCTTCTCTTATTTTTTTCTCAAACCCTTAGAAATATAAGCCTGATATAAGAATACTTTATGTAGCGATCGCTATGCTGTTCCCACCTTCGGGAAAACCGGGTAGGACTAGCTAAAAGATGATCAGAAAACAAATCTATATTCTATTGGCGTTTTGTTTGGCGTTCGGCTGCCAGCCTCATGACGATAAAACATCAGCAGATACGTTTTCAGACAATATCGATTATCATGGTGTCCGCTTATTTAATATTTTCGATGATTATCATTCTATAAAAGCAGGCTTTAACAGTCTGCAGCCGGTTTACTTTAACGACAGGCTCGAGTCCTCTATGACTATTCCGTACCGAGAGGATATTGTAGGCTTCTTAAGAGTTTCAGGCGATCTTCTCTTAAAGCCTCAGGCTCATGTTCGCCAATCCTTGGTCCGTGTTCATACTCTTTTGGACCGGATCGACAATGCTCCTAATTCTGCTTTCGATACTCTTCAGTCCTGGTTGGAGCGTTTGAGAGTATATAACAAACCAGTTTTAAGAAATCTTTCTCCTCTCAGCCAAGATGCTTTGAAGTATATGTATGCGACTTATTCCAAGGACGCAATGAAGACTAAGTTCGAAGAACTTTCTTCTATATTAAAAGATCCTGAAATTAAGGTCTTGTTCACGGAACTCGAGGATGTTCTGGATAAGGCGATCAATCAGAATGCGAATGCTAAAGCGGCAATCAACGGTCTCTTGCAGGGAATGGTGGATCCGAGTATGATCGCCGATAGAGTGATGAAAGAAAAGATCATCCAACTCATCTCTGCAGTTGGAAAATCTTTCCGGCAGAGGGCAGGCTTCAGTGATGCTAAGTCATCCGAAACAGTTCTAAAGAATCTAGTAGTTAATTTAGAAAAATATTATACGAATGGAGGAGAGATCTATTCAGATCCCGCCTTTGCAGATTATAGAGACTCGACTTATCCGGCAGAATTCGCCTCTATTCTCACGGAAGCATTCCGTTATCTTCGACCCATGCTTGGTAGAGGAGGGGATTTTACCTCGGATCCGAATGTGATCCTTTCCTTGGAGATGGCTAAGAATTTTGCAAAGTTTGATTTTGCATCGGCTGTTTCAGGAGTCGACTTCTCTTTGAAAGAATTGATCCGCATGGATTCTTTGGGAAGGGATCGCGTTACCGATACAAGTAGCAGTCCTATCACCGCACTCGAATCTCTTATGTTTATCCTCACTCTTTCGGATAATTATGGATTTCGTTGGGAGAATCCTGCAGACACTTCTATGATGAGATTGGAACCGAACGGTTCCGTGAATGGCGGTCCTATGACAGGCGGGATCCTGACTGTAGGAGATAGCATTTATTCTCTCGGGTCCGCAATGACTGGAAGTCTTGGGATCAAATCTTTCATGAGCCAAAGTTCTGCTGATGGAGCTGTCTTTAAGAATGCGGATCCGACTACTCCTACTGCACTCTCCATAGGGATCAATACTCCTACTCTGACTCTTTTGGAAGCTCCGGATCCGAGTATCATCCCTGCTGCAAACGACCCGGTTTATACCAAGACGATTCCATTCATCATGAAATTGATCCGCACCGTTTTGATCTCTGGGGGAGGTCCTTACTACAATAAGAATCGTGTGGATTCAAATGGAAACATCTATACCATCGACGGGAAATTATACAGGGATTCTACCGGAACCGATCTGATCTACAAGGATAGTTGGACTTCTTCCGAATACAGGATCAAGGTTTCCAATACTTCCAATGGTGCTTGTAACAGCACAAGCCTTTGTAAATGGGTTGGGCCTGGGGGAAGAGAAGCTAACGCGAATTATGCGAATAATTCCTTTACCCAAGTTTCTTCCGGTTCAAATGCTTCCGGGATTAAGGGATGGAGCATTCCTGTTTGGGAAATTGCAAAAGACGATGCAACCGAGAGAGCTTTAAATTCGGACGAAGAAGTCATCTATAAGAATTTCCAATGGTTATTGCATGAGAAGAGAATGGTAGCGGTCATTCCTTTGAGAGCATCTTTGGGTTCCGGAGTTCCATACAAGATGGCGGCTTACGTAACTCTGATCGCAAACGGTCTGACTGGCCTTATGAATGCTGTTCCTATTCTACAAGACGGAAGCAATTGCACGGATAAGATCAATGGGATTTGGAGACTCAAGAATGTATTCTTGAAACCTGGATGTGCTTCTTCTACCCAACCGAATTTCAGACAACCTGGGATCCCAGTGCTTCAGGAAAATTATTCAGATATTCCGGGAGACAGTATGTTCTATCTGGAGGCCTGGGATTACGGAACTTCCGGTAGCGGTTCTCTTACTTTTAATAGCTTGGGAGATGCTTCGGTCTATAGCATCTTTTATCCTCCTACTTCTTCTTACGGTGTGATCCCTCAAACGATTGCGGCTAACTTTGGGGTCATGGAAAGACTTTCCTTTCTCACCGATAGCAAGGTTCTTCCTTCCGGTCCGAATGTTTCTTACGGAGTCTCCGTGGAAGATGCTTGGGGACAAAGAAATAAACTTCTTCCTTTGATCTTGTCCTTGGCCTGGACCTTGGACGACCAAGCAAGCCCTAGCACGAACAAGAATCCGTTCCTGATACTAACCGGTTTGAGTGCTGCATTGACTAGACCTCTTCTTGCAAGGATCACAGATACAGAAACAGGTTCTGGAAATCGACAGATCGATGTGGTAAAGATTGTAAACTCCGATTCTGCTGTGAGAAGTAACTCCGCAGGTCCTGAAGAATATTACTTCCGTTATCTGGATCCAGTTACGAATAAGCCGGTGCGTTCTCCTTTATCCATTCTTGCGGAGAACGATAGAAGATACCAAGACGGTTTACTCAATCTAATGTCTCGCACGGATCTTCTTTCCGTATTCGTACAAATGCTCGCTGAAATGGGAAAACCGGAGAGAGCGAGTGGAGCTCTTTTAACTTTTCAATCCATAGCGGATCTACTAGGAGAAGTCAAACTCGCGAATGAGAGTCCTACTTCCATCCAATATAATTTAGAAGGTTATATCGGAGAGGTTCGGGATATGCTCGCAGCATTTCCTGATTCGAGAGTCTCGAATATTTATGATCCTGAATGGGACAGGTTAGGGAATTGGGCAGTCCGTATCAGAGATTATTTTGATCCTGCTTCCGTATACAGTCTTGTTCCTACCATCGATTTCTCTATGGACATGATCATAGACAATATTCCTACAAATGCTCAATTGTCTGCGATACTCGATCTACTCGGAAGCATACTGAGAGACGGCACAACAAACACTCAGGATTACTTATTTACGACTTTATTAAGTGTAGATACTGCGGATCTCGCTTCCGTTTCTGCTCCCAATGCAAGAAGCGTGGTCGGAGTACTGATGGGAGTCGTCAAGACCGGAGAATTCTATTCTTACTTAGAGACAGACATGAAGACTCCGTATTCCATCAAGGCGATCTTTAGTGATACAAAACGACTCTTGATGTCGAAAATGATCCAGACTACTAAAGAAGATAATACTTCCTTAATATACACCGCAGGAGTGCTCATGGGTATCTTTGCGGATCTTACAGAAACTGGAAGGAAGCAATTCCCTGACGGATTCGTTTTTTACGACAGGTTTAATAAGGATGAAAATTCTGACACCTATTGGGATAGGTTCGTCACGATTTTCACCCGGTGAGAATGATGAAGAGAAGTTTTTTAAAAGAGATACATCGAGGATTGGAAATGAGTCAGAAAAATAGAAAACCGTTTTCTTCGAATATCGGAGAGGGAAAAAGCGAGGTGAATTCGAGCATCAAGAGAGGAACAGAGTTTTTGCTCCTTCTTCTCTTAATGATTGGCCTCTTCGATTGTAAGGGAGCTAAGATAGGAGGATTCGATTTCTCGGATATCTTCGATCTTGGATTTTTCTCTGGAGGAAAGGCGTTCGGTGTGGATCCCAACATGCAACCGCCTTATAACAGTGTGGACAATGATGTTGCCACTCTTCCTACAGATTTCGGTTCTACCACTCCTCAGGCAATATTGTATATCAACTCACTTGATAACGTGGATCGATATAAGGAATTGGAGATCCGCTTTTCAGAGCCGATGAACAAGTCTCTTACGGAAGCGAATTTCTCGATTGCTGGGACTTCTGGAAATCTTGCTGGGCCGACTCCAGGAGGAGAATTCTATTGGATGAGTAGTCAAAAACTACGTTTCAATCCTTATAGAGAGTTGAAACCTGCAGAGACTTATACTCTTACCATCACTTCTGATGCTCCTACATTAGCAGGAATTCCTCTACAGACTTATACTGTATCCTTTAGAACTAGCGCGGATTATAGTTTAACGAATAAGATTACCCAAGGAAGCCTGTACGCTCTGAACGGCACAAACGATATGACTTTTGATCAATCGGCGGCTCTTCAGCTTTCTTCTTCTTTCGTGAATCCTGTTTCGGGAGAGAATTATATCCAATCCATCGTTCTCAAAAAAGTTAGTTCTACGAATTACGAACAGATTTGCGCTTCTCCTCCTTGCTCTATGAGTGCTGCGATCACTTTGAATTTGAGTACTTCTTCGATTGCTCCTACAGTTGGTGGAAATACATATTATTACGAGATCCAAACCGCAAACGGAAAGATCTCCCGAAAATATTTCAGCTTCAACTATGGAAGATTAGAAAACGCGGATAACGTTCTTCCTTATGTTGCAAACGGTGTGATGGATGAAGCACAGATGCTTCCTTTCTTAGGTAAGGCAATCCAAAAATATACTACAGGAGCTTTCAAGATCCTGGATAGCACTGGCGTTCCTCGCACATTCCAAGAATTCCTATTAGGCATGCCTGATTATCCTAAGAAGAAGATGTATGAAAACGGCGCTTGGACAATCGGGGAGGCATGTATAAAGCCCGATGGTTTGATGTCGGGAAATAATAACCTCAGTACTTTTCAGAATTATCAGTACATTTCAGTGTTCGGTTCCAAACCGGGAGCGGAAGGAAGAGGGTATTGCTACGTAAGACCTTCTCAATGCGGACCTACGGATAACGGAGGCCCGAATGATAATGGTGCTCCTTATGCTCCAAATTCTTCTTGGAACTGGACAGACTATAACGCTTGTCAGGCGGGGAACCAGGCCAAGTGCCAGGCAATCACTCACTGGGGAGATCCGAATTGGAGTCTTTGTCATTATCCTACTGTAGCAAAACAATATGACGGTTACACTTCTACAGTATTTGCACCTTTCGGTCGTCCGAAAGGAAAGATCAGCAGTATGTGTGATGATACTGTGGATATCGACAATGCAGTCAGCTGGATCGCTTGTTTCAAAACGTTCGGTGATGTTTCCGCTATCTCACCAGGGCCGTTCTCCAAATACAGTGCTACTCTAAACATCACGGACCAAGGGATCGCTAACGGAAGTTCTGCAGTGAACATGGATGTGTATGTAACCGACATGAGACTTCCTTCTTTCGTAAAATGTGGTTCTACGAATTCTACTTACGGTTGTTCCGCTGGTGTAGGAACAAAATTAGGAAACGTGCAAGCGGATCTAAAAGTCAATCCTGGTGCTGGCGCCGTTGCTCCTGGACTAGGTCTGGATTTGAAGTCCCGTTATGTGGAAGTAGATCTACTCGTGGTTTCCAGGTTCGAAGACTGGTTCGGAACATTCATGGGACCGGGAGCGTTACTCGTCTTTACCACCACAGCAAAACTAAACTGGGATCCTGCGGTAGAAGGTGCATTGAACGGAAGTGGCTACGACTGGAATAATGTGCAGTTGTCCAAACCTCGTTTGGCAACGGCTCGAGCAAGAAATACTCTAAGTGTGACTTCTGCCGGTCTGATCAATATGAGTGTGAGGACTCCTTTCGGGATCAACGATACATACTTCCCGGATAATCCAAGCACTGCCGATATTCTTTCTAATACGAATAACTTCTTCGTTCTTCCTTGGTCCAACCCGAATCATTTGCCTATGGCGAATCTATATCCGGGAGAGAATACTTCCGACTTTATGTGGACTTCTCCAATGACTTACCTGGGAGGAAGCGAGCAGTTCGGAGATGTTGTCTCTGCGATCGTAGGGAGCCAATCCATCCAAGATATGGCAGGCACTACCGTTCCTCTTGTGAAACAGATCATCACTCAATACATGTTGAAGGATATCGTAACTCGTATCGCTCCGAACGTGTTGAACTCAGTGATCTCTGACTTGAGAGACACTGGTGTGACCATCACTCTGCCGGATTATCTTCCTGCTCCTCTTGGAAATTTCCCGCTTACTGTAAAGTTCAAGCTCAACACGGATGCTACTCTGAAGCATGATGGTACGAACAAAGGACTCGTGACTTCTTTGGATTTTGCGTTTACGAGTTCCTATAGTCCTGCAGCAGGATTAAGAACCCAATCTGGAAAAACAGGAATGGTAACCACTCGCACTTGGACCGCTGCGAGTCCTCCTCCATCCACATATCAGTTTAGCCAGTCCGCCGCGAATCCTGGCTTTTTGATCTCCATGCACACTGATACGATCTCTCAAGCAGCTTTCCATCTTTGGAAGAGAAGGGGATTGGATATCGTACTCAACAAAGCATTTATAGATGGAATGAACGCGTTTGCCGGAGCAGATCCGTTATTCGCTCTTACTACTTCTTTCTTGAAGGCTTCTCCTTTGGTTACAATCCTTGTGCCAGGAAGAAATAAGCTGCAAGGACTGAATGCTTCTAATCAGATCGCTCCTCCAGTGAAGTCTTATGATGATATAGACATGGTAATGTCTCCGATCATGGCTCCGAATGTGAAATTCAAACCGATGACTTCTTCGGGAGTTCCTAAGATGAGACTCTTCTTTACAGAAATGCAATTGCAGATCGTTGCTAAGAAGCCTGCATCTTGCAGCGGACTTACCGACGATGATCTTACGGATTGCCAAGCAGATACTAGAGCGAACGGTTACCAACAAACATTAGGAACTGTAAGGATTAGTTTTTCAGCAGATGCAGATTTCCGCTTTAAGACTTTCTCTAATCCTACAAATAATCCGAACCTTGCTAACTTGAACGCGTTACAAGTGATCTTGGATCCAACTAATAATTTAGATTATGCAGTAGAAGTGTTAGAAGGATCCACTTACAATCCGTTCGGATTGGATCCGGAAGGAATTAAATCTGTGATCTCACCTTTGGTGACCACTCTTGTGATCCCGATGGTGAACAGTATCATGAAAGAGATACCGATGCCTCCTACCATCACATTCCCTAAATTGAGAAATGCTGCGGCAACATCTAGTCCTTTGAATCTTTCCACTGCTTGTGCAATCAGTGCGAAAAGCGATAAGGTTCAGTTCTTTACCTTGAATACTCCTCAGGTATCGGATCCTTATCTATTGGGTGGAATGAGATTCGTGGGAGACGCATTAGTTGATCCTTCTTCTTTAATAGTCTGCCCTTAAAGACTCCTAGCTATTTCGAAAAACCTCGCAATCGAAATGACCGAAAGGGATTTGCCTTTCGGTTTTTTTTTATGTGAAGAAGAAGCTGAGTGATGAAGTTTTTCATTTCTCATCGAACGGCATTCGTTATTTGTTAATAATCGTTAGAACGTGCTTTACAATCTTTTAAAATATGCGATATTGCTGCTTCTCAAGACTCGCAGATAAAAATAGTGAGCGAGTAGTCATAAATTTTATTCCGTTTTCATAAATGGGTTGCAGGAATCGGGATAAGATAGGAAACGAAAGGCGTATATGACGTACTACCAGCTCTCTTGCTATTTGGTCGTGACGGTTCTAGTCTACCGTACGTTTCATAATTTAGTTTTATATTTTAAGAACAGAAAGCAAGCATACCTGCTTTACTTTGCTCTATTGCAAGTTACGTACGGTGCTTACTTATTCTGCTTCACTCAAACCATCAATACGGAAAATCCAGAGAGAGCTCTTGTATGGGAGAGAATGGAAAACGTTGCAGTGCCGATCTTTGCGACTTCCATTGCTCTATTTGTGAATAACTATAAAAGGATCTTTAGCAAGGACTTCATTCTTCTCTTTGTATTCTTAAATATTCTCTTAGCGGGACTTCTCATTCATGATCCGAATGCATATACGATGAGTGTATCTCATCCTCGGATATTTCCTGCATTGGGAATCGTGATCTATGAAACGGATCAGCCTATCATCATGCAATATACCTATCTTTCAGGGATATTGATGATCATCTGGACTCTTATTAAGGTAACCACTCAGTTCTTAAAAAATCGTTTTAGGAATCGCTTCCTTCTCTACGGACTAATTCTCTTCTTCGGAAGTGTGATCGTGGATATATTGGTTGCGAACGATATACTTCCGATTCCTTATACATCTCATTTTAGTTTTCTCGTCCTAATGTTCTCTGTGGATAGCTTCTTAACCGTAAACAAGTCGGAGAGGGAAGTACGAATAGAGTTCAAAGAATCCATTTCCAAATGGCTAACTAAGCCGGGGACTTCCAATTTTGCAGGCCAAGATAGGGGAGATGCGTCCGAGCTGAGAGACGAGAAAATCGTTAAGGTTGCTAAGACTCAAAATTCTAAGAAGCTAAGAGTGAAGGTGCTCGGGCCTTTGGAATTGGATCTAGACGGCAAGAAGATCTCAGCAGCCGAATATTCCAGTAAGAAGAAATTATTGAAGCTGATCAAATTGCTTCTGGTCCGTTACGGCAAGGGAATTCATAAAGAAGAACTTCTAGAAAATTTATGGCCAGGAATGTCGGAGAAGAATGCTCTCAACAGCTTACACGCGTTACTCTTTAGACTTCGTAAGATACTCGGCAATCCGGAAGCAGTCGTATTCGCAGAAGACAGATTGTATTTTCATCCTGAACTAGTAGAAGCGGACTTTGTAGAATTTGAAAGAGAGTATGAGAAGGCAGGAAAGCTTCTTCGCAATAAAAAAGAAGAAGAAGCGATCACTGCATACCGCTCTGCGCAGGAATTGTATAAGGGAGATTTCTTCGAATTCGATCTATACTTCCCCGAATCCGAGCTAAAACGCGAATATTTAAGAAAGAATTTGATAGAGATCTACAAGAGTCTCTGCGAATTTTCCCAAAAATCGGGAGATGCAGGGGCGCTATTGTCCGATTCCGAAAGTTGGATCCGATTAGATGATCTGGATGAAAGAGCATGGAGATTCCACTTCGAATCCTTGCAGCTTTTGGATAGAAAGAACGAAGCATTGCGTAAATTCGAGGACATGAAAAAGATCCTGAAGAAGGAACTCGGCATAGAACCGGACCAAGAAACTGTTTCTTTGATCGAAAAAATCCGGGTAATCTCTCCCGTGAACTGAGATGGTTTTAGAAACACCGCACCATAAAATAAAACGGTCATTAGAAAAAAAATATTGGACGAAGGAATCGACTTCGGTAGCTTCTTCCAGAATCCCCCAAAATTCTAAGTAAAAATTAAGTTCCGACCAAAATGAATAAACGAATCCTTTTATTTGTAACGATTGTTACAATAACCATGACAAACTGTTCTGTTGTGTATTGGGCTACTGGAAGAACCTTAAACTCATACGCACAAGACCATCTGGTCCCTCATTATCTGGCTTCCGACGATTTGGATGCGATTTGCCAGGGCGGGACTGCACTTGGACCTCTGGTTGCTTCCTTTGAAAGAGCCGGTGCTTCTGTGGAATTGGCGACTATGGTTGCTCAAATGGGAGCCGGAGTATGCGCGGAAAGAAATGCGCAAGAGGCTGAATTATTATATATTGCTGCTGTTCGTAAGGGTAGAGGGGACGAGGCCTTGGATAACCAAGCAAGACAGATCCGCTTTCACGGGATTGCAGCGAAAAGATACGGGGACTCGTACAATCGATTCTTGCAACATTTTGGAGAGTGGAAGGGCAAATGTCCTTCTATGAGCGAAGACGAAGAATTGTATTTCTTAGTCGGTCTTTCTTCTGGTCTTTTGGCTATTCTACATGATTTTGCTTCACAAGGATACGCAGGGATCACAAGAGATGTGCCAAGCGTAGTAGTCCAAGCTTCTAAATGTTTGGATCCTAAGAAATGGTGGGGAACTCCTCTGGCATTAGAAGCAGTCGTTTGGCTATCTGTCCCCGGTGCGACTCCGGAGGGAAAGGATCCGTTCAAGCAAATGGACGAGGCTGTCAAATTAGGGGATCAAGTAGGCGTTCGATTGGCGAGAGCCTTTCAGATCCAGGCGGTGGCCGGAAAGGGCGACACCGAAAAGATGAAGAAGCTTATATTAGAACATTCTAAATCTGTAATACAGCATCCTTCTAAGAAAGAATATTTATTCTTGGAAGCGTTTGCAGAAAACTTATCTAGGCACGAGTCTGATAAGATTTGGATGAAAGAGACGGGTCATAGAGGTCCGATCAATTTCTCCTCATTTCCCGGCAATAAAAAGAAAAACACAAAAGAAGAAGACGATCTTTTAAAAGATCTTTGAGCAAGGTTCTTGGATGGCAAATGAAAATATAAGAACCCTAAGGAGAAAAAAAGATATGAAGAGCTTTCTCAAAATAATGGCAATCATTCTGGCACTCGGAATTTCTGCTGGCAACCGTCCGGTGCAAGCCGCGGAAACCGTGGACAGATCCATGTGCGTATTCGATCCATCCGGCGCTCACGGAGACGTGTATAAAGCCGCTCAAAGATACCAAGCCCAAGCGTTGAGCTGGGGAATCCGTTTGGATCTGAAGGCTTATACCGATGAAGTGGTAGCAAACTCCGATTTCAAAGCAGGCAAATGCCATCTTGCATTCTTGACTTCTTTGAGAGTAAGAGGTTATGTTCATGCTTCCGGTTCTATCGAGGCGATCGGAGCACTTCCAAGCTACGAACTTCTTCATAAGACCATAGAGCTATTAGCAAGCCCTCAAGCAAGAAAGCTGAATGTGGATGGGGATTATGAAACCGTCGCTATGTTCCCTGGTGGAGCTGTCTATCTTCTTTTGAGAGATAAGAACTTGAAAGATATCAAGGATTTGGCGGGAAGAAAGATTGCAACTTTGACCTACGATCAGGCTGCGACTACGATGGTGGACATTGTAGGAGCTTCTATGGTTCCGGCGGAGATTGCGACCTTTGCAGGTATTTTCAATAACGGAAGAGCAGATGCTTGTTATTCTCCTGCAATCGGGATCAAACCTCTTGAGCTTATGAAGGGAATTTCTCCGAATGGTGGGATTGTTCGCTTTCCAATCGGTCAATTGACTTTCCAGATTGTGGCCCGTCATAAGGACTTCACAGAAGGTTTCGGAAATACCTCTAGAGCTTGGGCTGCAACTCAGTTCGATGCAATGCTCTCTTTAACTAAGAAGGCGGAGCAAGAGATTCCTGCTAAGTTCTGGCTCGAGGTTCCTAAGGATCTACAAAAGAATTACTTCGAAAAGTTTAGAGAAGTAAGGACCAGACTCAGAGATAAGAAGGTGTATCATCCTGCTATCCTGAAGTTAATGAAACGTGTTCGTTGCAATGCGGATAAAGAAGCCGCAGAGTGCTCGGACAATCTTGAATAAATTCCAAAGATAAACAAATAAAAGGCGGGAAATTCTTTCCCGTCTGAATTCAATCAATCGCAGATTCCAGAGGTTATTCGTATGTGGAGAAAAATCGTTTCCTGGGCGGTCTTATTCTTTCTTTTCGTTCCGCTTGTCCAGAGCGGAAGCCAACTCATCCAAGCAAGACTACTCGGTCTTGGGGGAAGTATTTGGCCTAATTATGCAATGATCCGAAACGTATGCGTTGCGGATCCAAGCGCTGCTACTGAAACCAAGGCAGAAGTAAGCGACGAAGATATGGCAGCCTTGGAAGGGCTTGGTCTTGGTGAAGACACTTCTTCTAAAGAGGCTGCTAAGAACTCAGGTCCGAGTTCCACTCAACTAGAGTTAGCGCAGCTCGCAACTACTTTAACTTGGGCACAATTAACATATTGCGGAGTAGAGAGAAGGTTATCCTGGCTGACTATCTCCGCAATCGATTATATTCCGATGACAATGGTGGTCCTACTTCTGGTCGCAGGAACAGTCTCTACTACTAGAAGATATCATATTGCTCTTCGAAATCCGGAAAACTCGAAAGAAGAGAAGATCACAGAGATCAGTCAGATCGTGGCGAATACGATCGTTTTGGTCTCTTCTGCATTCATGTATCCTTTACAGAAAGGAGTGGAGGCTCAGATCCAGGTTCTATGGATCGCGGGACTCGCACTATTGTCCGGATTAAATTTCTATAATTTAAAGAATCCTGTTTTTAAGCCTGGAGAAGGGAAACAGAATACAAAATTCTCTAATGCGCTTCTTTGCATGCCTCTGTATTGCTGGATGGCGATCGTTTGCGGATTGTATTTCTTTGTATTCGAACATCACCCTGCTGGACTTGCGATCTATCTTCAGAAGCTGACAGCACATGCGACTCTATATATCCAGATCGGTTTGTATGTTTGGACAGGGATCCTACTTAGGGATACTTCTCTCGGTCGAAGATTCTTTGACCTACTGAAGCCTTGGAATCTTCCTTCAGAGCTTTTGGCTGTGATCATTGTTGTGGTTGCGGCTCTTCCTACTGCGTATAGTGGTGCTTCTGGGATTGTGGTTCTTGCCTTAGGAGCGACAGTATTCAAGGAATTGAGAAGAGCAGGAGCGACTCAAGAAAGAGCGTTAGCCGCTACCGCTATGTCGGGTAGTTTGGGAGTTGTTCTTCCTCCGTGCTTGCTTGTAGTTATCGTTGCCTCTTTGAATTTGGATGTTACCACAGACGAATTATTCTATTGGGGTTGGAGAGTGTTTGCTGTATCTTCTACCTTCTTTCTGATCGTAAGCTGGTTTACTCGCACTGAATCTTGGAAGATTCGTCCGCAATCCGGAGCCTTAGGCCAGACATACCAAGCATTTAAGTCTTTCGGAATTTATCTCTTCATTTCGATCGTGATCGTGCTTGCGATCGTTTTGGGACTCGGAACTCATTTCGACGAGCACACTGCTCCTTATATCTTGCCGATTGCGATGTTAGCGCTTCTTTCTATCGATTATAAGATCTCTAAGAAAGAAAAATTAAAGAACGGAGAAGCTCCTGTAGAAGAAGTACATCTCTCTCATACATCATACGATGCAGGATCTCACTTGGGTGCGCTTCTTCTTCTGATGGGATTGTCGGCTTGTATGGGTGGGGTTTTCGAGAGATCGGAAGTCATCAATCTATTCCCGACTCATTTGGGTTCTCCTTTCTCGGCGATGCTTATCCTGACTTTCGCGTTAGTCATTATTGGGATGCTTATGGATCCATACGGTGCGGTGATCCTAGTTTCAGTAACATTGTATCCGATCGCGAAAATAAACGGGATTCATCCTCTGAATTTCTGGATGACTGCTCTTGTATCTTTCGAGTTAGGATATCTGACTCCTCCGGTGGCATTGAATCATTTGCTGACCAAACATGTCGTGAGAGAACAGTTGGTGGAAGATCCGAGTTTGGAATCCAAAGGATTCTTTGCTCGTCATGAACATATCATTATCCCGATCATTGTTCTGAGTTTGACTCTTCTCATTACTGCTTTCGGTCCTATCTTATACTCACACTATTCGAGTTGATTCCGATCTTTTAGAAAAGACTTCTATTTCTGATCAGGCGGGAAGAGCCTGGTTGGAAATAGGAGAATCAAATGTTGGAACTTCGTCCGAGCTGTGAACATTGCGATAAGCCCCTTCCTCCTGAATCCTTAGATGCCAGAATTTGTTCTTTTGAATGCACTTTCTGCGCACAATGTGTAGATACTCTTTTTGGGAATGTTTGCCCGAATTGCGGAGGAGGCTTTGTGTCTCGTCCGATCCGTCCAAAGAAAACTTGGAAGGGAAAAGATAGTCTGGAATTTTATCCAGCTTCCACAACAAGGAAGCATCGCCCAGTAGATTTACAGGCTCATGCTTCCTTTGCGGAAAAGATTCGATTGCTGCGACCGGAAGAGAGATAAGAGACCATCATCCTTTCTCTTAGTTGGGAATGCGCGTTCCTATTATAAGAGTTCCCACAGAATTTTGGCGAAAATTTCTTCGTTGCAAGAATTATGAATTTGTGATAGAGCGGACGTGTCCCTCCCACTGGGGACCCACCTCCCCACCCGAAGAGGGTGGGGGCCACGTCGGATCAGGGACACGCGAATTCTTATTTTTTCTTTTTCTTCTTATTCTTTCCCTTCTTGTCCTTGGGAAATTCAAGTTTATGGCCGTTGTTTAGATTTGCCTTGAGCAATTGCTTCTTCTTGGATTCTACCCAAGGAAGCACCCAAAGTAACTCTTCTGCAAGGCCGAACAAGTTCTCGTTGATATCCACTAATTCTTCCACGACTACGAAATAGGTGACGCTGGATTTGAGCCTGCTATCTCCTTTATGAATTCGTTTCATTTGGTTTTTGTAGATACGTACCTTGATATCCTCGAGTTCCTTGGTTCTCTTTCCGGATCTTGCTTTTTCTACCAAGCCAGGAACCTTATCCGCTTCCGAGAGAAGTTCGAATAGATCTTCTGCCAATTTTCTGAGCTCTTTTAGATCTTCTTTCTCGTCTTTGGTGAGTCCTGTCTGAAAGCGATCTATCTTTTCGGAAGAACTTCTGAGTATATTGGTAAGATTCTCCGCGATCCGATCTATGTATCCGAGTGCATTTGTAAAAGGATGGATTGCTTGGTATTCCGATTCCTCGAAATGTTTATCTACTAAGCTCAAGAAACCAGAGATGGAGTTCTCATAATTCTTTTTCAGGTTCTTTAGGATCTTAGCGGCTTGTTTAAAATCCTTCTTCTTTCCGTTCATGTATCCGGAAGAAAGTGTGTTCATTGCCTTCTTCGCGAGTAATAGATTTGCAAGGAGGGAAGATACGGATCTGGAAAGTGCCTTTTCAGGGTGCTTGCTTAGTAATACAAGTTTTTCTAATGTGTCATCGTATTCCGCTTTTCTCTTCTTGTGGATGCGGTTGAAGGCGATCACTATGAATAGAGTGAATACTAATGCGACTACGACTGCAGCGAATCCGAAGAAATAGAATGCCGCTGCAATCAATCCTCCAGTAATGGAAGCAAAGATGGCAGTCATGAACCAGCCGCCGATTACAGTTAATACTCCGCTGACTCGATTGACTGCGTTTTCTTTCTGCCAGGCTCCATCCGCTAAGGAAGTTCCCATTGCCACCATAAAGGTCACGAAAGTAGTAGAGAGGGGAAGTTTTTGAACCGTCCCGAATAGAATGAGCGCGGAAGCGATCAGTATATTCACAGAGGCTCTCAGTAGATCGAATGCATCACTTTCATGCAGACGCACTAGTTCTAGAGGTCCGATCTGCTTGAAGCGAGATCCGATCCAATTCCGAACTCCGGCAGGTAGAATGGCTCGGATCGGAGTATAGATCCCTAAAGCAATCTGCACGAACACACGAGCTCCTAAGCTCGTCTGGTACGCCTCCAAGGTTTCTCCTTGGGAGCCTAAACTTACTTCAGTGCGAGTAACTGTTTCTGCCTTCTTAGATTTAAAGAGTGCGATGATCATGATTGCCGCAGCTCCGAGTAGCAATCGATTGTCCGTAAAGACTTCCTTTCCGAGTCCGGAAGCCATTGTATTTGCATCTCCGGCGGCAGCCTTGATCAGCTCGTGAGTCTGTAAGCTCGCGATTGGAACTCCGATAAAGTTTACTAGGTCATTGCTCGCAAATGCCATGGCCAAAGCACCTGTTCCGAAAAGCACGACTAGCTTTAGAACATTGACTCCGGAAAGAATCAAGGCTTGGAACAAGAGAGAAAATCCCAAAAAGCTGAACAGAAGAATGTTCTGGAAGTTTGCCTGGACCCAAGTCATGGATTCCTTACTGATCACTGCCGATCCTTTCATCGCAGTAAGTAAAATGAAGAAGATCACTACCGTAATTGAAAGCCCGGAGAAGATCCCTCCAAACCACTTCAAGGTCTTGTCCAATCGGAATGTAAACAAGAGCCGGAAAAGGAACATGAGGACTAGGCCGGCAAAGAAGGCGAGTATCACCGAAAGCGCTATCCCGAAGATAATCTTCAAAGCAGACTCTGAGTTAATGATCTTAAAGGCTTCGTTTAATGTATCCGTTTTTAGGATAGCGAGCACTAGGGAGGCTCCCAATAGCTCGAATACCAAGGAAACCGTAGTAGATGTCGGAAGACCCAGGGTATTGTACAGGTCCAGCAAGACAATATCCGAGATCATGACGGCAAGGAATAAGAACATCAACTCCGCTAGACTAAAGAACTCCGGATGAAAGATCCCTTTTCTGGCGACTTCCATCATGCCGCTGGAGCTAAGTGCACCTAAAAGGATCCCGAATGCGGAGACTGTCAGGATGATTTTGCGGGAAGCAGCTCTAGAACCGACCGCGGAATTTGTAAAATTGACAGCGTCATTGGAAACACCGACGAGCAGGTCCATGACGCCTAGTAGGCCCATGACTCCTACGATGATTAAGAAGAAATCCATAACCAATATTCCTGGAAAATTTAAGGAAAGAACCGCCCATCTAGGCGACTAAAGGGTATTATTTGAGAGATTGGGACGGCCACAACCTAAATTTCCGCGAGTTTCTTTTTCAAAGAGCAAACTTTGAAATGCGCTTTCGATTTCTCCCAGACCTAGAAGAATGGGCTCTAGCGGCTCCGACCGGCAAGGTGGGGCGGCCATCGTCACGATAGAAATAGGAGGCGGTATGAAGATTTCAGTGGGCAATCTTCCTCAAGAATTAACGGAAGAAGAACTGGAAAAGCTATTTTCCAAATTCGGAAAGCCGGAACATATTTCCATCAAGAAGGACAAACTCACCGGGCGATCTCTCGGGTATGGTTCTTTGGAGATGGAAGATGAGGCCGGTAAAAAGGCAGTGGAAGCTCTGAACAAACATGAGATTTCCGGAAAAGCCATCACGGTTGTAGACGCCGACGAATGGAAAAAAGAATTCGATAAGAAGCAATCGGTCAAAGGCGGTCCTTCTCAGAACAAGGTCCAGTCCAGCCAAACGAAAGGCGGATTCTCCAGTTCCGTCAGACGTACAGGAGGTAGAGGTAAATGAATTTTAAAAGAACAGTATCATTTAGCGCGCTAGTGCTTGCAGTTTTAATGGCAGGAGGAATCGCTCTTGCTCAGCCTTCTTCCAGTGGGCTTGTTATAAAGGAAATTAAGAAAGGAACCGGTAAGGAAGCATTCAACGGTTCTAATGTAACTGTTCATTATACAGGATGGCTAACGAACGGTAAGAAGTTCGATAGTTCTAAGGACAGAGGAGTTCCTTTTCATTTTGATCTGGGTGCTGGCCAAGTGATTAAAGGCTGGGACAAAGGAGTGCAAGGAATGAAGGAAGGTGGAATCAGAAAATTGACCATTCCTCCTGAATTAGGCTACGGAGTGAACGGAGCAGGCTCCATTCCTCCGAACTCTACTCTGATCTTTGAAGTAGAATTGCTCAAAGTTTACTGACATTTCTGTGTTAATTCTGTTGCTTTCGGATCATGAATTCGAAGGCAACGGGTTCAAAATATCACGAATCACTTCCCACTTTCCTCTTCACTAATCCAAAGCGATTAGATTTTTCGTGCCAGCTTGAAAGCTGTTTCGCATTTTTTTTCGAGATTGTAATATTTTAGAAAGCTCTCTCTTCCCATTTACTATAGGGTGAAAGGATAGGAGGAGAAGTAAGTTGAGCCAAGAAAACAGTATTCTTCTATCTGACTCGGGAACTCGATCTTATGAAACCTTATTCGAGTACCAACCTCTCGCGGCATTCTTGGTAGAGGCGGATGGAACGATCAGCCTTGTGAATCACCGCTTCGAACTTCTTTCGGGAAAGACCAAGCAAGATATCCAAAACCGCATGAAGTGGACTCAGTTTGCTCATCCGGATGATATAGAAAGTCTGATGGATGCTTTCCTCAATAACTTCCAAAAGCAACATAAGCCACATCTATTTACTGCAAGGACCCGCCTTTTTAACGGGAGTGCATATCGCAAAGTATTTATAAGAGCGAATCGAATTCCAACAGCAAACGAGACCATCCTAGTTCAATTGCAGGAATTGGATGAAGAAGGACTTCTTAAAGATTATTCTTTGGAGGATTCGGATTATCGTTGGCGTTCCTTCTTGATGGAAGGTTTGGACATTGTAGTCATCCTAGATCTTTCCGGAAATATACTCTTTGTGAATAAGACTCTGACTGGAGCCAGTGCAGAGGAAGTGCAGGGAAGAAATCTCTTTCAGATCTTAAAGAAAACCGATGCGCTGAAACTCCAAAGCTTTATCTCCAAGGTGCTCGTCACAGGCAACGCAGAATCGGTTGAAGAATGGAGTAGCTTCACAGGAAAGAAAAGCCATTACTTTATCCGTATTTCTCCGGTCACCAAGCAAGGAGAGATTAGCGCAATCTTACTTACTGTCTCGGATACCACAAAACAGAAGGAATCCGATTCGGATCGTTTGAGAAGAATGGAATCCCAAAGACATCGCCAAAAACTGGAAGCCTTGGGAACCTTGGCAGCGGGAGTCGCTCACGAGATCAATAATCCTCTCACTGGGATCCTGAATTACGCAGAACTCGTGAAAGAACAGGTAGAAGAGAATGAAACTCTGCTTAGAAATGTCGAAGTGATCATTCGAGAAAGCGAGAGGATCTCCGGAATTGTTAGAAGTCTATTAGGATTTGCTCATAAAGAAGAAGGGATCAAGGCACATGTTTCCACTGGAGAGATCATGCATTCTTCGATACAGCTTCTTCTTCCATTCTTATCGAAAGACGCGATCATTATGGAAGGCGTGGATACTCTAATCGATTCCGAAAAGAATATGGACATTCCTCTCGTGATCGGAGAACCCCAGAAATTAAAACAGGTATTTTTGAACCTGATCACGAACGCCAGAGATTCTCTGAATGATAAGTTTCCATTCCCTTCCGAAAAGAAACGGATCATAGTAGGACAAAGGCAATTATTTCGTAACGGAGAACGCTATGTGGAAGTGACCGTTAAGGATTTTGGAATCGGGATCCGCGAGGAAAATATCAATCGAATCTTCGATCCTTTTTTCACCACAAAACCTACAACCGTGGGAACCGGGCTCGGTCTCTCTGTAAGTTACGACATAGTCAGGGAAATGAGTGGGGACATGGATGTAGAAAGCGTAGAAGATGAATACGCAGTCTTCCATGTAATCCTACCGGCGGCCGAAAAGATTTCTTGACCATACGTTCGGGCGGAAGATACTTTAGGTCTTCTATGTCCGATACCGAAGAAAAGTCTTCCGGAATCCGAGCCGCATTTCGCTCAGCCTCAAGAAAAGACGTAATTCGAATCTTAGAAAGGATTACGGACGCATTTCTCTCCCTGGACAGGGAATTAAAGATCTTATACGCGAACTTCGAGGCCGAAAAACTTCTGGATATTATCCGGGAAAATCTCGTAGGCAAGAGACTTCCTGAGGTACTTCCCCAATTCGGTTATTCGAATCTTTTTCCTACCCTTGTGGAGGCGATGCAAACCGGTCTTCCCAAGGATCTGGAGATTCTGGATCCCACAGAAAAGATCTGGTATGAGGTCCGTATCTTTCCTTCCCCCGAAGATATCGCAGTTTATCTAAGGGATGTAACTTCCAGAAAGGAAGGTGAGGTAAAACTGAAAGAATCCGAAGAGAGGCTCTCCGAGCTAGTTCGGACTTCTTTGGATCCCATTCTTTCCTTGAACGATCTTATGGAAGTGACTCTGATCAATCCTGCCGCAGAGCGTTTATTCGGATATTCTTCTTGGGAAATCACAGGAAAGCCTATTACTTTCTTCTTGCCTGAGAGATACAAATCCCTGGTCTGTTCCGTATTACGCAAGTTAGGTGATGATCCAGAGAGAGGTATATTCGGCCCTTTTAAAGCTAAGAGAAAGAATGGAACTACTCCGATTATAGAAGCCTCCGTTTCTAAGGTAACCACTTCTTCCGGAAAAGGATACACTTTGATCCTAAGAGATATCACTGAGAGAACCTTGACCCAAAGGAAATTAAGAGGAACAGTCGAAGAGCTAAAGAGAGTAGACAGAGAGAGACAGGACCTTCTCGAAAATCTGGAAGCTGAGGTAGAGGCTCGTTCCAATGAACTTTCTATCTTCTTTAGATTGATGAAGGAAGAATTAAATCTCGCGAAACGAGTCCAGAACAGTTTGCTTCCTCCGATAGACTATACTCTTCCTGGGGTTCAGACCTACGTTACGTATCTTCCCGTAATGGAAGTAGGCGGGGACTGGTACGATATCTTCGAGTCTCGTCCAGGCGTATTGCGCATTATTCTTGCGGATGCAACTGGACATGGAGTGCAAGCTGCTCTTGTTACCATGACGATCAAAGGGGTTTATGAACCTCTAAAGTATTTAGCGGATTCTCCCGGAGAGCTAATACGAGGGATCAATACGGACTATTGTCGAAATTTTAAAAATCTGCAGATGTACTTCTCCTGTTTCATATTAGATATAGATACTATAGATCGAAAGATCCGATTCGCCTCCGGAGGACATCCAGCCCTTCTTTGGAAATCGAAGAAAGAGGTTCGTCTTTTGGAAAGAACAGGATCTCTTCTTGGTTTGAATTCTAAGATGGAATACGGAGAAGAAGAATACGAATATTCTTCCGGAGACAGCATACTCATGCTTACCGATGGGATCTTCGAAGAATTCGATTCAGAGCATAATCCTTTCGGAGAAGAGAGGATAGAAGCAATCTTTAAGGAATCCAGTTTAGAAGGAAAGGAATTGCAGAAGCAGATCATCAAGGAGATGAGAACTCATTTGGAAGGAAAAGAAGCGCAAGACGATATTACTCTGATTTCTATTTCTCTATCATAATCCTGTTGACTCATTTCTTCCCGCTTTCTAATTTCCAATTGTGTTTGAGATCTCGATCTTATTCTTTCTATTCGCGATTCTTGTATTCTTGGGAGCCCTTGAATATTGGATCCATAAAAGAGTTCGAGAAAAGATACCGATTCGGATCCATGTAAACGGAACGAGAGGCAAAAGCTCTGTCACTCGCTTGATAGCAGCCGGTTTGAGAGAAGGCGGCTGGAAAGTATTCGCAAAAACCACCGGAACACTTCCCAGATTGATCCTACCCGACGGTTCCGAAATAGATATTAGAAGATTCGGAACTCCGAATATACTAGAGCAAAAAGATGCCATCAAAGAAGCAGCTTCGCATTCTGCAGATGCAATTGTATTGGAATGCATGGCGCTTATTCCTTTTAACCAAAGAATCTCCGAAGAAAAGCTTATCAGAGCAACCCATGGAGTCATCACGAATATTCGAGAAGATCATTTGGAGATCATGGGTCCGACTCAGGAAGATGTAGCCTTGGCAATTTCCGGTTCGATCCCAAAGAATAAGATCATATTTACTACTGAAAAAGAGTCATTGCCTATTCTGCAGAGAATTGCAAAGAAAAGAAACTCCGAACTGGTTTCCGTTAGGGAAGAAGGATACGATCGCGAAAAGTATATGCAAAATTTTGCATATTATGAGCATTTTGAAAATGTGATCCTTGCCTTAGAGGTCTGTGAAAATTTAGGCGTTTCTTCTGAGACTGCAATTCGAGGAATGTGGACTGCCTCTCAGGATCTGGGTGCGACCTTTTCCTGTTCTTTTTCTTTGGGAAGAGCGCAGATCCGATTCGTAAACGGTTTTGCAGCGAACGATCCACTATCCGCAAAACAGGTTTGGGATTGGGCAAACTCTTTAGCTATGGATACGAGTCTCCGGATCGCCTTGGTCAATTGTAGAAAAGATAGGCCGGAAAGATCGGAACAGATGGCCCGTGAAATTCTTTCTTGGAAAGAATTTCCTGCGGATTTTTTACTCTGCATGGGAGAAGGAACAGAAGTATTCGCAAAGATTGCACAGAAATTCGGTTTTCCCTCGGATCAATTGGTCTTGGTAGACGCCGTGAACTACAAAGATATCTTTCAGAAATTAGAAGAGATGGTCCATTCGGATGCATTGGTGGTTGGGCTTGGAAATATCGGAGGACTTGGAATTCAGATGATACAAGCTGTAAGAGAGAAGGAAGGACTCGTTAGAGTATAATGGATTTATTAAGTATTTCCATAGGCATCGGCTTAGGAGTTAGTCTGTTCTTTTCGGAACTATTTGGAATTGCGGGTGGACTCGTGGTTCCTGGATACTTTGCACTCCAATTGCAAAATCCGCTCAATATTCTTTTGACTCTCATTGTGAGTCTGCTTGTATTAGGACTTGGAAAGTTGGTCTCTAAGTTCACCATCCTATACGGAAAAAGAAGAACTGCAATTCTACTTCTGATCGGGTTTATTTTAGATGCGGCCTGCAACGAGTGGGCCTTTCCTTTCTTATTCTCTCATTCTATATTAGGCTTTCAGAATCTTTCCTCCGAGGCGAGAGCCATCGGTCATATCATTCCTGGCTTGATTGCGGTATGGATGGATCGGCAAGGGTATATTGAGACAATCTCTTCTTTATTGAGCGCTGCCGTGATCGTTCGTTTGATCCTGATCCTATTCTTCGGAAAGGAGCTACTTTCTTGAAGGGAATGTATTGGAGATCTTCTCCTAGATCCGTTGGATACTATTTAGTCTTTGGAATCTTCTCTCTTTTTGTTTTGTATTTGGTAGAAACTTGTAAGCAGGAAACGGTCCAGCCGCACTTTGAGAAAAAATTGCAGGCAGCTAAGATTGCTCTCCAAGCATTTCAGGAAATAAGAAAGATCAGACTCGAAAGAAACAAAGAAATCAGATCCGATTTTGATCCGAGTGGTTACGGTTTGATCGGGGAATTTTTCACACCTGTGACAAGCAATTTGGGAGTATTGAGAGCAAAACAGATCTCTATTAATCCGAACTTTGCAGCCCTCGTCCTGGACTACCTAATAAAAGCAGGAGTGCAAAAAGGGGACACGGTCGCAGTCGCATTTTCCGGTTCTTTTCCTGCATTAAATATTTGCGTATATGCTGCTGCAAAAGTTTTGGATCTGAGAGTTGTATCTATTTCCAGCTTGTCTTCTTCTCAATGGGGAGCCAATGATCCCGAATTTCTTTGGGTGGATATGGAAAGAGAATTAGAAAAACGCAATATTCTTCCCTATAGATCTTTGGCATTGAGTTTGGGAGGAGTGGAAGATAGAGCCCTAGGAATTCCGAAAGAAGGAATTTCATTTTTAGAAAGGGCCGCCTTACGAAATTCCAAGCCCTTGCTGAAAAGCAGTTCCTATTCGGATAGCTTGGAAGAAAGAAGAAGGCTATACGAATCCGTGCTTCCAATCTCGCAATACAAGGCCTATATCAATGTGGGTGGTGGAACGGTTTCTGTCGGAAGCAAATCAGGCTCCAGAGAATTTGTTCCTGGATTGAATTTGAAACTGCCGATAGTTTCTAAATCCAGGGACTCGTTGATGAAAGATTTCAGTAAGGAAGGAGTGCCTGTATTGCATTTGGTCAGCATAGAATCGATTGCGAAAGAGAATGGATTTCCGACTTCTTTAAAAGAAGTTCCTCTTCCTGGAGAAGGGAAGATATTCAAAGACTTGGAATACAATCGATGGTTGGTTCTATTTGCGCTTGTATGCGAGCTGGCTTTACTTTACGTGTTTTTTAAAACGGATTCTTTCTTGGAGGAAGATAAAGACCAATCGCTTTGATATCTTATTTTAAGACTTTAGAAAATTATAAATTTCTTTATCTCGTTCCGCATCTTCTAATAAAACACATTCGTAATGGTTCTTGTCCTTTAGTTCCAGGATTTGCAGATTCTTTATCTTTGCCTTCATTTTGCGGATCGCTGATTTAGGCAAAAGCTCGTCACCTGGTTTGAAATTCGGCTTTAAGGCACGGATTACGAGAACCGGAAAATCCAAGGCCCAATACGGCATGACCCGGTTCTCTCGAACGGATCGTATGAATTCGAATGGGTTTTTTAGAAATCGCAAAGCAATCCCTGAAAGTGTCATTGCTCCTCCCATGCTCTTTAGCTCCGATTCGATCACGTAAGGGGGAATGGAACAAAGCACAGGGCCGAACGGTTTACTCTCTTCTTTGGGCATAAGGGAAGGGGAGAGAGTTCCGGATGATTCTAATTCGTACATTAAGAAATCTTGAATATTCTCGTTCCAGGCAGAAAGAATAGGAGATTTCTTGGCTTCCTCCAAATAAACTTCCTTGTTCGGAATATTTCTACCTAGTCTTGCCAAGGAACTTTGGATCATGATCAAATTGGAGATCTTTCTTTTGACGGATAATTCTCCGCCTCCATCTACTAAGATCGCCTTGTCGATGAATCCCGGAACATTCTCTGCTAAGCGAAGAGTGATCCAACTTCCTAAAGAATGGGAAAGAACGTAGATCTGTCCGTAACCTAAAAAGTTTGCGAGTTCTTTTAGATCCTGTGCGTGTATCTTAGGAGAATATTCAGTTTTAGGTTTGTCCGACTTTCCTCTTCCTCTTAGATCGTAGGTGATGACCGTAATTCCTTTCTTGGAAAGATTCTTTGCGATCGGTTCAAAGTTACGCAGATTGCCGGTAAGTCCATGAACACAAAAAAGAGGGATTTGAGATTTTCCGGGAAAGACTTGGTAAGCGATTCGGATCCCGGAAGGAAGTTCTGCGATTTTAGGATCCGAACCAATTTGTAACATTCGAAAAAGTTTAAGAGATCTCGGCTCCTAATCGTATTAAGACGCCTTGCAGATTTTTTTCCATTTCTTGCCTGAATGCGAGATGGAGTAAAGCAATCTTTTCTCTTTTTTTCGTGGCGAGAAATCCTGATTCGTCTCTCTCCAGTTTATACCAGATACGGGATTCGCCTAACCCGCTAAAGCGTATGCAGAAATCGTCGTCCTTCAGATCGAATTTGGTAACACTTCCCAATTCCCCACCCGCAATTGCGCGAGTGAGTTTCTTGAGAAATGATTCCGGATCCGATTCTTTTACTCGAATGAGGTTCACGATTATACCGCAAGCATGTAAATGCCTTGGAAGAGTCCTACAATCGCTCCAAGCACAGAGCCGATTAGGATCAATACATATTCGTCTTCTTGGAAGGCAGATCTTAAGATAGGTTCGAACTCTTCTGGTGGGAGATCCTTCATTCTCTTGAACATATTGTTTTCTATGCTCATTGCTCTTCCCATATAGGTTTCTAGTTTGGTGGAACTTCCTGCGAGAGAATCGCTTACCTTGCGGATGACTTCTTTCTTTGTGTTCTCGAAATCGGAGTCTTCTCCCTTATTCTCTGTGTCTAATTCACCGCCTAGATTCAATCTCTTAGCTGCGGTTTCTGTTTCGGATTGGATGGTTTCTACGAGTGTTCTTGCAGCTCTCTTGTATAAGATCTCTTCGAGAACATTTCTTGCGGTTAAGACTTGGGTTGCGAACACATTGGAATATTTCTTGGAAACTTCTTCTTGTCTGGCTAGGAACAAGCCTCTGTATTTGATCGGTCCGACTCTTTTCTCATATAGAGGACGAAAGATCATGGTGAGTGCGACCCAATTCGTAATATAACCTACAATGACTCCTTGGATAGGAAGGGTCCACCAGATAGGAAGATAATTCCAAAGAACTGCCTGAAGTATTCCTAAGGCACCCCCTAGATACCAGCCGCATCTTTCTATGAAGGTAAATTCTTTAGAGCCGACTTCTTGGAAGATGTCCACGATTCTTTTTACGTTGGGACCGGTAAGTTTGCGCAATACCAAGGAGCGGAAATTAAAAACAGAAGATACATTCTCCTTTACTTGGGTCATGATATTCTTCACTGTATGAGCGCATTTCTCTTGGACAGCTCTTACGATCTCTTCTCCGTGACCGTTCTCCAAATGTTTTCTCAGATCCGGATTGATATGATGTACGATCTCATGAGTAGCAGAAGGAATGAGGTCATTCAATACAGGTTGGAACTCTGTCTCTAATTGTTCCGGGTCTACCTTGGAGAAGAAATCCTCCACCTTGATCAACCTTTCCGTCATGATATTCACGGACTTCAGCGCCAGTTTCTGAGCCTTCTTAGGAACGATCCCTTGCCATCCTAAATATGGAGGAATTCCTATGAATTCGAGGGGATAGAAGGTCATTTTCAGAGCGACTACGTTTGTGAACCAACCTACGAACCCGTAGGTAAACGGCATCATGATGATTCCGATTAATTCTTTGTTTTGACTTAAGAAGGATAGATCCATATTTTCGATTCCTGTAGCGTACGTTATAATGCTTGGTTCTAATGCAAAGTCCCGTTCCGAGGAATGCGCTGCAAGTTATTTTTCCCAATTTCCCGGAACCGAAACGGGAGATCCGAAAAAAAGATTTTTTAGAGTCGAATGATATTCAGGAATGGGTATCCCGCTTGGGTCTTGTATGAAGTCGTCCTTCTTTCCAAACTGGTGTATTTTAATGGAACCTTCCGGTTTGATCCAGAGGACAAATCTTCCTTTAGATTCCTGGTTCCAGATCCCAATTTCCCATTTTCTGCAAGGCACGGAGCATATACAAGGCGAGAAGGGGACAGTCACATTGAGTTGGCAGCCTGGAAAGAACCCAAGATCCTTTCCGGAGAATATTACTCTTTCTGCAAATTGGTCTGTCACTCATGGAATGGTTTGGGTGGAGCTGGAACCTCAGGAAGAAAATTCCGCTTCTATCATAGAGAACTCGTACTGGAAAGAATTTCTTGCGAGTGATCTTCCCTTTAGGCAGATCTTTGAGACAAATCAAACGATCAAGTGGATCATAGATCCGGACAGCGGAGATATTCTCTACGTGAACAATGCAGCCTGCGTGTTCTACGGTTATACTAGAGAAGAACTCTTAAAATTAAAGATCACAGACATCAATATACTGACCAAAGCGGAAGTATTCGAGGAGATGAAGAGGGCTGCCTCCGAATCCAGATTGTACTTTTTGTTCAAGCATAGGCTTAAGAACGGAGAGATCCGAAATATGGAAGTATACAGTGGTCCTCTTCAGTTCGGCGGCAAACGAGTGTTATTCTCCATTCTTTACGATGTTACGGAAAGAATACTCGCCACCTCTCTTCTGCAAGCGAGTGAAAAACTATATCGTTCGTTGGTGGAGAATGCATCCGATTCCATCATTCTTACGGACATTCATTCCAAGATATTTGAAGTGAACCAAAGGATGACTGAATTACTCGGGTTTACAAAGGAAGAACTTCAATCCTTGTATCTAAAAGATATTTTGGATGAGGAAAGTTGGACACACACGAAAGAGAAGATCGCTAGCTTGGAGATCGGAAAGCCCGTCATACTTAGCCGGAAATTTAGAAATAAGTCCGGAACTATTTTGGAGACTGAAGTAAACGCAGTTCGGATTGATGAATCCCGCTATATGGGGATCGTTAGAGATGTCACCGAAAGAAACTTGATGACTCGTTCTCTCGAGAGATCCTTAAAAGAAAAGGAATCTATGCTGCAGGAGATTCATCATAGGGTTAAGAACAATCTTCAGGTAATATCCAGTCTTCTTGGTCTTCAATCAGAGAATACAGAGGATCCGAATCTGAAAAAGATCCTAATGGAATGCGAGAATCGGGTGAAGTCTATGGGTTTCGTTCATGCGGAACTATATCGTTCTGAGAATCTGGCTGCTGTGGATCTGGAGCACTATTTTAGTACTCTCGTTTCCCATTTGATTCGGGTTTACGGAGCCTCTCAAAGAGTAGAGCTTTCTTTGGATCTGCATTCTTTGGAAGTTTCTATAGAAAGGGCCATTCCTCTGGGATTGATCCTGAACGAGTTAGTCACCAATTCATTGAAATATGCCTTCCCAGAAGGAAGAAAAGGAAAGCTCGAGATCAGAATTTTCCAAGAAGATTCCTGCATTCTATTCTGCTATTCGGATGACGGCGTCGGATTTCAGATAAAAGACTGCGAAGGGCCGGATAGTATAGGGATGCAATTAATCGAGATCTTATCCATGCAACTCAAGGCAGGCTCGGAGTTCACTACAAAAAACGGAGTAAATTTCAGTCTTAGAATTCCGGACCCAGTCCTTGGAAAGTAGCTTGATGGTTTTTTTCTAGGCGAGAGACTCGGTCTTTGGTAAGGAACAAATGCAACACACTAAAGAAGAAATCCTACACCAGATCTATTTATTTTCCAACTTTACGATGGATGAGTTGGCTAAGATCGCAGAGCAAACCAAATATAAGGTTTTAGAACAGGGTGAGTCCGTATACCAAGAGGGGAACGAGGCAAAGGCCTTTTATGTGGTCATGTACGGGACCTTGAAAATTTTGACTTCTACCGAAAAAGGCGACGATGTGAACGTAACCACGATCGCTACTGGCGATCATTTTGGAGAATTCCCTTTCTTAGACCAAGGAAAGAGAGCCGGAACAGTAGAAGCAATGGAAAGATGTGAACTTCTCGAAATCCCTTTCGATCATCTACAAAAGATCTTAGACGGAGATCCAGGACTCGCTCTTAAATTCTACAAAGGGATCACCAATTATCTAGTTAAGAGAATGAGACTCTTGACTCATGATTTGGCTTACGCAAGAGAATTAAAGAAACGTTATTTGTAAGAACTATAAAGAAAGAATATGAAGAAGAGAATTTTAATCGGCGCCTTACTCTCCCTTACGATCCTATTCGGATCCGTTTCCTGTACTGAAACTCTGGTAAAGACCGGAATCGGTTATGAAAGATGGAAGGCGGATCTGGACAAGAAAGATCTTCAGATTGCTCCTTGGCATTGGGTTTACTTAGAGGGAGGAGAAGGATCCGAAAAAGTCCTTTTGGTTCATGGTTTCGGCGGAGACAAAGACAACTGGACCCGATTCTCTAAATGGCTCACTCCAGAATACACTGTGGTAGCAATGGATCTTCCTGGGTTCGGAGAGAACGAAAGACTCCCAGATCAGGATTATAATGTTCAGGCTCAAGTTAAGCGTTTAGATGAATTTGCTACCAAGCTAGGCTGGACCAAATTTCATATCGTTGGAAATTCTATGGGTGGTGCGATCGCTGGGGTGTATGCGGCGACGTATCCTGAAAAAGTGATCAGCCTAGGATTGTTTGCGCCTTCCGGAGTCAATAGCCCTGAAAAGAGCGAGCTCGCAAAGAACTTGGAAAAAGGAAAGAACAACCTTGTTTCCAATACACCTGAAGAATTCCAAGAAATGATCAATTTCGTTTTCGTAAAGCCTCCTTCGATTCCTTCTTTCCTTACTTCCTATTTCGCGGAGAAGGCGATCAAAAGCTCCGAATTCAATAAGCTCATATTCAAACAGATCCGTAAGGGAGATTTTCCTCTCCAGGAAAGAATGAATAAGATCAAGGCAAAGACTCTAATCTTATGGGGAGATACTGACAGAGTTCTCAGTGTTTCCGGAGCACAAGTATTAGAAAAAGGAATATTAGGATCTAAGAAAGTAATTCTTAAAGATATGGGACATGCTCCCATGCTGGAGAGACCGGAAGAAGTCGCAAACGTCTACCGGGATTTTCTAAAAAAATAAGATCCTAAGTTTGAAGGAAGGCTTTTTGCCTTCCTATATATTGGATGCGTTCCGGGGTAGTGATGGCGCTAGCCAAACTTTTCAATTGGTTCAAGGATCGGAGTCTCCGGAAAAAGATAGAAAGAGAGATCCGTGTTCTCACGCCGGTAGTTTCTAATGATTATATCTATCGAATAGAAGTTTCCGAAGACGGAAACCTGCAACTTACCTGGGTCAACGACGCATTTCTTTCCTTCGCTAAAATGAGATCCGAGGACTTGGTCTTTCTTCGGAACAGTCGCGATATGAGTAAATTCCATCCGGACGATCATGCGCTTGTCGAAGAACGTATTAAGTTTTTATTAACCGGTCTTTCTAGGGTGGATGAATATCGTGTATTCGGTCCGGAAGGAGAAATCATTTGGCTAAGGGATCATGGTCGTCCGATCTGGGATAGTGATAAGGGAAGGGTCACTCAAATTTACGGTTCCGTTCAAGATATCACTGAAAGAAAGAAAAACGAGATCATTCTTAAGGACCAGCTCTCTTATATTAGTATTTTATTAGATAGCACTGAAGACTGGGTGATCCGAGTGAATCAATCCGGAAGGATTCAATATGTGAATTCCTCCGGAAGGACAGAAATACATAAGCAGTTCGGGATCTTATTGAACCAGGATGACAAGGTGCTTCCTTTTATTTCGGAAGATCATAGAGAGATCTTTCTTGCACAATTAAATAAGGCATTTTCCGGTGAAAAGGTTAAATGGCATTTTAGTAAATTATTTCCCACCGATTCTAATTCCGAATTAGAGGCTTCCTTTGCTCCTCTGTTGAGAGAAGGAATGATCAAAGAAGTCGTTCTTTTCTTAAAAGACGTTACTCTCCGTACAGTCTGGGAAACCGCACTTCTCGCGAGCGAAGAAAAATACAGAAGACTTGTAGAAGTTTCTCCAGACGGGATCGGTCTTCATGCCGACGGAAAGGTGCTGTATATCAACGAGGCCGGCCTCAAGATGTTAGGCTATAGTTCTCTGGAAGAAGTGGAAGGAATGCAGATCATCGATTTTGTGCATCCTGATTCCAGACAAGTCGTAGGCGAAAGAGTACTTCGTGCAATGCTCAAATCGGAACCTCTGGAACCTATCGAAGAGAAATTTATTCGAAAAGATGGATCCGAGATCCCTGTGGAAGTATCTGCAGTCGCCTTCGACCAAAGAGGCAAGAAGTTCATGCAGGTCATCGTTCGGGATATCACCGAAAGAAAGAAAGCGGACCAAGAACTTGGGGACCTGAGAAGAAAGATCCTTCAAACAAACGACAGATTGCAAGCGATCATAGAAGGGGTAAAGGATTCCATTTGCGCCGTGGATATGGATTTAAGGATCATCTCCTGCAATACTGCATTCGAATTGTTGGTCTGGAGATTGTACGGTCGTAGAATGACCGTCGGAAATCGTATTTATGATATGGCCATGGACAACTCGGAAGAGATGGAGATGATCATCCGAAATTGGAGTAGGGCCTTGACTGGAGATGTCTTTAAGATAGAGAGAAAGGTCTCCGGATTGATCAGCGATAATGTATTAGAAATTAATTATAGTTCCATTCGGGACGATAGCCATAATATGATCGGAGCGACCCAGATCATCCGCGATGTGACCGAAAGATATCATTATGAAGAAACTCTTAGAAAATCCTTGGAAGAAAAGGAAGTAATGCTGAAAGAGATCCATCATAGGGTCAAAAACAATCTTCAGGTAGTTTCCAGCCTTCTCAGTCTCCAGACGGATTTTACCGAAGATCCTAAACTTGTGACGATCCTAAAGGAATGCGAGAGAAGGATACAATCCATGGCTCTTGTTCACAAGGAGCTGTATCAAAATGATACAATCGCAGACGCGGATTTTACGGAATACTTGAACAACCTACTTGTCGCTCTTGTGCAATCCTTCGGTGCAAACCGAAAGGTGGAATATTCCATCGAATCCCAAGACATACGATTGAATCTGGATTTTGCGATCCCTCTTGCTTTGGTGTTCAACGAACTAGTTTCCAATTCTCTAAAGTATGCTTTTCCGGGAGAAAAGAGAGGCCAGATCTATATAGGTCTGAACAAGTCGCCGGAAGGTATTTCGATTCTTGTGGGGGACAATGGGATCGGTCTACCTAAGAATTTCAATGTGCGAAATTCGGACGGCCTAGGATTGCAACTTGTAGGAATGCTGCTGGATAAGCTGAAAGCGAAATGGGAATTGGTCCCAGTCGAAATCGGCACTAGATATCAGATCCAAGTTCCCATTTCCAAATAACGTAACTCTTTCTAAAATCCTTGCCTATCCTCCCAGATCGAAAAGCCTGGAGGGGAATGAATCTCATATCTGTAGATCGAGTCGCCAAGTCCATCGGCGAAAAGCAATTATTCAGCAATCTTAGCTTCGGAGTAGACGAGGGCGAAAAGACAGGCCTACTCGGGATCAATGGCTCCGGAAAGTCTACCTTGCTTAGGATCCTTCTCGGCATAGAAGAACCGGATAGCGGAAAGGTTGTCCGGAACAGAGAATTGAAAATCTCTTTCTTGTCTCAATTTCCCGAGTTTCAGCCTGAGAATACGATCTTAGAACATATACTTTCCGGTTCAGGCCCCTTACTGGAAACGGTCCGACGATACGAGAAGGCATGCCTGCTCTTGGAGAAAGGCGGAGAAAACGCCGAAAAAGAATATCACGATGCTATGGAAGAGATGGATTCCAAACAAGCCTGGGAATTGGAAGCTAGATTAAAGAATATATTAAGGGAATTGAATATACCTGACGTGACTCGCCGGATGGGGGAACTCTCCGGAGGAATGGTCAAGAAGGTCGCCTTAGCCCAGGCCCTTACCGAAGAATCCAATCTGCTCGTATTAGACGAGCCTACCAACCATTTGGATATAGACGCAATTCTTTGGCTCCAGGATTTCTTGCAGAATACGGATAGAGCAGTCTTACTAGTGACTCACGACAGATACTTTCTGGAAGAAGTAGCCAATCGGATCCTGGAGATCGATCGAGGAACCTTTAGGGTCTTTCCGGGAAATTATGATCTCTATCTGGAGAAGAAGGTAGAGATGCAGGCTATCGAAGAAAAGGAAGAGGCAAAGAGAAAATCGTTTTTACGAACCGAGTTGGAATGGTTGAAGAGACAACCTAAGGCAAGAGGAACCAAGCAAAAGGCGAGAACAGATAGAGTAGTCGAGGTCCTGGAGAGAAAGAAAACCGGAAAAGACATCGTATTAGACATCTCAGTTTCAGGACGAAGACTGGGTGGAAAAGTATTAGAACTAAAGAATATTAAGAAAGCATATACTACTACTCCTCTTGTAGGAGGATTTTCCTATGTTTTTAAGAGTAAAGAAAGGATCGGTATCGTAGGTCCGAATGGCACTGGAAAGACAACTCTCTTGAATATGATCACCGGAAGAGAAAAGCCGGACTCAGGAGATGTTTCTGCGGGCCTAAACACTAACTTCGGTTATTTCGATCAGATGGGAAGGGACCTTCCTAAAGATAAGAAAGTTCTGGATTATGTGAAAGAAGAGATTGCTCCGAATGTAAAGATGAGCGATGGAACAGTCTGGTCCGCTTCCCAGTTTTTAGAGAGATTCCTATTTCCTTCCCAATTGCAGCAAACTAAGATAGAAAGACTTTCCGGAGGAGAGAAGAAGAGACTGTATCTAGTACTTCTTCTCATGAAGAACCCGAACTTTCTAGTTTTGGATGAGCCTACAAATGATCTAGACATTCCAACGTTATCCGTTCTTGAAGAGTTCTTGGATGATTTTCCGGGTGTGGTTCTCGTTGTTTCTCACGATAGATATTTCATGGATAGGGTAGTGGATTACCTATTTATTTTCCAAGGAGAAGGAAGGATAGATCGCTTTCCCGGGAATTATTCAGATTATTTGGAATACAGAGAATACGAAGAGAAAGAAACCAAGGTTGCTTCTCCCAAGCCGATCGAAAGGCAAACAGAGTCCTCAAAGAAGAAAGGCTTAGGTTACCAAGACAAGAGAAAGCTAGAAACACTCGAAAAGGAAATCGCTTCCTTAGAAACGGAAGAAAAGGATTTAGTAGAGAAGCTACAGTCCACCGATCCAGAACTCGCAAGAAAATCGGGCGAACGGCTTACTCAATTGCAGGAAGAACTTCTTTTGAAAGTAAAAGAATGGGAGGATCTTGCTTCCAAAGAGTGAATCACTTCGTGGAAATTTACAAGGACTAAGTTTTAGTCAGGTTTTATCTTACTACTGACAGTTCGCGTCCGTCTCGTAAACACCGACGGAAATAGAATTTGAACCTGAAGGCGCCAGAGAATACGCAGTAGTCGTTCGAGTGTGCAGATCGAAATCCGTCATAAAGAAAGGTATCAAGTAGGCAGGAAGATAGGAAGATATATTTATTCCTCCATACATAGACGTGCAAGGAGTATTGCTTGCGCTAGGCGTTCCAGTAGTGGAATTAAATCTCCATATATCCGAGATCTGAGCGAGCCCGGTGATCGATTTAAACATAGGATTATCGCCGTAACTATTGTTATAGGTTCCGATTCCGGCAGAACTCAGAGGAGTCAGAGCGACTCCCAACAGACAGCTGGAGGACAAGGTAGTATTACAGAATGTATACTGGGTCGCGCTTACTAGGATAGGAATTCCCACATTGAAATTATTCCCCAATACGTTCGTTGCGCTAGACGGGGAATTCAAGAAGTAGAGACCGACCCGATTGCCTAAAGCAGTTCTACCAAAGATCTGGTTATTGAAGATATTATATATATTTCCTGCTGAGGCCTGAGAGGAAATACCGACCGCATCTCCCACAGTTGCCGCGCTGGAATTGCCCACATAAATATCATTATTGAATATATAGACCGAACCCATGCTCGAAGTGGATGCAACGGTAATTCCATTCGATTTTGCTGGAGCAATTGCCGCAAAGATATGTTGGTATGCGTTAATCTTATTCTCAGCGATCCCGACCACGGAGCCGCTTGCAATATTGTCCATTTGAATTCCGGTGCTGTATCCGCCTGTGGTCGTGAGTAGGCCGTCGAGTATATTATATAAAATGAATGTAGCATTCGCATCATCCAAGTGGACCGCAGCGGAAACGGAAGAGCCAGAATCCCCTCGGATCCAGTTTCCGATAATGACGACGTTCTTGGAGGAGCGCACTAATGTTCCCGTTCTTTCTCCGGCTGTGGCGCTCGCTGCTCCTTCATAGCCATAGATAAAATTGTCCGAGATGCGGATCTGTCCCGAGTTAAACGCTGCTCCATCCACAAGGATTCCTGTTGCGTAACTCGCCGAAGAATTGATTTGTATTCTAAGATTGCTCACCGTTAAACTGATCGAAGCAGGATTTAAGAGTGCTGTAGTAATATTGATCGGACTACACATAGTAGTGTAGGAAGTCCCGCAAGATGAGGTCTGGTCCTGAATGATCGTAGGATAAGTAGATACATCTGGTCCTAATCCAGATCCGAATCCGCTCGGAAACCCGCCTACGAGAGAAGTCTTTGCATCCAATTGCAATTGGGATGTGATCGGATACGTTCCTTGTGCGATATAAACGGAGCAAGATGCTGCTGCTCCGCAAGAAGTCAATCCAGCTTGGATGGTCTGACAAACGTTAGTCGTGCCATCCGTGCAATTATTCGAATCGCTACCGGTGTTTATATCCACATAACGTATATTGCCCGTCGCTGTGAATTCATAATAGATCGGATTACTTCCGTTGATCGGTTGACCATCCGAGGTGCATCCCTGCAATTGCAAGACACTGTCGCCTCCAGTTCCCCAAAGAGTGGTAGGGTCTGGAACAATAACGATCTGATTGTCATTCGGAGCAGTTGGATAAATGATCGTAGGCTGAGGAGAAAGGCTGATCACATCCTGTCTGGTAGAAGAGCCTGTCGCCAAAAAGGAACAACCGGACAGAGATCCATGATACGATAGATTGATTGCGATCTTATCCGCTCCTCCCACAAGATTGGAAGAAGGAAGAAAGCTTAAAACACTAATACAATCCACCTTAATGGTCATATCCATCGTCATAGAGCCGCTTCCGTCGGCATTCGGGAAGAAGCAAGTATGTCCCGTCGGAACAGATGCAAAAGTAATATTATAAGTAGCAGTATCTCCGATCTGAGTCGCGAAAGTTTTGTCTACTGTTGTGTCGGAAGAGAAGCTCAGAGTGTCAGATAAACTTTGGAGCACAAGATGAGAAGAAGCTGCTATCGTAGGATCCAAACCGAATACTCTTACGGAAAGATTATGAAATACCAAACCGCAAGTAACGTAAATCGTAGTAACTGGATACTTTAGAGGACCATTTGGATTGCTAATATTGCAAGTCAATTGAGGAGAGACTGTAGGAACAGTCACATGAACTCCGTAAGCGGAACCTAGCTTAACCAAGGTAGGAAATTGTTGAGTGCCATCTCCCGTATAAGAAAGAATCTCACCCAGATCGTTATAGACAGTTAAGGTCCCGCCACTCGTCCAACCGTTTACTTCTACATTGACAGGGACGGGTGCAGTATAAGCAATATAGCTGGGTTGGAAGGTAAGAAACTCCAGAATGCTTCCGCTATGCGGACCAGAGTAACAACCAAAAAGAAATAGAAGACCCACGCCACCGACGAGGGAGCGGTAGAGTTTGCGTATCATAAGCATCGCCCCGGCCATTCTCATTTCCCTATTAATAATAAAACAAATTTCGATGCGTTGAATTGCATCTTAATTCTAGTATTGTCCTTCTAAAAAAGAAGGACTGTAGTTTTGGCTTATCTAAGACAAAATTTATATCCTCTTCTCTTTGCAAGAAGGAAACGCGGCTGCGAGTTTCCTATTACTTGAGAGATTCTTTTTGCGTCAAAAGTGTGGCAGTCAAAAAGAGACAAAATGTCATTCTGATATTGGAAAATCTTCTATTTTGAATTAGATTTTTAGAATATATAAATTCGATTAACTAGAAGAAGGCGATCTATGAATCGTAATCAAAAAGTAATGAATCGAATCGGATCACCAGGCAAACTGTACGCCGATTTCCGTTCTTTGGAATAGCCCTGTGGAGTTACCCAAAGAGTAGGCATTGGACTGGTTCGAGTCTCTGAGATTTCGGATCAGAGGAGAAACAGTTACGGGAGCTTGGGTTCCTTCTACCTGGACTTCCTTATTCCCCGCAAAGAATCCTGCATCCATTAAGTTTAATATATAAAAGAGACCGACAACTCCGATGCCGATTTCGAGCTGATTGTAGTCAGCCACAGCCGTAGAATATTTGGGGGCGATCTGGCTATAATTATAAAAAGCTAAAGTAAAGAAAGTTGGATTGCCGGAATGGATGAATGCATAGTTGTACATGACATTATTCTGTCTCGCAGCCGACAATGCGTGGCTTGCGTTTAGGTAAGAATTTCCTTCGCTAGCTACGTAAGCTCCAGCTCCCAAGAGAAGAGCAGGGAATAAGAAGGTCCTAAAATTGGACTTGTTTTGATAATACTGACCCCAACCTGGAACGATCGCGGATCTCGCTACAGCACCGTAGTCGAATCGGAATGGTGCCGAAGAGGTTTGTTTCTTCTGTTCCTTAGATTCTAATGCCGCCAGCTCGCTTTCCGTTTCTGCTACGAAAAGATAGTTTTCCTTTTCTGCGACTTTATTCCTCGGATTCTCCACTCGAACGGAAACCGCTCCTTCCGGAGGTTTTTTCCGGTCTACAGTGACTAGAATCGTTTCGGAGTTCTTCACTTCTATGGATTTGATCGAGACTTCATTTCCTTTAGAATCTTTTAATACAACTTTAGTAGCGTCAGTGAAGTGTTTTCCTTTGATCTCGAATGTATCAGGAAGATCCTTGTTTAGGAATTTATTCTTCTCTGCGCTGAGTATCTCCGGTTTCTGAGATAGGATTACTTCGAAAGGGATCCAAGTGGAGAATACGGAAACCCTTCCGTAGCGATTCAATACACCGATTCTATGTTCATAGGTTCCTGGCGGAAGTTCCAACTGGATCTGAGTACCGTTCGTTTTTTCGCGAGTGATCTTTCCTCTAGAGTCTTTGATCTCTACTACGTATCCGCCTGCATCGGGGATCTGCCTCCATTCCAATTTGACGCCTTCTTCTTTGGAATAGATGGGAAAGGATAAGAGGAAACAAACTCCTAGAAAGATCCAAGAGAAAAGAAAACGCAATGAGTGAGCATTTCTATTCAACATAGAATTCCTTGGGAGTTAAAATCTCCGGAGCCTTTAGAGTAGCCGATACTACCACGTCAAAATCTCTGGAAAGAGGCAAGGTGGTCCGCAACGCTCCGGAACTGTCCCGGTATTTCGCGCTGAGTTTCCACTGGTACTTTCCTTCCTTCAATTTGTATAACTCTCGGAAGTCGTAAGATTCTCCTTTTATTTCCTTTTTAAATACCGTTTTCCAAGCTTTTTTATCGGATTCTAAAAGTTCAAGTATATAGGCCTCGGCTTTTCCTTCTGTTTCCCAATAAAAGGCCAAGCTTTCCTTCTCATCCAAATCTACCTTATCTCTATCCCTTGGGTATAGTGGAGTGACAAAAGGTGCGGAATCCGAGGTCTTAAATCCTGAGACTGGACTTACTACCAAGACTTCTCCTTCCGGAGAAATTAAGGAAACTTTCCAATAGAAATCGCCTGGGCCAGGAAGAGTGACATTGCCCAGTCCAGAACGAATTGTAGTATCTACTACCTTAGAATTGAAATTCGAATCTTTTGCGACTTCCAATTTGTAATTTCCAGTAGGATCCGGTCGGTCCCAACGGAAGGCCAATTTTCCATCTACAGGATGACCTAACTCGGTCCCATCTTTGGGGAAGGCTAGACGGATCGGTAGCAAAGGTTTAAGAACGAAACGATTGATAGAAGAAGAGATTTCTCCTTCTCCCTGGAATGCAGCTCTAACTCTCCAGAAATATCCACCTTCTTTCCAATCATATTCAGGTTTCATGAAATTCGAATTGGTGGACTTGGAGAATATTATATTTTTGAAATCCGCATCACTTGAGATCTCCAAGGTATAGGATTTGAATTCTTTACTTGCGCTCCAACTGAAGAAGGAACCTGTCTTAAAGATCCGGATTCCTATCTCTTCTCCGGAAAGAGGTTTGAGCAATTTAGGAGGCTCTGCCTGAGCCGATTTTCGAACGGAGAAGGAGACAGGATCCGAATTCAGCTCGGCGAATCCTTCTCGATCGGAAAACATTCTAACTCTTGCATAGAATTGTCCTTCTGACTTAGGCTCCCATTTCGAGAATCCGGCAGAAGAATCGTTAGAATATGCGATTTGTTTAAAGTTCGCATCATCTGCAACTTCTAACTTGTACTTAGCGGCAGGATCTGTAGTGATCCATTGAAAACGAACGGAAGGCGCAGCGCCAGTACTATACGAGAAAACTTCCTTAGAGGAAGGGGATACCAGTTTAGGTTTGGACCAAGAAACTAATTTAAAATTCTTAGAAGCGCTGTATTCTTCCTTTCCTGACTGAGGATTCTTTCCAACCACTCTCCAGTAATAAGATCCATTTGATAATACGATGCTTGCTGCAGTTCCCGCAGAATTGGCTTTTTTCAGACCGGTGCGAAAACCGGAATCCTTTGCGACTTCGAGTCTGTAATTTCGAACTCCTTCCGCAGGTTTCCATTCGAAACGTACTTGCGCGGTCTCCGTTTTGAGAGGAAGAGCCGATTTGTCTAGAGGAGCCGTCGTTTCCAAGTTCAATACTCGGACCTCTATTTTTCCACCGTTCAGATCTGCGGATTGGTTCTTTCCGACTACGTTTTCACCCGAAGCAGAAACGATCTTTGCCTCTCCTTTCTTTACTTCTAAGTTGAGACCCTTGTTCTCGTCCTTGGATAGCTTTAGATCGGAATTTCCGAGAGCGATTTTAGTATCGCCAGAGCTAATCTGCAATTTACCTGCACCCGCTCCGGTCGCAGAAAGAGACCCAGAAACGAAACTGATCTTGTCAGTGTCTTCCACTAAGATCATACTTCTTTCATCCAAGCGGATCTCTGCGGAATTATCTCCATCAGTAAAAAGTAATACTGCTTCTGCACCTTCTTCCGTGCGGATAGTGTCTCTGTAGCGGATCGGATCGGACTCGTCCAATTCCTCCCAAACCACTTCTGAATCAAGTTTTCGTAATATTTTAAGCTGCTTGGATTTGAGCTCGCCTACGATCTTATTATTTCCGGTCTTTGGACCTGCGTTTGCGTAGAGATAGAGAAGCCCTGAGAAGAAAAATAAAAGTAAGACTAGAGCTGTAACGACGTAGCGGCCGTCAGTCAAGAATTTCATACTTCAGTTCCTCTTCGGCGTCTCCTGCTTTTGCTTTTTTCTTAGATTCGTATTCTATACCCAGACGTTTTCTGAGCTCGTTTAAGTCTGTCGGGCGATCTGGATCATCTTTTCTGCCCAAGACAGCAAAGATCTGTTGAGGATCTTCTTTTCCTTTTACCTTGATCGCTTGCATTTTTTCTACAGCGAATATATCTCTCACTCTGTCGTAGAGATCTTGAGTAATCAGTACGTCGGTGCCGAAAGGCTTATTCAATGCTTCCACACGAGAGGCGAGGTTGACCGCATCACCGATCACAGTATATTCCAATCTTTCTTCGGAACCGATCTGACCGGCAATCACCGGACCAAAATTCAAACCGCAACCGATCCGAATGATAGGCTTCTTATCACCGCCTCTTCCTTGGTTGAATCTTATAAGAGCCTTTCTCATGAGAAGCGCTCCGTTCACTGCATTCTCTGCATCGTGATCCGAGCTACGAACTGCTCCCCAGGTAGCCATGATCGCGTCTCCGATGAACTTATCCACGATACCGTGGGTTTCATTCACGCATTGCACCATCTCGGTCATGTATTCGTTCAAGAATTCGACAACTTCTTCTGGTTGCAGCTTTTCTGAAATAGCCGTAAAAGAGCGAATATCGGAGAAGAAGATGGCACACATCTTTCTTTCTCCTCCCAGAGTTAGCTCCTTGTTTAGGACCATCTCCGCGATCTCTTTGTTAACGAATCTTCCTAATGCGTCTTTGACCTTTTCTCTTTCTTCGAGACCCTTGCCCATGTTCACGAAGTAATCTGTCAAAACTCCGATCTCATCTCTGGTCGTAGAGCGGATTCCGATTCGGAAATTTCCCTTGGCGATCTCGACCGTTGCGTTCAATAGTTTTAATATAGGAATGGTAATATTCCGAGCTAAGAAGAATACGATTATCAAGGCCACACATAGTGCGATCGCCATAATGAGAAGGTTCTTTGTCTGGATCCTATAGACCATCTCGAATACTTTCTCTTCCGGAACGCTAACGATGACTCCAGCGCCTCCGAATCCAAGCTTCTGATAAGAACCGTAGAATTTCGTCTTTGTGCTATCTTCGTATCTTGTCTGCTGGCTATCCTCTCTTACAGAAGAAAGCATTGTCTCAAAGATAGGTAGATCTGCCCAATTCGTTTGAGAGGCCAGAAGTTGCAGATCGTGATGAGCGATCAGATCCCCGTCTCCATTGATCAGAAAAGGAACGTTAATATCCTGTTTTTGGAATACAGAGAGAAGTCTTTCCGAACGAATTATATAGATTAAAATAGAATTACTAGAAGCATCATATACGGAGATAGAGAAGGTAGGTTCTTTGAAATTAGGAGTGAGGTTATCTATCCTTCCTCCTGATTGCACCGATTTGATAAGAGAGGATTCTTTCTGTTCGATCGCTGCATCTAATTCATTGCGATTCGAAGAAATCCCTTCCAAATAAGAATCGTTATAGAGGACTACTTTCTTCTTCAGCTTTTGGCCCTGGGGAGAATAGATCCCCGCTAACAAAAAGTCAGGTTCGTTCCTAAAGAATAGATCGGCATAGGCTCCCGGTCCTTTCGGATCCAAGAGTTTTTCGGTCAAGGTCTTGCCCTTGTCACGAATATCCTTTAAGTCGGATTTCACTTTGATCCCTAGGATATTAACAAGAGAAAAGTTTGTTTCTAATACCCGGACTTCGTAGTTCGTCTTGAACTCGCTGGATGCATACAAGATCACAGTGGAAACTGTTAAGGTAAGAAGAAGGGAGATTACAGCCATTAGTTTTAGCTGTAGAGGGAATTTCGCGCTCGTTCTAAGCGCTTCCTCAGAAGTCTTTTCCGCTTTTTTCTCGGGTTCCTTTTTAGGAGCTTTCTCTTTTTCTAATTTAGGAGAAGGTAATGTTTCTGCTTTGTTTTCTGACTCGGCGGAAGAGGGGACGGTCTCCGTCCCATTCGAAGCTGGTTTTTCACCGGAAAAAACGGTGTCAAAGGAAATGACAGGTTTTGTTTCGAGTGTTCTGAACTCGTCGGACTTCTCTTTGATCTTAGGAATTTTTTTCTTTCCGTTCGAATCCTTTCCATTTCCGTTTTGAAATACTCCCAGCTCTATTCCTGAAACTGCGAGAGGAAGTTCCTTTAGAAAAACAGAAAATTCTCCCCTTGTGCTGTCCGGAATTTCCTTAGGCGCCTTCTTTCTGGAAGCATAAGATTTGAATTCTCCCAAGAGTCTGTCTTCGGAGTCGCCTGCAAGGCTAGGAAACCATGCAGCCAATTCACCGGTCGCAATATGAGGATAAGAGGCTAAAACCATTTTGGAAAGAATGACTTCCCATCTTTCCGCTATCTCAGGAGGAATTAAGAATAGAACATTAGATTTTGCTGTTGCAGAAATTAATTTCCAAGAGGAGAAGAATACAGATTCATTCGTTTCCGGACCGGGAGGAACCTCTAACGCAAATAATTTCCATTCCCCTGCATGCAATGTTTCTTCGAGTTCGGTAACCAAGGAAGAACCTTTTTCGGAGAATACGCAAACAATCGTCTTGATCCCTTTTTCTGCCCAGGCATAGAGTTGCGACTGATCTTGGATCCTATCTGTAGCAGGGATCCAAAATGCGACCGCACCGTTCGGGCCAAAAGGAATGTATTTAGTGGATGATGGCATTGCTATTATTATCCCGGATTTTGGTCTAAAACGAAAATTTCCCTAAAGGAAATGGAAAAAAAACGCCCGTCTAACGGAAAGTAGATTCCGGATTTCCTCTGTTAAATTATCGGTAGAATTGCCTTCCAAATTGAAAACAAGTCGGGGAAAGAGATTCTGCGCTAAATTGTCAGATTTGGTTGATCGCTTAAACGACTAAAGGATTTTGGATCCGGAGGAAAAATATGGCAGTTGCAAAGTTTAAAACCAACCGGGGAGAATTCTCCGTTTTATTGGAGGACGAAAAGGCTCCAATTACGGCCGGCAATTTCATTCAATTAGCCCAAAAAGGCTTTTATAACGGCCTGATCTTTCATAGGATTATCGCCAATTTCATGATCCAAGGCGGTTGCCCAAGCGGAACCGGCACTGGAGGACCTGGATATAAGATCCAAGACGAATTCCATCCGGATCTCAAAAACAAGAAATATACGATTTCAATGGCGAATGCCGGTCCGAATACCGGAGGCTCTCAATTCTTCATCAATGTAAGAGATAACCTCTACCTGGACAATCGACATGCAGTTTTTGGTCACGTTTCCGAGGGAGAAGACATAGTTCAGTCGATCTCCGAAACTGGAACTGGCCCAGGTGACAGACCTCTGCAGCCAGTCGTGATTGAAACCATCGAGATCATTTAAAGAATCCCTTACTTAGGGGACTATTTTCTGATTATGTGGAAAATCATGTTGAAAAAATCGAAATATGCTTGAAAATATCCTATTTTCGCCATAATTGAGAGTCCCTTCCGGAATCGCGGTTCCGGCGGGGATTCTATATGGAATCACTCTCCAAAACATTAGGCTATCCTGATCCTTCCATCTACGCTAAGTCTCTCTTAGATTATATCCTCACGAATTCTCCCATCATTCTCTTTTCTGCGGACAAAGGAGGGAATATCAATTTCGTCTCCGGCAAATCCTTAGAGGCCTTGGGTCTAGATCCAAGTTCTATGAAGGGGACTAACTTTGTAGACTATGCGTGGATTGCAGAAATTCCGGAGCCAGATGGAAGTCTCAGGTCCTTAAGCCAGGTGGAAGTCCTGGAGCTAGTGCTCGTAGGAAAAGAGATCAGTGCAGAAATAGAGTTTGGAGGAAGATTCTTTACGATACGTATCTCTCCTGCCAGATCAGTGAGCGGAGAGATTAGCGGGTTAGTGGGTGTCGCTGTTGATATCACCGATAGAAAAGAAGCACAGAATTCATTAGAAAAACGTACTATAGATTTTAAGACAGTGATTAGCAATCTTCCTGTCGTGGTCTTTTCTATTTCTCCGGAAGGACAGATACTTTTATCAGAGGGGAAGGGGCTGAAACATCTAGGACTCGACCCTAAGGAAATTACCGGTAAATCAATCTATGATAGAGCCGAATCTCGTCCGGAAGTATTAGACGCATTTAATAAGACCCTACAGGGAGAAGAGAGTTTATATCATAGCAAGATCAATGATCTTTATCTAGAAACTAGAATGTATCCTAGGCTGAATAAAAAGAAGAAGGTAGAGGAGATTCTAGGAATAGTATATGATATTTCGGATCGGCTTGAATACGAAGCGATGATCCGATTTAATTTGTCTGTCATCTCTCAGGTAAATGATGCTATCATCGCATTGGATGCTGACCAAAGGATTACTTATTATAATAAATATGCTGCTCAACTCTATGGGGTCGGAGAGACCGATTGCATAGGTAAACATTACTCAGTGATGTTTAAAGAAGACTGGATTACGGATGAAAATTATAAAGCTGCTATGAAAGACTGGGAAACAGTCGGCGCTTCTAAGAGAGAATTGATCCATACCTTAAGTTCCGGGAAGAAGATCATGATCGAAAGTAATTTTAAGAAGATCATTCCTGATAGTTTTATTTCTCCCGGACTCATTATGGTGAACCGCGACATCACTGCGAAAAAAGAAGCGAACGAGTCCTTAGAGCAAGCATTGAGAGATCTGGCGAAGACGAATAAGGAATTGGAGCAATTCGCTTATATCGCGTCTCACGATTTGCAAGAACCACTTAGAACCATCGCGAGTTATTTGCAGCTCTTAGAAAGAAAGTTTGAGAAAGATATCAAACCTGAGATGAGAGAATTCATCCGAGTCTCGGTTGACGCCGCAAAGAGACAGCAAGTATTGATCGAAAGCCTTCTTAGCTATTCAAGGGTTGGTTCTTCTTCTCTCAAGAAATCGGAAGGAAATCCGGAAGGAATTCTAGAAGAAGTAGAAAAAGATCTAGGTTCCGTGATCCGAGAGACAAATGCAAGACTCGTATTCGAAGGACCTTTTCCAAATATATTTGCGGACCAGGAACAGATCCGACGTTTGTTCATTAACCTGATCTCGAATGCGATAAAATTCCGCTCTCCTAAGAGAAGTCCTATCGTTCAGATAACTGCAAAAAAGATCCCAGGATTCTGGGAATTTTGTGTTTCTGACAACGGAATAGGAATGGATGCAAAATACTTTGATCGAATTTTTATAATATTTCAAAAACTGCATGCGAATTCCGAATACCCTGGAACAGGGATCGGTCTATCGATATGCAAGAAAATAGTGGAGAATCATGAAGGCAAGATCTGGGTTCGATCCATACTCGGAAACGGATCAGAATTCTATTTCACCTTGCCTGAGGTTTAATACATGAGCGTGCCTAAAAAAAAATATTTTGATATTCTTCTGGTCGAAGACAATCCCGCAGACGTGAGGCTTACAATGGAAGCTTTAGAAGAACTAGAAGAAGAGAAGAGGCTCTTCGTTGCAAAAGACGGAGAAGAGGCGATCGATTTCGTTAAGGGAGAAGGTGAATTTGTAGGGGCAAGCCGTCCTGATCTTATCCTTCTCGACCTGAATCTGCCCAAGAAAAACGGTTTGGAAGTCTTGGAGGAATTGAAGTCGGATCCTGAATTCAAAAGGATCCCTGTTGTAGTATTGACTACTTCCGGTGCGGAAAGGGATATTATGGCGACTTTCAATTTGCACGCGAATTCCTATATCCAGAAGCCTGTTGAGTATGATAATTTTCTCGAGGCAATGGCTACTCTTCGGATCTATTGGTTCCAAACATCTAGGCTTCCGCCAAAATGAGTACGAGAGTCGTTTCCTCTCAGATGAAGCAGATTCTAGTTGTCGAAGACAACCCTGACGATTCCAGGTTGTTCGAGTTGTATCTTATGGAAGCGGATCCTTCCGGAATAAGATTGAGATATTCTGCCACAGTCACGAATGCAATGGAGCAACTCGAAGATTATTCGGATGAGATAGATTGCATTCTTTTGGATCTATCTTTACCGGATAGTTTCGGTCTTCACGGATTCGAGACGATCAGTCGGGCCTATCCTGAGATTCCAATCGTTATTTGCTCCGGGACTGAGGATGAGAATCTTGCATCGGAAGCCTTGAAAGCGGGTGGCCAAGACTATCTCATCAAGGGAAGATTCGATTCACTTCTGCTTTTCAGATCGATCCGATATGCGATCGAAAGACATGATATGCTGGCTAAACTTGAGAAGCAGTCATACCATATCCGAGAAAGCGAGGAAAGATACAGACTGATCTTCGAGAACAATCCTCATCCTGTGCTTTTATATGATATTGCTTCAGAGGGCATTCTGGACTTGAACCAGGAAGCGGAGAGAGTATACGGATACAATCGAAGAGAATTTCAAGGTTTACAATTTCATAATTTATTTGCAAATCCGAACTCGAGCGGAAGCAATCTATTTTCCATTTTGAAATACGGGAAGAATTTGCCAGAGACTCATGTGCATAAGAGAAAGGACGGGACTCCTCTTTTGATGGAGATTACCTCGTATCGATTTCAATTACAGGGTAAGGAAATCGTCTTAGCCATTCTAGTCGATATGACTAAGTGGAAGCAATCGGAAGAATCCCTTCTTCAATCCTTGCGAGAGAAAGAAGCTCTTTTGCAGGAGATCCATCATCGGGTCAAAAATAATCTCCAGATCATGGCAAGCCTTCTCAACTTGCAGGCAAATTATGCTAAGAACAAGGAAGTGACTCGAGAACTTAAGGATACGGAGAGTAGGATCTATTCCATGTCCTTGGTCCATAACGAACTCTATAATTCTAAAAATCTCTCCGAGGTTGGATTGGCTTCTTACGTAGATAAGTTGTTGGATAATTTATGGAACGTGTACGGGATCGGTTCTGAGATCCGTAGAGCCGTGGAAGTTGGAGAACTTAGTCTTGCAGTGGAGAAGGCTTTACCGATCGGGATGATGATCAATGAGATCGCTACCAATTCGATCAAGTACGCGTACAAGGGTAGAAAAAACGGAGAATTTTTTATCCGAGGCATTTACAGGAACGGAGTATTCTTTCTGGAAGTAGGAGATAATGGCGTAGGAATTTCGGATTACGCGGAGATTGAATCCAAGGAGACCTTGGGCTTTCAACTCATTCAGATCTTGTCCAAACAGTTGAAAGCGAGGTTAAATATCCAAACATCCGCGCAAGGAACTAAATTTTCTGTAGAATTCCCTTTTTAGGCTGCGAGAAGTTTTTTGAATTCAGCAATGCAGTTCCTGCAAGCCTCTGCGCAATCTTTGCATTCTTGGTGATGGTCTGCGTGTTTGTCGCATTGGGCTGCACATCTTTCGCAAGACTCAAGGCAAAGAGAAGCAAGTTTCTTAGTTCCTACTGAATGTAGAGAAGAAAGGGTCACAAATGCTTCGCAGAGCGCTGTGGTTTCTTCTACGCTTCTTAAACAGTCCGCCATTTCAGTATGGCCTTCGGAAAGGACATCCACGCACATATTGATGCAAACTCTTCCCTTGACGATGCACTGCGCGGAAGCTTCTGCAGCGGAACCTACCGGCATAGAGTTTGTCTTTTTAGATTTTTTAGAATGTTTTTTGGAAGCATGATCCTCGCCTAATACAGAAGAACTGGCAAGAGTCGCAATTGCGGCAGCACTTAAGCCAAGGATTTGTTTTCTTGAAAATGATTGTTCCAAAGTGTCCCCCTTCGAACCGTTCTAAAATACAGGTGGGAACTGTTTTCGTCGCCTAAAATCGTTTCTAAGAGAGAAAAAAAACCGCTTTCTTTCCAAAACTTTTCATATAGCTTAGTAAAATTCTTTTCTAAAAAGTAATAAGAATTTGAATCTCCCGTCGGATGAAACAATAGCGAAGATGTTTGGGCCAGATAAAGATACAGGCAAAACCGTTTCTCCGCACACAGAAATAGATAGAATTCTGATCCTAGATGATGCTCCCGAAAACTGTCTCTTAGTGGAACGGATCTTAAAGAAGGCAGGTTATGGAGAAGTGGTTTCCACTCAGGACCCGGGCACTGCTATGGAGTGGTTAGGGCTAAGCGGAGATCCAAAGAATAAGAAAGAAATTTCCCTTCTTCTTTTGGACATTCTGCTTCCGGGTGGAATGAACGGTCTAGATATTCTGAAGACCATGAGTTCGAAAGAAGAATTTGCGGACCTGCCTGTCATTATCATTACTGCAATTCATGATGCACAAACCTTGGAGTCCGCCTTCGAGATCGGTGCCATAGATTACGTTACAAAGCCTTTTGATGCGAATGAGTTGCGAGCAAGGGTCCGCTCCGCTCTCAGGCTTCGCCATGAGATGCTGCAAAGAAAGCAGAGAGAAAAAGATCTAGAAGAGATCACCGATAAGCTTTCCGAAGCATACCAGGCACTTCTTAGAGTTTCCAGAACGGATGGACTCTCCGGAATTTGGAATAGGCGCTTCTTCGATGAGATCCTAGAAGTGGAATGGAAAAGATCTTGTAGAGGAGGAAAACCGATTTCCCTCCTTCTTTTGGATATAGATCACTTCAAGAAATACAATGATACCTATGGACACCAAGCAGGGGATGATTGCATCCGAAAAGTGGCGGGAGTCTTAAAAGACACTGCGAGACGGGCAGGAGATTTTCCGGCTCGCTATGGTGGAGAAGAATTTGCAGTCATTCTTCCGGAAACGGACTCGGAAAAAGCGTCTATCGTTGCTGAGAATATTCGGTCCAAGGTTCAGGAATTGCAACTCACTCACGAGGCTTCCCAAACTTCTGCGTATGTATCCGTAAGCATCGGAATCTCTACCAAAACTCCTGGAAAGGAAGAAAAAGATTCTTTAGGCTTTTTGAAAGAGGCGGATATCGCCTTATACCAAGCCAAGGAAACGGGGCGCAACCGAGTGGCTTTATATTCCGCTTGAGATAAGAAGTCGGGCTTTTCGCTTTCAATTTGTAGTAACTTCGACATTGTAACCCAGAATGGAATTTGAAAAGATCAAAATACAAGCGAACGGTCTCGAGTTCGATGTTCTTAAGGTGGGGAAGGGCAAGAATCTGGCCTTATTCCTACATGGGTTTCCGGATGACGCGCGTTCCTTTCTTCCTTTGATGGAAAGATTTTCCGATTCCGACTTTTCTTGTTATGCGCCCTTTTTAAGAGGATACTCCAAGGGATCCGTTCCTTCCGGGTTCAAGGAGGGAAAAACCGGAACAGTTTCTATTGCCGATCTGGCCCAGGATCTGGATGCACTCTTAGATAAGATCAAACGCAAAGAAAATCCGGACAAGGTTCTTGTACTTGGACATGATTGGGGTAGCATTGCAGCGTATGGACTCGCCAATCTTTCTCCCAGATCTTTTGATGTATTGAGCACTCTCTCGGTTCCTCCTCTTCCTGTTTTCATTAAGAATTTATTTACTCATCCATTACAGATTTTCAGAAGTTGGTACATTCTATTCTTCCAATTAAGATTCGGTATTCCTGAAAAAGCCATCCAAGACGGAGATTTTTTAAGAAGGCTCTGGAAAGACTGGAGCCCCAATTGGGTCTTACCCGAAGAACGATTCAGAGAGGTGAGTCAAAATTTAAAAGAGTCGGGAGCATTGAGCACGGCACTCGGTTATTATCGAGGCTTGATGACGCCTGATTCTTTAAAAGATTGGAATCGAGCGAGGGAACTTGTGTTTCGAAAGATCAGTGTTCCTTCGCTCGTGCTCACCGGAGACGATGATCATTGCATCGACAAATCAATGTTCGAAGGAATGGACACTTCTTTCAGAGCTCCTTTCGAATTGCAGATCGTTTCTCAAGCTGGACATTTTCTTCCTTTAGAAGCTCCGGATCGTATTAACTCTTACGTCCTGGAATTCTGGAAAAAGCATTCTTAAGCCCTTCATTTTTTTCCAAAAAGTTGAAATTTGTTTGCGTCGCACTAAGTCTTATTTGTTAATTAACGATAGAGAAACATAGATGGCTATTTTGGATAAAATCGTACAGGAGTTCAAGAATCGATTCTTTGAAACGGTAAAAGTTCCCGTTCAAGTTCATTCTGCTTCCGGTGACTTTCCTGCTACTTGGGAAGGGATCGAAGGAACTGCTCTGAGTTTTACTTTGGATCGTTTTCATCCTGATCCTGAGGAAGGAACAAACGCAGTAATAGAGATCCGAGTTCCTTTTTGGAAAGAACCTCTCCTGTTTTCAGGCAAGCTCTTGGATAAGAAGATGGTTCGTTCCAAATCTCCCGAGAGGATCACGGACACGGTTCTTGTATTCGAGTCGGAACTTTCAGATTTTCTAAAGAAGAATCTTCCTAAGATAAATCTTACTCTTCCTAAGAAATGATCATTTCTTAGGAAGGTCTACTTCTAAGATCATCGCTGCATGGTCGGAAAGGATTGGATCCTTTTTCACAGTTAAACTTTTCAGTTTAGTCTTTAATTCAGGAGTTACGAAGAAGTAATCGATCCTCCATCCTTTATTCTTTCCTCTTGCGCCCGCTCTAAAAGTCCACCAAGTGTATTCTTGTTTGTCAGGATACAATTCTCTAAAACTATCCAGCCATCCAGAAGAGAGAAATTTCGTGACCCAGGCTCTTTCTTCCGGAAGAAAGCCACTACTCTTTGCGTTCCCTTTCGGATCATGTATATCTCTTTCGGTATGAGCAATGTTTACGTCTCCGCAAAGGATGAGGTTTGTATGCTTCTTCTTTAATTTAGTCGCGAGTTTCAGAAATTCTTCTAGAAATCTCATCTTGGCAGCCTGTCTTACGTCCCCAGTAGTGCCGGAAGGAAAGTAAACAGTCCAGATCGCATAAGAATCGAATTCCGCAAGGACGCTTCTTCCTTCCTTATCGAATTCATCCACTCCGATGCCGTAGGTGACTTTCTTAGGTTCTTTCTTTGTCCAGAGACTGACCCCGGAGTATCCTTTCTTTTCTGCCGAATGAAAATAGGCCTTATAACCCAAGCCCTCCCATTGCTCCGGAGAGAGTTGGTCCGGCTGCGCCTTGGTCTCTTGGAAACACACGAAGTCCGGTTTTTCGGAAGAAAGTATATCTCCCAATCCTTTTTCCCAAGAAGATCGAATCCCGTTACAGTTGAGGCAAAAAACTTTCATGGCCCTTGTCCTTAGAAGAGAACCCAGGATTTTCGGGATGCGAAGTCCGGGCAAAGAAAAAATATGTCCGTATGGGCATTCGGATCCGAGAAGTAGACGCCGGTTTTTCCTTAGAATCGATCCTACAAAGGGCAAAGCAGGATTTAAACGATACTCTATCTTTGGTTCGACCCATTTTGGAAGAAGTCCGAACCCGAGGGGATGAAGCTGTTCGAGAGCTCACCCTAAAATTCGACAAATTACAACCTTCTTCTTTTTATTATCCTGTTTCCGAATGGAAAGGGAACGCGAGTCCTGAACTGGTAGCAGCTCTAGAAAAGGCAAAAGAAAATATAAGTGCATTCCATAAAGCTCAGGTCCCTTCGGATCTAGATGTGAATGTCTCCGGAAATTCTCTCGGGATACGTTATACTCCTATTGAATCAGTAACTGTATATGCACCTGGTGGAAAGGCATTGTATCCTTCTACCATTCTAATGGGTGTTCTGCCCGCAAAGATCGCCGGTGTAAAGCATGTGCAGATCGTAACTCCTCCTCAAGAGGGAGGGATCCCGGATGGATTATTTGCCGCAGCAAAGATTGCTGGTGCGGATGCGATCGTGACTGTAGGAGGAGCACAAGGAATTGCTGCCGCTTCTTACGGGACAAAGAGTATTCCTCGCTCCGAATTCGTGATCGGTCCTGGAAATAAATTCGTGACTGCCGCAAAAATCATTTTGAGCGGTCAAGGCGTGATCGGTATAGACAGTCCTGCCGGGCCGAGTGAAGTTCTTGTGATCGCGGACGATTCTGCTAATCCGAATTGGGTTGCAGCGGACCTTCTTTCCCAAGCGGAACATGGAGAGGATTCTGCCGCTATTCTATGCACAGATTCTATGGATTTTGCAAAGAAGGTTGCGGCCGAGATCGATCTTGCTCTGAAGGAAAGACCTAAGAGGGCGGAGATCAAGAAAGCCTCGATAGAGAATGAGAGCTGGATATTAGTTTTTCCTAATTTAGATTCCTGCGTTGAATTCTCGAATTTATATGCACCGGAACATTTGGAGATCCAGACAAAGAATTATAAGGAATTATTCAAAAAAATAAAGCATGCGGGCTCCGTATTTTTGGGACCTTATTCTCCAGTGGCAATGGGAGATTATATCAGCGGCACAAATCATATTCTTCCTACAGCAGGCGGAAGTAGGATCTTCTCTTCTTTAGGAGTGATGACTTTCTTAAAAAGAGTCACCTACCAAGAAGTGACCCAAGATTCTCTAGAGAAATTATATCCTTATGTGAAAGTATTATCCGAATTCGAAGGCCTAGACGAAGAGCATGGGAATTCTGTAAAGGTCCGCCTTCCTAAGAGAGATCTATGATCCATTCTTCCGATCCGAAAGAAATCACAGAGACTATTCTTTCCTGGAAATCCAAAGGTCTGAAGGTGGGTTTTGTTCCTACAATGGGTTTCTTGCATGAGGGACACGCGGATCTATTTAGAAGATCCGTTTCTGAGAATGACAAGACCGTTGTTTCCATCTTTGTGAACCCCGCTCAGTTCAACGATCCGGAAGATTATGCAAAGTATCCGGTCAATACGGAAGGTGATTTACAAATTTGTAAAGAAGCAGGAGCGGATCTTGTGTATCTTCCTGCAAAGGATACTGTGTATCCAGGAGGAATTCCTTCCGTAGAATTGAAAGTCCCTCATCTCATGAAGAATCTAGATGCGACCACTCGTCCCGGCCATTTCGAAGGTGTGCTTCTGGTATTATCCCGTTTTTTTCATACAATTCCTGCGGATCGTTCCTATTTCGGTAAGAAGGATTACCAACAGTTTTTGATCGTTAAGGATTTCGCAAAAGCTTTAGGTTTTCCGATGGAAGTTATCGGTGTGGATACTGTTCGCTCCGAGCAAGGACTTGCCTTAAGCTCCAGAAATGCTCGTTTGAGCCCTAAGGAAAAAGAAGAGGCTTTGCTTTTGAGTAGAGCTCTTCGTTTAGGGGAAAATCTGATTAAACAAGGCGAGAAGGATCCAGCAGAGGTGCTGACAGTAATGAAGGATGTTTTGGATTCTTCTTCTCTGATTAAGATAGATTATCTAGAAGTATTGAATGCGGAAACATTAGAAGAATTGCATATATTAAAAGGCGAGATCCTTCTTGCAGTGGCTGTATTCTTAGGGCAGGTCCGATTGATCGATAATCTGACCGTGAAGGTTTCCTGATTCTATGGCAAAGTCTTCTTCCCTTCCTTCTGATTGGAAAAAACCTATAGAGGATCTTTTTTCTTCTATTGAGTCAGGAACAAGGATCTCTTCTGTTCCCAACTCAGTGCATTCTCTTCTGTCTGCGAGTATTTTTAAACGTCTAAAACAATCTTCTATCGTAGTAGCTCCTACGAGTATAGAAGGCGAATTTTTATATAGAGAAGCCTTGAGCTATCTGGATGCGGATTCTATTTGTTATCTTCCGGGCCAGGAAGTCTTGCCTTACGAATATATGCGTTATCCGCAAGAGATGAAGAGAGAGAGGATCAAGGCTCTCGCTCGTATCTTGTCCGGTGAAAAAGTTTTAGTCTTCACTTCCGTATCCGGTTTTCTAAAGACTTTGCCGGAGGCTTCCGCGCTAAAGGATAGATCTCTTTCCGTAAAGATCGGCCAAGAAATTGAACCAGAAACTTTGATGAGAGAGCTAATTCGTCTCGGATATCATCGAGTAGATATGTGTCAGGCATTCGGAGAATTCAGTCTGAAGGGAGGAATCCTGGACGTGTTTTCTTCCTTCTCTTCTGATCCTGTGCGGATCGATTTCTTTGGAGACGAGGTGGAATCCATTCGCACCTTCGACCCAGAAACCCAAAGATCTTCCGATTCTCTGCAAGAGGCCTTGCTTTTGCCGGCGGATGAATTCGTCCTAACGGACGCACAAAAGGAAAAGTATAGAGAGCTTATCTCGAATGCGGATTCTTCTTTGCATCTTCCTGAAATACCTGACGGATCCGGCGGAACATATTACGAAGAATTGATCCCAATGATCCGAGAGAATAAAGGAATTTTATCTTTTTTTAATATAAAACCTTTGCTTATCTTTCCAGATCCGAACGGGGTAAAAGAGAGGACCTCTCATTTGCAGAGGGAATATTCAGCGCTCTATGAAAAAAGAAGTACAGAAATCTTATGTGCTTCTCCTTCCTTTCTTTTAAGAGAAGGAGAAGAGTCGGAGGCATTAGAAAAGTTGCAAGGGGTAAGTTTTACTCAACTTCCGCCGAGCAAAGAAACGGACTTGGTCTGTCCTCTCAAGGAAGCGCCCGGTTTCAAGGGAAAGATCAGAGAAGTTAGGGAAAAGATCGGAGAATTAAAAGTAGAAGAAGGGTGGAGAGTGATCCTTACTTCTTCCTTCGAGGCACAAACCCAGAGACTTTTGGGTTTATTCGAGTCGGAAGGAATTCGTTTATTAAATCCAGAAGCGACCGAGCCCGAACCGATCTCAATTCCTGCTAAGTCCGGCAATGACGTATACCTAGTAGTCTCCGAGATACGTAACGGCTTTCTATGGGAAGAAGAGAAACTTCTTCTATTATCCGAGAACGATGTATTCGGAAGAGAATACAAACGCAAGACCAGGTTCAAGAAACAGAGCAGTAAGGCCATCCAAAGCTTCTTAGATCTGAAGGAAGGTGACTTCGTAGTCCATGTGAATCATGGGGTCGGAAAATTCCTGAAGATAGAAAGAGTGAATGCAGGTGGAAAGGAAAGAGACTTTCTTAAACTGGAATATCACGGAGGAGACACTCTGTTTGTTCCTTTGGATCAGATCTCTCTTGTCCAAAGATTCGTAGGCGGGACCGAAAGGCCTAGATTAGATAGTCTTGGAAAAAGTACTTGGAAGAAGACTAAAGACAGAGTGCAAAAAGCTGTCGAGGGTCTTGCGGAAGATTTGGTGAGAATGTATTCGAATCGGATCAAGCTTCAGGGATATTCCTTTCCTCCCGACACGATCTACCAAGAGGAGTTCGAGGCAGAGTTCGAATACGAGGAGACTCCGGATCAGATCGAAGCGATTGAAGCAGTCAAGAAAGACCTAGAGTCTCCCAAGCCAATGGATCGTTTGGTCTGCGGTGACGTGGGTTATGGCAAGACTGAAGTAGCGATCCGGGCCGCGTTCAAGGTTGCCATGGCAGGAAAGCAGATCCTGATGCTTGCACCCACGACTATTCTTGCATTACAACATTATAATAATATGAGAAAGAGGTTCGAGAACTATCCGATCAGTGTGGAGCTCGTGTCTCGCCTTCGTACTCCCGCAGAAACGAGGGATGTTCTCAAGAGATTCTCTTCCGGAAAAGTGGATATGGTGATCGGGACCCATGCGGTTCTTGCGAATTCGGTTCAACCTAAAAATCTGGGACTCTTGGTCATCGATGAGGAGCAAAGGTTTGGAGTGAACCATAAGGAATCCATCAAGAAGATGAAAAACTTAGTGGATGTTCTTACTCTTACTGCGACTCCAATTCCAAGAACATTGCACATGGCATTGACCGGGATACGCGAACTTTCCATTATCGCGACTCCTCCTAAAAACAGACAAAGCGTAGAAACGTATGTGATCGAAGAGGATGAGGAGGTCTTAAGAGAGGCTATCCGAAACGAACTCTCTAGAGAAGGACAAGTATTCTATCTTTATAATCGTGTGGAATCGATTGAACAAGAAACGAAGCGGTTAAACGAAATTGTTCCCGAAGCATCTATCGGCGTACTTCACGGCCAAATGACGGAAGAAGAGATCGAAGAGACTTTGGTGGATTTCTACGCGCGAAAGTTTGATATTTTGGTCACAACTACAATCATAGAATCAGGGATCGATATCCCGAATGTGAATACTCTCATCGTAAAGAGAGCGGACCTATTCGGACTATCCCAGCTTTATCAGATCAGAGGTAGGGTTGGAAGAAGTGATAGAAAGGCATTCGCATATCTTCTTCTCCCCAAAGACAGAGTGGTAACTGAAGATGCGGAGAAGCGTCTGAATACGATCTACGAGTACCAAGAGCTCGGTTCCGGTTTCAAGGTTGCCATGAGAGACCTCGAGATCCGAGGCGCGGGTAACTTACTCGGCAAAGAGCAATCCGGTGACATCATGGAAGTGGGATTCGATCTCTATGTCCAGATGTTGGAGGAGGCGATTGCAAGGATCAAGGGAGAGGATGTTAAGATAGAAGTTCGGACTGCAATCAATCTAGATTCGAACTTCTTCATTCCGGAAACTTACATTTCCGATACAAGACAAAAGATAGAATTCTACAAACGCTTTGAAGGCGCAAGAGACTTGGATGAAATTGACGAGGTGACAAAGGAAATGACGGATCGTTTCGGAGAACCTCCGGAAGAAGCAAAGACATTCCTTATGTTGGAAAGGATTCGTACTCTCGCTTCTGCCTTGGGTTTTGAATCCGTTTCCGAACTTGGCGAAGAAGTTCGTTTAAAATTAGGTTCCCACTTTTTAGGAAGTTACGACAAAATTGTGAATTTGATCTCGGCAAGAATGGGACTTACCATGAATCCGAGAGAGCCCAACGTCCTCATCTACATTCCTGGCAAAGCCAATCTGAAAGACAAACTTTCGCAATTAGTGTATTTCTTAACGGAAATGCAGCCTGACAAAAAGTAATAGACGCCAGGGCAGGTGGTACTACTTTTTGCATAGGAATTCCTCTAAATGAAACGGCTATTTGTATCTTTAACTGTAATATTTTCATTCATTGCGTATGCAAACTGTGGGGACGGAACCCCGGTCATCGAGTCCATCGATGGCAATAAGGTCACCACTGCAAGCTTCGAGGCTGCGTATGATACCGCGCTCGACACTCTGAGCCGCACTCAAAATATCGAAAAAAAGAATATCATCAAGTTCTTAACTGAAAGCGAAGACAAGGTTCCTCAAAGTTTCTTAGTTTTAAGAAACGAATTCAAGAAGAGAAGATTCTTCGAGAACTATCGCCAGATGCTGGTGATCAAAGCAGCTGCTGACAAGAGCGGTTTCAGCAAGAGATCCGATATTAAAGAAATCTTAAAGTTCCAAGAGATGCAGTTGATTTCCAACATGTACATCACCGAGCAGATCGAATCTAGAATTAAGATCACTGAACAAGAGTTAGAAGCTGGTTGTAAAGAGCTAAGAGCGAAATACAAACAAGCTGAGTCTCTTACTATCGAGCAATGCTACGATGCGGTCCGCGCTCAGATCAAAGGCGAAAAATCCAAGACTGTATATCAGTCAGTTCTCGACAGAATCAAAGAAGGTGTTTCCATCAAACATAACGATAAGTTTGATCTGGAAAAATACTTAGACCAAGAATTCACTTTCCCAGATTCTAAGAAAGGAGAGGCAGCTTCTACTCCGGCTCCGGAGGCTCCTGCCGCTGCTCCTGCTACGGAAACAAAGTAAGCTTAATTTTTAACTTACCGAATTGAATTCTTACTTAAACGCTTTTTTCCGAAGCATCATCGAATCGCTTACGGAATTTTTACCGGTGTCCTCTACAGGACACCTCTTCCTCTTCTCCACCTTCTTTCCGTTTCCGGAAGGGGAGGAATTCGACGACCTCTTCGATATATTCATCCAAAGTGGTGCTATTCTTTCCGTACTTGTTCTATATAAGGACAAATTCCTTTTACAGGGAAAATCAGCTTTTTCTTACCTTTTGAAGAAGAGTGAGAACAAGGAAGGTTTCCTGTTCTTGACCCAGGTTGTGGTCGGATTTCTGCCCATCTTGCTTGCGGGCTTCGCTTTTCGGGGATTTCTGGACACGATCAAGGGAAGAGATGATATTCTCGCGATCTTGGGCTGGGCTTGGCTTGTGGGAGGAGTCTTTATTCTTTTTTCGGAATATTGGTTTGAACGCAATTCCAAAGATAAGGGAGAGAATCCTATTCGCTTAAAAGATGCGATCATTATAGGTATCTTTCAATGTTTAGCCTTGATCCCGGGTGTGTCCCGTTCGGGAGCGACTATCGTTACTGCGAGGCTTTTAGGAAAAGATACCAAGAGTTCTGCTGAATTCTCCTTCTTCGTTGCGGTGCCTGTTTTGTTTCTGGCAAGTGCCTATAAGTTATACAAACACAGAAGCATTTTGGACGGAGACAATTTGCCTATCCTATGCCTTGGATTTTTCGCTTCCTTTATACTTTGTTTTTTAGTAATAAAGTGGTTCCTGAAATATTTGCAGGCTCATACCTTTACCGGATTCGGCTGGTATCGCATTCTATTAGGAATTAGCGTGCTGGCCTTCTATAAATTAGTAATGCAGGACTGACCCGACCCAATAGTCTGGCTTATCGCGGAATGCGCCCCTGGATCCGAAATTGTCTAATTCTTCTATTTCTGCCTAGCCTTGCATTGGCTCAGCAGACTGGTGACTCAGGCCCTCGCGTGCCCGGACTTCCCGAGGCAACTGCAACGGAAGATGATACCCAAAGATCCGTAGTCAAGACTCGAAACCGTTTGCTCGGAAGATCCATAGAGATCCTGAGCGAAAGAGAAGTGGACGAGCAGTTAGAAAACCTAGGTCTTTCTAGAGAAGGATCCATATATACAAGACGCAAGAGACTGAAAGCTGCTCTTGGAGAAAAAGAAGATACGAAACCCGACTTCTCCGCGTTAGCCGAAACAAATAAGAAAGAACTTCCTATGGTAATCGAGAACGCTGCAGAAGGGGAACTCATGCGTGTGGACAAGACCAAGGGTGGAGTTCTTGTCTTGCGGGGAAGGGTTCGTCTGAAGCTGAGAACCGGTGCCCTCGAAGCCGAAACGATCTCTGTGGATTCGGACAGACAAGAGATCTATGCGGAAGGTGGAATCAAGTTCGAGGACGGAAGAGCTAAGGTCACCGGTGACAAATTCATCTATGACTATAAGTTAGATAAGGGAGTGGTCTATAATACCAAAGGGACCATGTCACCAGCCTACTTCGTGGGCGAAAAGTTCAAGAAGCTAGATGATAAGCGTTACATGTTGGAGATGGGTTACTTCACTTCTTGCAACGCGGAGAAGCCTCATTATTCCTTTAAAGTAGATAAGGTAACTATCTACGATGATAAAACGATCATAGGATCTAACGTTCGTTTTCAGGTAGGAGGAACTACAGTCTTCTGGTTGCCATTCTTCTATAATAATAACCTTGGAAACGGCTGGAATACTCAGATGGGTAAGAATAATACCCAAGGGTTGTTCATGCAGAACTCCTTCCAGTGGTCCGTTCTACCTGGAAATTCTTGGTCTCCTATGGGATATAAGTTCCGTGCGGACTTCTATGAAATGACCGGTCAGGCATTTCAGATGGAAATGTGGAGACAGAGCGCTAATCTGAATTACCAAATCGACGTAGGTTATGCGAACCATAAGGCCTATCAGATCGTTCCTGGTTATCAGAACAGATTTGCGAATTATGGGCTGGGAACCACTGGGGTCACGAACGAGATCGATAAAGGAGATTATTACGGGACCAATATCCCTAATATCGGAGTAGATAAGGATCCATGGTGGAAGGGGCGGATCTTTCTCAATTCCAAGATGAATAATACGGAAAAGGACGTTACCCGTAACATCTCCATCCAATACGAAAATTATACTAACAGATTATTCGAATACGAATACGGCAATAGGTACCAACCGAATAATAGTTTGCAATCCTTGTATACTTATAGGGACGTTCGATTCGGTTATGTTCGTAACTCCTTGGAATGGAAGGCGGATTATACGGAGAATAGGGGAGATCTTTCCGTTAACGTTAACATGAAGAGAAATATGCTCTTCTATAATTTGACCCCTCTCGGAAAGTCAGGTTACTTTCCTACCGTAGATGTTCTTCCTTCTACTACGATTAAGAATAGTTCCGAGGTAACGAGACTTCCTTATTTTGAAACTCCGGTTTACTGGGATACCTACTTAACGAATACGTTATTGAGATTCTACGGGGTTCCTGTTCAGGAAAAATTGAAAATCCCGACTCCCGACGGAAATTATAATGATCCGAACGGAGACTATAAGGACAATCTTCTCCGGACACAATCCTTCTTGCAGGGTGAGACTGGCTTTAGAACTTCTATGAACTTCGGAAGTTATATTTCTTTGGCTCCAGCAGTATATTATGGTGCTAAAAAGCAATCCGCTCAGCTGCCTGCAGGGACTGCTTCTTCCAGCACGGTGAATACGAACTTCACCTCTTTGGAGAGAAGCCTTGCCAGGGATAGCTATCAATACTTCAGAACGAATACGAACCTGAGAGTCGGAGCTCCTATTCTTTTCTTTAATGCTACGTATCGTAAGCTCGAAGCGGAGAAGCCAGAGTTGCAGGATCCGATCTTAATGAAGAACCGCCAACACGAGGTGGAACTTTCTTTGGAAAGTTATGCTTTGGAGAATTTCGAGATCTCACTTCGCACGATCCGAGATCTTAGAAATTTCTCGGATCAATACCAGCCTCAACCTACGAACAAAGAACGTTGGTATTTTACTGTATTCCGATTTGCCGGTTATATAGATTTCTTAGAAGGTTTCAGCAAGAGAAAGAGAAGTCTCTTGGAAAGAAAGAGAAGCTTCTATTCCGGTATCTTCTTTAATAACGACTTCGTTTATCACACTCCTCTCGGAAGACCTCTTTCGAATAACCTGACTGTTTCATACAAAATGGGAGGCTTTCGTCTTCCTTTCTTGAGATATATTCGAGAGCTGGAAGTGGGGACTACTTGGTATCATATATATTACGCTTCTATGGTGGACAATTATAGGATCTATGCCAAGGCAAGTATAGATATCACGAGAGAGCTCGGGTTCGAAGCAGAGATCGATTCCAGGGTTACGGAACCTTGGAGATATACCAACCAAACGGATAATTATTATTACCAAAGATATATAGTGAATCAGGATCCTACGGCTCCATTTACTTCCATGAACATGACTTCTACTTCTTTGGGACAAGACTTGATCAATGGAACCGGGCTCAACGGAACCCAGGCGCGCCAGAATACTGCCTTGAATATCAACCGAGTGATGGGAACCATAAAGTATAATTTACATACGATGAACTTCCGTTTAGGATTGAGTAGTGATTTGAGATCCGTTCCGGGCGGAACCACAGGGGCGAGCCAAGTTACCTTTTACGACCAATCCATCTTCTTCTCTATTTCTCTTACGGATTTCAGCCTTGGTCAGGAAGATGCTTCTCAGTTGACGAGAATGCGCTTGTATAGATTCAAAAAACGTCCGTTAAAAGCGGGTTATGTGGAGGGAGTAGAATCTCAGTGATATGCTAAAAGAAAGAAGCCAAACTTTTAAATTGTTATTCGTATTCTTGGATTTGATCTTCTCTCTGGGTAGTTGTCTATTCGCATTTCTACTCAGATTTTATGTAGGAGATCCTAGCGGAATCGATCGCTCCTACGTGGATCCGGTCAGCTATTTCGTGCTTGCTTCCGTGCTTTCCATTTCTCAGGTCATAGTATTTTTATTTATAGATCTGTATCATCCCAGAAGAGGTCTTTCCTTTGCGGATGAGCTCTTGGTTATTGTTGGAGGAGTGTTTCTAAACTTATTCTCCGTACTTTCTATTCTATTCTTCTTTAGGGGAGACTTCGGAAGTGAAAGATTTTCTCGTTCTTTTATTCTAGTATTCGCTGCTACGAATATATTTTCGATCGGGGCACTTCATTTGCTTACGAGACAGATACTGCGTTATCTTAGAAGCAAAGGATATAATTTAAGAAGGGTCCTTGTCATCGGAGTAAGAGAAACTGCAAGTAGATTTGCAGATTCTGTCCAAAGACACCAGATCTACGGATATGAGATCGTAGGGTATGTTAGTTCTAAGCTTACCAAGCCAATCCGAAAGGACATGAAGGTAGTAGGCAAGACGAACAAGATCGAGAAGGCACTCCTGGAAGTGAAACCGGATCTGGTAGTATATGCTTTGAATAATGCAGAAGGAGACCATCTCCAAGAAGTTCTCGATGCCTGCGATACCGAAGGGATCGATCTGAAAGTCATTCCAGGTTTCCAAGAATTCATCAAGGCCAAGGGAAGAGTGGATGAGATGGATGGACTTCCTGTGATCTCCATTCGAAATATCCCGGTTCGATTGGGTTATAATCGAGCGATCAAAAGAACCTTTGATATTCTATTTTCTTCCAGTTTCATTCTGATCTTTTCTCCTATATTTCTGATCCTTGCTGCGCTAATAAAGCTGAGTTCGAGAGGACCTGTCTTCTACTATCAGGAGAGAGTAGGACTGGATAATAAGAGCTTTAAGATGATCAAGTTTAGAAGTATGGTGGTCCAGGAAAAGTCCAAGTCTGAGACTACTTGGACCATTCAAAATGATCCAAGAGTGACCACGATCGGTAGGATCTTGCGTAAGACCTCCCTTGACGAAATACCTCAGTTTTTTAATGTGCTTTTAGGAGACATGTCCGTCGTGGGTCCTAGGCCGGAAAGACCCCATTTTGTCGAAAAGTTTAAGAGTGATCATAGACATTATATGAGAAGGCATGCGGTCAAGGCCGGTATTACCGGGCTTGCTCAAGTGAAAGGTCTCAGAGGCGACACCTCTATTGATGAAAGGATAGCGGCGGATATCTATTATATAGAAAACTGGTCTTTATGGCTGGATATTAAGATCACCCTGCTTACACCTTTCAAGGGTGTCATGGATAAGAACGCATATTAAAGGAGAAGGAGAAGGAACCGTGAATCTGAACGAAGAATCCCTCCAAAAAATAGCAGAGTTGTCAAGACTCAAGATCGATCCGAAAGATATCCAAGCGTTTCTTTCCGATTTTAATAAAGTACTCAATTATGTGGATACGATCACCGAGTTGGATGTAAGTTCCGTTTCGGACGAAGACTTATATCCGAATGAGGGAAACACTCTCAGAGTGGATCAGGCTAAAGAAGGCTTAAATCGTTCTCAAATAGAATCCTTTGCTCCTAGCTTTCAAAACGGATACTTTGTAGTTCCTAAGGTAATTGAAACATGAGCGATCTTTGGAAATTAACCTATTCACAAATTAAAAAAGGCTTAAATGCGGGTGAATTCACTCCTACCGAGCTTGCCAATTCCTTGGTCTCTCGAATCGAGGCAGAAGATTCTAAGATCAAAGCCTTTCTTAAATTCGAAAAAGATAATATACTTAAGTCCGCTGCCGAAAGCACAGAAAGAAGAAAAGCAGGAAAGGCTCTTTCAGAATTCGACGGTATACCGATCGGGATCAAAGATAATATCTGCATCGAGGGCACTGTTACCAGTTGCGCTTCCAAGATCCTAGAAAACTATCATTCTCCATTCCACGCTACTGCAGTCGAAAAGCTGCTGGCAAAGGGATTTGTTCTTATTCCAAGAGCAAACATGGATGAATTCGCGATGGGTTCCTCTACAGAAAACTCCGCTTACCAGATTACCAAGAATCCTTTCGATACGAGTCGAATTCCGGGAGGATCTTCCGGAGGATCGGCTGCGGCTGTGGCTGCTTCTTTTGTTCCGGTTGCTCTCGGTTCCGATACTGGAGGTTCTGTTCGCCAGCCAGCTTCTCTTTGCGGGATTTATGGATTGAAGCCGAGCTATGGTACCGTTTCTCGTTATGGACTTGTTGCCTATGCTTCCAGTTTAGACCAGATCGGTCCTCTTTCTAAGGACATTGACGGAGTAGTAGATGTGTATTCTATTATTTCCGGAAAGGATCCTAAGGATGCAACATCTAAGAATCTCCCTGCATTCGAAGCTTCTAAGGCAAAGCCGTTGGAATTGCAAGGGTTACGCATCGGAAAGATGAAGATCAGTTCAGAAATTGAGCCGGACGTGGCGAAGGCCTACGAATCATTATTAAGTGAATTGGAGTCCAAAGGCGCAAAACTAGTGGATCTGGATTTTTCTCTCTTATCTAATTCAATTCCTATCTATTATATCATCGCGACTGCAGAATGTTCTTCTAATCTTTCTCGTTTTGACGGAATACGCTTCGGAGCGAGAAAGGATCCGAGCGGTAAATTAGAAGATCTTTATGTAGCAAGTCGTAGCGAAGGATTCGGAAAAGAAGTCCAAAGAAGGATCTTACTCGGAACCTTCTCCTTATCCGCAGGTTATTATGATGCGTATTACGGAAGAGCGCAGAAAGCAAGAACACTGATCAAGAAGGAATACGAAGGCTATTTCTCAAAAGTGGATCTGATCCTGCAACCTACTTCTCCTACTACTGCATTTAAAGTAGGAGAGAAGACTTCTGATCCGATCCAAATGTACAAGGCAGATATCCTTACCACTTCCGTGAATTTGGCTGGGGTTCCCGCTATGTCCATTCCGATAGGAACGGATTCTAAAGGACTTCCGATCGGATTGCAAGTAACGGCTCCTTCTTTGCAAGAAGAGAAGATCTTCGGATTTGCCAAATCAATTTCGGATTGGTCTTCTAAAGTCAAACTTCCAGAAAAGATCCAATGAGCGAACTCGCCGCAAGAATCATTCCTTGCCTGGACATTAAGGATGGAAGGGTAGTTAAAGGGGTAAATTTCGTAAATCTGGTGGATGCGGGAGATCCCGTGGAATCAGCAGTTGCTTACGAACAGAATCTTGCGGATGAATTATGTTTTCTTGATATAACTGCTTCCAGCGATAAAAGGGATATTCTTATTCATTTGGTGGAAGCAGTTGCAGAGAGGATTTTTATTCCTTTTACAGTGGGTGGAGGACTTCGGAATCTAGACGATGTAAGAGCAGTTCTTGAAAAAGGAGCCGATAAGGTTTCCATCAATACTGCAGCATTTCAAAATCCAGATCTACTTCGTGCAGCTGCCGAAATTTACGGGTCCCAATGTATCGTATGCGCGGTGGATGTGAAATTTCATACGGAGCGCAAACGCCATGAGATTTTTTTGCATGGTGGAAGGACCGAAACCGGCAGAGAGGCATTGGACTGGGCCCAAGAGGCGCAATCTAAGGGAGCAGGGGAGATCCTTCTTACCTCCATGGATCGGGATGGGACCAAAAAAGGTTTCGATATACAACTTCTAAAATCATTTTCTTCTAATTTAGAAATTCCTATTATTGCAAGCGGAGGCGCTGGAAATCCAGAACATATGGTAGAAGCCATTCTGAGAGGGAAGGCTGACGCAGTGCTTGCCGCATCCATCTTTCACTTCGGAGAATTTACGATCCGAGAGACTAAAGAAAATATGAGAGAGATGGGAATTAAGGTACGACTTTAAGAATGTCTCTTTTAGAGAAAAGCCTTAAGGCTTGATTATCTTTCTATAAAATTTTCTATTAAAGCCCAAAGATATAACTGAATACGTTATTAAAGTGATTCGTTACTGGGGTCGGGTTGCTTCCAGTTGCATCCCGAAAGGACATCTGAGAATGATCCATATCACTCACCGTAAAGTTGTTCGTGATCCGATTATTCATAAGACCGGATTTTAATGGTACAATCCCATCCGAATCGGAAAAAGTGGGAGAACCTCCACTTGCTAAGACCAAACAACCACTCTGATAGATAATATCGTGAGTTCCATCGCTACAGGCACCGCTAGAAGAAATATCTCCTCCATACACCGTAGTTTGAGCGTCCTTAGAAGTGTTTGCGATCAATCCTTCTAAGAATGGATTAAAGGCTGGATCCAATCCATCATATATTTGCTGGCCTGCCGGGAGAGGAGTCACACCAGAGCTAATTCCGTTCGTATACGCTAAATTCTTTCCGCCAGGAGTATTGGTCATAAATTTGATAATGGTTCCAATGGAGTTTAAATTCCCTTGGTATTGCGGAGAGGCAAACGGAGAGCCGTAATACGGAGTTCCTAAACTTACGATCTGATCAATCACATCATTCGTATTATTCGGGTGCAAGATCGCGGATCTGGATACTAATCCTCCCATAGAGTGGGCGACCACGATCACCTTATCCGAAGCGCTAAAATATTTATTGAGGGTATCAATAAACCTTCTTCCGTTGAATTCGATATAGTCAGATGTGCGATATGTAAAGACGTAGACCTCAAACTTTTGATATACAGTTTGCCCGCCAGTAGGCTGCAAAGAAGTAGTAAATGCTAAGGCCTGGTTCCAGGTAGAAAGAAGATTAGTGACCTTTTTATTAAAATCAGTAGGAGGGTCCGTTTGCTTTTCGGTAAAATCCCAACCATGAATGAACACTATCTTGGTCTTAGTATTATCTCTTTGGAAAAAGGGATCCTGGAAGTATAGAGGAGAAAGATCGTTTACTGTGAGTGGGGTGATTACAGTAGAAAACTTATACATTGCGTGATTCAGCTCTGCATAGTAAGAAGAAGTTAGATAATCCCGTATCTTGTCAGAAAGAGATTCGTTACTCGGAGGTTTAATTCTGTCCTCCAAATTCCCGCAGTATGTGAGGGAGAAAAAAGAAATAAGTAAGATAACGATTCGGAAAGAGAAAAGTTCTTTCATACTTAAATTCTCTTCTCCTGCCTCTAAAATCGCAAGCTAGAATTGATGCGGAGAACGGTTACAATCTCGCTACTTGGAAATAAATAAATGACGACAGTGCGACTACCGTGGTCGGTTTTTGAGCCGGTCTAAAACGATTCCTGTGGCCACAGTCACATTCAAGGAGGAAATATGTCCATGCAGTGGTATCCTGACAGTAAAATCAGACTTCTCCATTAGGATCCGTTTGAGTCCTTCTCCTTCATTTCCCATGAGGATGACCAATTCTTCCCAAGGTGGGACCTTGGCCCAATCCTCTTCTCCTCGATCGGAAGTAGAGACCACCCAGAAGTTTCGTTTTTGCAATTTTTCTAATATTTGAACCAGGTTCCCGACACGAAATACGTTTAGATATGCAAGAGCGCCTGATGCAACTTTCTCTACAACGGGAGTGATCCCGGAAGAATCTCTCTCCGGAATGAGCACTGTCTCTACTCCGAAGCATTCTGCGGTCCTTAGGATATTTCCTAGGTTGCCTGGATCTTGGATACGATCTAAAACAAGAATGGGACCCTTACAGGTTTCTAGATGTTCGTCGAAGGATTTCTTGTCACCGGTATGGAGAAGGATCCTGGAAGCGAGAACTCCCTGGTGATTGACGCCAGGAAGCATTCGATCCAATTTTCCAGGAGAGGCTTCTTGGATCTTGATCTTATTGCCAATTTCGGAAAGAATATCCTGGAGTTCCTTCTTCGCACCCGGAGTGAGCCAAAGTTCTTGGAAGGGGAGTTCGGAGCCTTGGTCCAAATATCTTTCTAGAATCTCTCGGATATTTCTTCTTCCGTAGATATAATCGGAACGACTCATTTTCTTTTCCAGCGAAGACCTTCTTTCGTGTCTTCCAAAATGATACCTAGTTCGTTCAATTTGTCTCTGAGTCTATCCGCTTCTGCAAAGTTTTTATTCTGTCTGGCTTCTTGTCTTTGCCGAACCATTTCGTCTATTTCGGAATCCAATACTTCTTCTTTCAATTCGAAGGAAAGAATTCCTAAGATAGAATCTATCTTTCTGAATAGTTCCAGTCGTTTCGAGATCCCTTCTTCGGAAATGGATCCTTGGTCCAAGGCTTGGTTCGTTTCCTTGACTGTCTCAAATACCGAGGCCAAGAATTTGGAGATATTTAGATCATCCGCAAGGGAATCCAGAAACTCATCCCATTCAGGGATTTGAATATTCGAATTTATTGATGCAGATCCTGACTTGGAATCGGCTTCCAATAAACGATTCACGCAATTTTGGATGCGGGAAACGGATTGTTCTGCTTCTTCTAATCTGTCCTTGGTGAAATTCAATTTGGATCTATAATGAGCTGCTATCAGTAGAAAGCGGATATGGCGCAGGTCCGCTCCCTCTTTTGTTAAGTCGCGTAGAGTGAAGAAATTGCCTTTGGACTTGGCCATCTTCTCTCCGTTTACGAGCAAGTGTTCCGAATGAAGCCAGTACTTAACGAAGTTCTCGTTCGGATAGGCTCCTTCACTTTGCGCGATCTCATTCTCATGATGAGGGAAGGTTAGGTCTACTCCTCCGGTGTGGATGTCCACTCCGGAGCCATAGACATCTCGGATCATTGCAGAGCATTCTAAATGCCAACCGGGTCTTCCCGAGCCGATCTCAGTCTCCCAAGAAGGTTCTCCTTCTTGCTTAGGGAATTTCCAAAGAACGAAATCTCTTACATCGTCTTTTTCGTATTCATCTGTATCATAGCGAGTTCCGGATTTCATTCCACTAACGTCAATCTTGGAGAGTTTTCCATAGTCCTTGAACTTAGAGATGGAATAATAAAGGCTTCCGTCCTTTTCATACACGAGATCTCTGGATTGCAAATGCTTTACGATTTCTACCATAGATGGAATGGAATCGGTCGCCTTGGGATAATGTTCCAATTTTTGAATATTCAGAGATTCTAAATCTTCTTGAAATGCTTTTACCCAAGGCGCGGTGAATTCTTGGATCGTTTTGCCTGAAGCAATGGATTCTCGTATGATCTTATCGTCAATGTCCGTAATATTCATCGTCATATCAGGTTTGTAACCGAATGCGATAAGCGACCTGCGCAATAGATCTACGAATAGAAAGGCTCTTAGATTTCCGAGATGGGCGAAGTTATATACTGTAGGACCGCAGGAATAAACTCTTACTTTGTCTGGAAATTCGGGAGAGAATATTTCCTTGTTTCCAGTAAGAGAATTATGAAACCGGACTTCCTTCATTCCGGAAATAGGATCTCTTTCGAGAATTCCAGATTCGCCAGATTTTGTTTGTCCCCAGCAACGCCTGCTTCATTTCCTTCCGTAGGATAGACTTGCATTCTCTTGTCACAAACTAGGTGGTTGAAGAGAGCGAAAACCGATTTAGGATGGGAAACTTTATCTTCCATACCGACGGAAACAAGAGTAGGGATCTTGATCTTCTTGGAGAAATTGAGTGTATCAAAATAAGAGAGATTCTTTTTGACCTGTGCCTTTTTGGATTTTGCGTTAGCGATCTGCTCTGCAATCTCCTTGGACCAGCTTGTTCCTAATTTGAGTTGGTTATCGTCTATATGACAAAAATTAGGAGTTTCTAATATAAGTGCTTTGACTCGAGGAGAATTTGCCGCTCCGAAAAGTGCCATGGAGGCGCCGAGTCCCTTCCCCGCAAGAATGATCTTATCCCCATCTATCCCGTCAGTCAAACGTAGGAACTCTATGGTTCGGATCACATCCAAATAATTCGATTTTAAGAAGAAGGATTCTTTTGCTTCCAGACCTTTGCGGAAATATCCGGGAGTCCAATCAGGATCCGGAAATTCTCCTTCTTTCAAGACGGGACGAATCAATTGAGTGCCGTGGCCTCTTAGATCCAAGATGAGCTGGGCGATCCCAGCTTCTGTGAGTCCTTTGATGATCTGAGGTCTATCTTTTGCGTAGTCGTGAAAATAAACGAGAACAGGAAGATCTCCTCTTTTTCGAGGAATAACCAAACTACCGGTTAAGGTAGCATTTCCGTAGGATTGGAAAGAAATATCATAGATGGTTTCTTTGAGTATGGTCCCTTTGAGAAGGGCCTTGGTTTGGTTCTTTACCGGAAAACCTTTAAGTTCCCGGATCGCTTCCGCCCAAAAATCTTCTAGATCGGCAGGGGGTGCAAACGGAGGATAGGTCTGGAAGCACTCGTCGAAACTGATAGCCATCAGAGATACATCGTTTTCATTTCAGCGGGGGTGTAAAGTGATCTTTTGCCGAGTACAATGTCTGCAAGAGTAGGACGGAGATCGTCATAGGTCCTACACCTCCCGGAACAGGAGTATAATGAGAGGATTTTTCCCAAGCTTTGGAGATCTCGATATCTCCAACATTTCCTGGATTATAGCCGGCGTCTAACAGCACAGCACCGGGCTTGATCCAATCCGCTTTCACGAATTCCGGTTTTCCGACGGCGCCCACGATAATGTCTGCTTGTCCGATAATTTCTGCCAGATTCTTGGTCTTGGAATGGCAAAGTGTAACTGTAGCATTCATCTCAGTTAGGAGCATTGCCATCGGTTTTCCGAGGATAGGAGAACGTCCTACAACGACTGCTTTCTTTCCTTCCGGATTGATCCCGTATTCCTTTAGTAAAAGCACCATGCCGTACGGTGTGCAAGGAAGATAGGTTTCGACTCCCATGGAAAGTTTTCCGAAAGAAAGTGTAGTAACTCCGTCCACATCCTTCTTCAAATCTATCCTATCGAAAGCGGCTCTTTCATCGATTTGAGGAGGGCAAGGGTGTTGAAGTAAGATCCCATGAACTTCTGGATCCGCATTTAAGCGATCTATGACTGCGAGTAGTTCTTCGGTCGTCGTAGTTTGGGGAAGAACGATTTTCTCTGAACCCATTCCAACCGCATGACAGGACTTTACTTTCATGCTTACGTAGGTTTCGGAAGCTGGATCGGTTCCTACAAGGATGGTCGCTAACTTAGGAGGCTTTTTGCCAGAAGCCGTAAGAGTCTTGATCTCTTCGGCGATGGAGTCCTTGATCTTTTGAGAGAGTTTCTTTCCATCCAGTAGAATCGCAGTCATGGGTTCAGGATTTCCCGTAGGTCCTCGATGTCACCCGAAAATAATCCTTTTCAGTCGGGACAAACGCTTAAAATAGGATCATGTCCGAAACGAAGACCATCGATCTAAACGATCTCTCCAAACATGTAAACGAAACAGTCCTGATCCAAGGATGGGTCCACGGGATCCGAGGTTCCAATGCCAGACAGTTTTTGAGTTTGAGAAGTTCAGGAAAGATCATCCAAGTCTTGGCCGAGAAAGAGATTTTAGGAGAAGAACTCTTCTCCGAGATCAAGCATCTCAAACAAGAGGCTTCTTTGGAAGTGATCGGTAAATTGGTGGAGAACGAAAAGTCTCCCATCGGTTTCGAGCTCATTCTTTCTTCTTATAAGAAAATAGGAGAGTCTGAAAATTATCCGATCACTCCTAAGGAACACGGAATAGATTTCCTATTGTCGCAAAGACATCTTTGGTTGCGTTCCAGTAAGCAGTTAGCCATCATAAAGATTAGAAGTGAATTATCCTACCATATCCGAAAATATTTCCATGAGAATAAGTTTACTCTAATAGATACTCCTATACTTACTGGCTCGATCGGAGAATCTGCAGGCACATTGTTTTCTACCGAATACTTCGATCTTGGAAAAGCATACTTAGCTCAAACCGGTCAATTGTATTTAGAGACTGCGATCTTCGCTCATAGTAAGGTGTATTGCTACGGACCTACATTTCGTGCGGAGAAGAGTAAGACAAGACGACATCTCACAGAATTTTGGATGGTCGAAGCTGAATCTGCTTATGTATCACATGCAGAAAACATAAAGTTACAGGAAGATTTCGTAAAGACAGTGATTCGAGAGACAGTTGCAAGTTGTCAGGCTGAGTTGAAAGTATTAGAAAGAGATCCGGCTCCTCTTATGGAATATATTTCTAAGCCATTTGCACTTATAGATTATAAGGACGCCTTGGCGCATTTACAATCCCAAGGAGAAGATATAGTCTGGGGAGACGATATCAATTCAGAAAGAGAGCAGATGCTTTGCCAAAAATACGGCGGACCTGTATTCATCCAAAAATATCCGAGAGAAGCAAAGGCATTCTACATGAAGGTCAACCCAGAAGATCCTAAGACTGTATTGAATGCGGATCTGATCGCTCCGGATGGAGTAGGTGAGATCATAGGCGGCTCCGAAAGAGAAGAAAGTTACGAGACCATTACTAAAAGGCTAGAAGAAGAAAAGCTACCTGTAGAATCCTATGAATGGTATTTAGAACTCAGAAAATACGGCTCTGTTCCTCATTCCGGATTTGGGCTGGGAACGGAAAGGCTCGTGGCTTGGATCTGCGGATTGCAACATGTTCGAGAATGTATCCCTTTCCCAAGAATGATGGAAAGGCTATATCCATAATCCCTTTTGTGAGATAAAAAAAAGGGGGGAAAATCTTAAGCCGGCCGATACGAGAAAGTAGAGGTATCATAATGGCTAAAAGTTCCGCCCTTTCCACACAGCTTTCCCTGGAGGAATCCGCATGGGAACTCTTCGAGACGGGAGCCTATGAGGAGGTGTCGCATCTTGCTGAGAAGAATCCTAAGAATGTTTTCTTAAATCATTTAAGAGCAGTCGGGATCTTCGAGACTGAATCCTCTACCGCGAATAATTTTCTTTTGGACGGAAAGACAGTACTGACTCCTCTTGTAGGAGCATACCTGCATAGAGCCAAAGGAAATACAAAAGAAGCAGCTCTACTATTTCACGAATACTTCAAGGCATCCTCTAGTCCGGTTTCGTACTCTATCTTAAAGACAGGGATCAAGACTTGCGAAGAGATGGGAGCGTACAAGGCTTGTGCCGATCTTATCCAAAGATACAAAGCATTATTCAATGACGGATACTTTTGCCGTTTAGAATTCTTCTCCAATTATCATTTGAGAAAATTCGAAGATGCTTTGAAAACTTTCAAAGAGAATTCCGAGCAGCTAAAAGAAGATAGGGACGTGCTCGCGGCTCTAGGATTATGCTTTGTTCATATAGGAAAATTTGATGAGGCAGTGAATATTCTGGAAAAACTTCCTGGTGCGGGAGAGATCCCAACCTATGAAGAGAAGGTAACGGAATATTCTGATAAGATCAAAGAGATTCCTAAATACGAATCCAGAAGAAAAGAACTGAACAAACAAGAGTTATTAGATCTAGGTTACGCTTACTTATTCTCCGCTTCTTATAAAAAAGCAGAGGAAGTATTTACTTCTCTGGTCGGGCAAGAAGGACAATAACCCTACCTTTCGATAGAGCTTCCCTGGATTTCGGGGAAGCTAAGATCTTCTCCGCATCTTCATTGGAGATTACAAGATCCGCACCTAATTTTCCAGTCATACCCAAGGCAGTAGTAACGAGAGGTTTTACTCCGGCTACTTCTTCTCTCATCGCATCTTTCGGTTTAGAGAAATAACGTATATATCCGTAATTCACAATGGAACTTTTCTTTACGAAGAAGGGAGAGTAGATCCCGATCCCATCCTCGTCCCTGATCTCTGAGAAAAGCGCAGGTTCCACATTCAGATGTCTTGCATCCACTATGAGTCCTGTATAAGAGTCCGCAGGATTTTGGATCGGATAGCTTTCCGGAAATTTTTCTGACGCATACGGAAGAGTGATATGAGTCAATATTCCTTTCTTTCCTTTTAAGGGAAGAATGCCCGTAGCTAAGAGTTTATTTCCAACGAAGCGAGCTTGCACTTCGATCGGATCTTTTTCATAGATCTCTTGGAAGATCTCTCTAAATGCTTCGTCTTCTGCGATCTTTTCTCTCAATAGAAGATTCGAATCCAATTTTAGATTCTCCATTCCTCTATAGAGATATTTTTTGATCTCTTCCTTTGCTGTTTCCTTGGCAATATTGCGGGCTTCGGTCAGATTCTTGGCAGTGCCTTCCTTATTAAAATCAGGATCATCCGGATGAAAGGAAATCTTTGGGAGTTTGACTTCTACAGTTTTGCGGATCTCTCCTGCCTTCCAATCTACTACGGTTTCCGTCTTGTCCTTGGATTCCCAGGCAAGAATGGAAAAACCGAATACGATTGTTCCGATCGGAAAGAGATATTTGATCCTCTGCAAAGTAGAAAGTCTCATGCAACCGCTCCCGATTCGTATTTTGGAAGTTTAGAATATTCTAATTTTAAATCGCTCCAGTCGGAGATCCTTTTTGCAGGAGGAAGAGAGTTGATCAGGTCCTTTCCGTAGGATTTTGTCCAAATACGTGAGTCCAGAAGGCTTACGATGCCTGTATCTCTTTCGGAACGGATCAATCTTCCGAAACCTTGCTTTAATACCGTAGTAGCATAGGGAAGTTGCAGATCCCGGAAAGGATTTCCTCCCTTCTCCTTCAACTTTTCGCTCCTTGCTTCGAGCACCGGATCATTAGGAGGTTGAAAAGGAAGCTTGGTGAGAATGACCGATCTCAATTTATCTCCTCGGATATCCACACCTTGCCAGAAAGTAGAAACTCCGAATAGGACCGCACTGTCTTCTGCTAAGAACTTATTCTTAGCCGCCTCTGGTCCAAGTTCCAATTGAGAAAAGATAGGAAGATCCGTTTGAGGTCGTACCATATCTATGATCTCGTTCAATGATTTATTCGAAGTAAATAATACGAATGTTCCGCCTCGAGTGAGCTCGATCAGTTTGATAATATAGCGGGCAAGATCAGCTGCATTTCTTTCTGCAGATTCCGTTGCGTCCTTCACGTCTTTCGGGAGAAAGAGGAGAGCATTCTTCTCGTATGAAAAAGGAGAAGGAACTAACTTAGATTTCGCAGGAAGATTTCCGATCCGATCACTGAAGTAATTCAGGTTTCCTTGGTTGGTGGCAAGTGTCGCAGAGGTGAATACGATACTTTCTGTTCTAGGTTCTAATATTTCTCTCAGAATGGTTTCTGATTCCAAAGGCTGAGTCAGAAGTTTTGGGAACATCTCTCTTGCTTTTTGGTTCGGAGGATCTGCCCAATAGACTCTTTCTCCCGAATCCATGGTTCTAAAAAGATGCAATCCTTCTGCTACCTGACCGATTCGTCCTGCAGACATTTCTATTTCGAGAGCGATTTCTTTTTCTTCTAGATCATCACTTTCTTTGGAGTATTTTTTAAGTTCGAGAAGAAGCACTTCTTGTAAAGAATCCAAAACGGACTCCAGGTCTCCTCCATCCATCTTCAATGGTTTACGAATTCTTTGGGATCCGTAAAAATTCAGAGGAAGTTCTCCCAGAAGTTTATTAAAACAGACTAAAAGCCTTTCGCTTGCTTGGCTTGTAAGATCATTGATCTTATTCGAATTGAGTCTTGCTCCAAGTCCGGATTTCTTTTGGGAATTCCAAACACCTTGCAATAGTTTTTGGATCTCGATAGAAGAAAGCTCGATCCTAAAAGCGGAACCTAGAACCTCCGGAAAATTGTGAGCCTCGTCTACGATGATCTTTCTAAATTCAGGAAGGATATTGAAATCGGAAGCGATATGTGCAGCAAGCAAGTGATGATTTACTATGAGAAGATTCGACTTCTGCCATTTTGCTCTTTCCAAGAAATAAAAGGAATGTGAGAAGTTAGGGCAACTTCTTCCTAAGCAAGAATCAGCTTCTCTAGTCACCTTCGCCCAAAAATCAGGAGAGGCGAATCCATCGTATTCTTGTCTTCTCCCGGATTCGGAAGAAGAGACCCAGTCCTTAAATGAATTCAGATGTTCCATCATTTCCGGACCAAAGGTTCCTTGGGTAAGAACGTTACTCAGCTTTCTCTTGCAAACGTAATTGGAGGCGCCCATTGCGATCTCCGCTCTTACTTCTTGGCCGAGAATTTGTGAAACTAAAGGAATATCTTTCTTAATGAGCTGGTCTTGGAGAGCCTTAGTCTCCGTGGAGATGATGACAGTTTCTTCTCCTTCTAACGCGCTGATTGCTGCGGGAATAAGATACGCGAGTGATTTTCCGACTCCTGTCCCTGCCTCAACGATCAGATGATTTGCATCCGCAAACGCGCGTTCTACGCTATTTGCCATTTGGATCTGGCCCGGCCTGGATTCGAAATCAGGCCAGAGCTTAGATAACTTTTGGAATTGTTCTTCGACCCTTCCCAAAATTACCTCAGGCGTTCCTTGTCTGGAACAGTTTCACGATGCAGAATAAGGAGAGAAGGGTCACAAGTCCCAAGGATCCCCACATGATAATTGCTCCGTCGAGACTCAGCAGTCCTTCGGCGATCGAAGCGGAACGAGAAGATTGTCCTTTGTCCAAATAAGGGAAAAATATCATGGCGATCCCTAAGAGAAGTATAAAGCCTCCCAAGAACAAAGGAAGTAATTTGTTTTTACTTCTATCTTTTTCGATTACCGATTCTTCCTTTCCTTTTAGGCTGATATGCACTAAAGCATAGACTACAAGGAAGATGGCAATGATCGCAAGAAATACGTAGCGAGAAATTAATGCCTGAAAGGTAGCTTCTTCTGCGCTTGTTCCTGCAGGAGCATGCGCCACCATCCAATCCACGCTCATCTTATTGATATAAGATCCCAGGTTTTGGTAGAGAAACATTCCGAATATAATAAGCAGAAAAGCCGGAGTAACGTATTGGATCACCCACCAAAAGAATCGAGGAAGTCGAGTGTGAGATCCTCTATCACCGTCTTCTAATCCTTTTTTTGCACCGATCACCCAGCCGAAGATTAAGATCTGCAAGGTAGCTAGAATATAGATGAGAACAGTTCCCACCCAGAAATCCGCCTGGTCTAAAGCAGTGAAGTTTTTATTGAAATACAGAATAGGGAAGGAGAGCGCGAATGTAATGATAAACAAAAAGAAACTGGAAGTCTCTCTTCTGATATGAAAGGACTCTTCTAAGAAAACGGTTACAGGTTGGAGCATGGTCACAGAAGAAGTGAGTGCCGCCAAGAATAACACTAGATACCAAAGCGCTCCGAAGATCTGTCCTCCTGGCATCAAAGCAAATACGGAAGGAAGTGCAATGAATCCCATTCCGAATGTCCCAAAGGAAGTAACGGAAACTCCTAAGAAAAGAAATGCGATTGGAATAGTGATCATTCCTCCGAATGCAACTTCTACAAATTCATTCAAAGAGGCTGCAGAAAGAGAAGAAAGGATCACGTCGTTTTCTTTCTTCAAATAACTGGAGAATACGAGTGCGATCCCGAAACCAGCAGACAATGTAAAGAAGATCTGACCTGCAGCAGAGATCCAAACCTTTGCTTCTCCTAAAGAAGACCAGTCCGGATTCCACATCTTAGCCAAACCTGATTCAATCCCGTCCAAGGTGAGAACTCGTACCAAAACAACTGAGGAACATACGAGCATGAGAGGAACAGCAATCTTAGCAAATACTTCTATTCCCTTAGAAAGTCCTCTGTAAACTAAGACAAAGTTCATTAGAAAACATGCAAGTGTTGCGTAAAATATTTTGCCTTTGATTGCGGCTCCATTCTCTCGGGCACCTACAAGTGTTTCGAAATGATCGGATGCCTTAGCGATCAGGCTTGCCTGGTCCGTATAGCCTGCGCCTAGATTGATCTGTCCGGTAAAGAAATCGAAAGCGTAAGCCAAACACCAGGCTTCTACAAAAACATAATATACATAAATGAGAAGAGGAATCGTAACTCCAATGGTTCCCATGAGTCTAAGAGGAACACCGGAAAGAAAGGAACGGAACAGATTCGGAAAGCTATGTCCCTGTTCTCCTCCCATTCGTCCCATCACCCATTCGGTGATGCAAACTGGAATACCAACCAGGATGAAACTGACTATATAAGGAAGAAGGAATGCTCCTCCTCCGTTTTGGACTGCCTGGCCCGGAAATCGCAAGAAATTTCCAAGACCTATGGCGCCGGATGCGACTGTGAGTATGAGTCCTGTACGGGATTTCCAACTTTCCTTGGGCGGATGATTCGACATTAACGTTCCGTAACCGGGGATTTCGGGCTGGCTTCCAGTCCGACGGGCGAGTGGAACTATAATCCCATTGGAACAACTCGTATTGTCAAAACGAATTCCTTTCTAAGATTGGAAAAAGATGGGACATAAAGAACCGAAAATTGTCTCTGACGTTCTGGCAGAAATTTGAGAACATTTTGAAGATCCTCAGTCTAATAGGCAAGTCCGGATGGGACTCTAGATAAGAAAATGAAACTAGATAAAATCACATTAAAGTTAAACGAGGCACTTGCGAGTGCCCAGTCTTCCTACGATAAGAACCCGGAAGTTCAAGAGGAACATATTGTTGCAAAGATCCTAGAACAAGGTGATGGATTCGCTCCTCCTTTATTCTCCAAGCTGGGATTGAATCTGTCGGAGTTCCTACGAAAGACAGAAGAAGCTATCTTGAAACTTCCCAGAGTGGAGGGCGGAGGAGAAAGAAACTTCTCTCGTGGTGGGATAGCGCTCTTACAAAATGCCGACAAGATACGGGCCGAGCTTAAGGACGAATACCTTTCGACGGATCATGTCTTATTAGCTTTCTTGAAAGCGGGAATCTCGGGACTTCGCCAGGAATTCCAAAGATTAGGATTAGATTATCCAAAATTACTGAAAGCAGTATTAGAACTTAGAAAAGGACAACCGATCATGGATGATACTCCGGAAAACAAGGCGGACGCCTTAAAGAAATATGCCAAGAACCTGAACGAACTCGCAAAGCTTGGAAAATTGGATCCTGTGATCGGCAGGGATGAAGAGATACGCAGGACGATTCAAGTACTCTCTCGACGTACTAAGAACAATCCTGTTCTGATCGGAGAGCCAGGTGTTGGAAAAACGGCGATCGTAGAAGGACTCGCAGGCAAGATCATACAAGGAGAAGTTCCGGAGGGGATTAAGACCAAGACCATCTATGCATTGGATCTAGGAGCAATGATCGCCGGAGCCAAGTATAGGGGAGAGTTTGAAGAAAGACTTAAGGCAACCTTAGACGAGGTGAAACACAGCGATGGGAATATCATCCTATTCATAGATGAGATCCACACTCTTGTAGGAGCAGGAGCACAAGAAGGGGCCATGGACGCTTCCAATATGCTCAAGCCTATGCTTGCGAGAGGAGAACTGCGCTGTATCGGTGCGACCACTCTTAAAGAATACCAAAAGTACATTGAAAAGGACGCAGCCTTAGAGAGAAGGTTCCAGCCGGTCTATGTGAAAGAACCTAGCGTAGAAGAAACAGTTACCATTCTACGAGGACTCAAGGATAGATACGAGCTGCATCATGGGATCAAGATCCTGGATTCTGCGATAGTAGCCGCAGCTACTTTATCGAATCGTTATATAGCGGATCGCTTCCTTCCAGATAAGGCAGTGGATTTAATAGACGAAGCCAGTTCCAAGATGAGAATCGAAATGGATTCTATGCCTGAAGAACTGGATCGCCTGAGTAAGAAGATCCAATCCTTGAAAATCGAAAGAGAGGCCTTGAAGAGAGAGACCGATACTGCATCCAAGCAACGCGTGGAAAATATAGTAAAGGAACTATCAGAGCAAGAAGAGACGTTCCGAAATCTAAAGGCGCGCTGGGATTTGGAAAAATCCAAGATCTCCAAGATCAAAGAGATCAAGGAAGAGACGGATAGATATAAACTACTCGAGGCAGAAGCGGAGAGAAGAGGGGAGATCAACCGTGTTGCGGAGATACGTTATGGAAAGTTAGTCGAGCTTTCCAAAGAGATGGAAAAGGCTAACTCCGAATTGAAAAAGATCTCCGGTAGCGGAAGACTTCTGAAAGAAGAAGTGGATGAGGAAGATATCGCGAATATAGTCTCTCGTTGGACAGGCATTCCGGTTTCCAAAATGCTCCAGGGAGAAAAGGCAAAGCTTCTAAAAATGGAAGATTCCCTAAAGAGCAAAGTGATCGGGCAGGATCATGCTTTGGAATTATTATCCGAAGCGATCCGAAGATCCAGAGCAGGGATTGCGGATCCAAATCGTCCGATAGGAACCTTCTTATTCTTAGGACCTACTGGAGTGGGTAAGACTGAGACCGCGAAGGCACTCTCTGAGTTCTTGTTCGATGATGTCAACGCGATGCTTCGGATCGATATGAGCGAGTATATGGAGGCTCATTCCGTATCCAGATTGATCGGCGCGCCTCCGGGTTATATTGGGCATGATGAAGGTGGGCAGTTGACTGAAGCTGTTCGTCGCAGACCCTACTCAGTGATCCTATTCGACGAGGTAGAAAAGGCTCATCCAGAAGTATTCAATATCTTTCTGCAGATCCTGGACGAAGGAAGACTTACTGACAGTAAGGGAAGGAATGTGGACTTCAAGAACACAGTGATTATTCTCACTTCGAATCTAGGATCGGATATCCTAAGTTCGAATGAATACAGCCAAGAAGAGAAGGAAAGAATGGTGGACCAACGTTTGAAGAAACATTTCAAACCTGAATTCCTGAACAGATTGGATGAGGTCATCCTGTTCAAATCAGTAGATGAAACGATGATCTCAAGGATTGCAGAACTTCAATTGGATGTGATGGCGAAGAAGGCCAAAGAGAATGGTCTCGTCGTATCTTACACGGAAGCTTTGAAGCAGTTCGTGGTCCGAGCAGGTTACGATCCGGAATATGGAGCAAGGCCTTTAAAGAGACTGATCCAAAGAGAGATTGGAAATGCGCTCAGCAATTTCATCCTCAAGGGAGAGTTCCAAGAAGGGCAGAAGATCAGCCTCGATTACTCAGGTGGAAGAGTAACCGTAAAATAAAACAAAAAACCCCGGTGAACAGCCGGGGTTTTAATCTAATAGCACATAAAGGGAAAAGAATGTGCAGGATAACGCACGGGGGAATGTCCCCCGTTTTTGGATTAGAATTCTACTTTATGTAGAAACAATTCCTCTTTTTTCATTTTTAGGACCTTAGAGGCCATGCTCTTAAATTCTTCTGGGGGTTCCAATAATCCCAATTCCACTTTAGAGAGGAATGGAGTGGAAACCTTAAGTTTCTTCGCCATATCGTATTGTTTGATTCCCAATTCTCTGCGTTTTGCCCAGAGTTTGTTGGTTAGTCCTTGGCTGAATTCAGGGTAAACTTCTTCTACCGGACTTTCATTAAACAGTTTATCGAGTGTGGTTTTCAAATATTTTGCGCAAGCTTGTCTGAATTTCTCAGTGGGAGCTTGGCTTCCCGTTTCGATCTTGGAAAGGTAGCTAGGGGATACGCCCAAAGCCCTTGCCATATCATATTGTTTGATACCTCGTTTTTTACGAAGCATATAGATGTGGTTGTTCATTCTTTTCCCCTTTTTTACCGTTTTATTAAGCGGTTGCTTTGCCTCAAGAATAAATTTCCATCCAGTGCGTAACACGTATTAGTATAGAAATTTTTTCCAAAACAGGCTTATAGTAAGAGGGATAAGGATAAGAATCAAGCATTTGAACGGAGCAAATATAAAAAATGGCCGTTATGCTATACTACTTTAGAATACATTCAAGTAGGTAGAACGAGGTTCAAGGATAAGTAATTAGGATTATGGTCTAAGAATACCTGAAACAAGTGGGTTCCAGGTATTCTTAATAGAATTGGTTTAGATCTTACCTGGCTTTAGTCTTTCTGCATCCAATATGAATTGGTAGTCTGACTTTAATTTCATCGTAAAATCTCGAACCAAACTTTGCTTCTTAGTTCTAATAAGATCATCTTTGATCCTTTCTCTTACTTCTCCGTAAGGAAGAGGGATTCTGTCTTGAGGATTCGCAGGATTCGGTTTTGCATAAGAGAACATTTTAGCAGCCTCATACTGATCCTTCATCTCTGCTTCAGTAACTGTTACATCATTCGGCAACACTTTCTTGAAGACAAGAGGTTGAACGATGTACAACTTCATTAACTCGTATTCGTCTTGGAAATCCTTAGACTCTAAAGCCTTCTTCAATTCAGGGGAATGATCTGCAATCTTGTACCACAGGTATTGTTGTTTAAAGAATTGTAATACACTCGCCTTATCTTCCAGCTTGGAAGCATCTAATCCGCTAAGTGCTGCGAGTTGTTTTAACTCAGCCACAACATCCTTGTATTTGACTGTTTCGCCGCTCTTGGGGTTTGTAAGAAGAACTGAATCCGGAGTGAAGCTGTTTAGATTGTCTTGGGTTACGACAGCTCTTTCGAATCCGGAGTTTTTGATAATCTCGTTTTCAGCATCGGATACCGCGTTGAATAAGAATCTCTTCTTCATATAATCCTCATAGCGAGGAGCGATATCGTCTACCTTTAGATCTGCATAATATCTTTTCGCGTCTGCTTTAGCCTGCTCCGGTAACCCGGGAGTATTCATGTATTCGGTCGCGATTACTTTCAATTTTCCTAATTCTTTTGCGAAGAATTTAGTTAATCTAGCAGAATAGATCGTTTCTACTTTTTCTACTCTTAAGACTAAAAATTTCTTAGCACGAGGCGCTTTAGGATCTGCATTCGGAGTAGGATCTTGCAATTCCTTAAGGATCCAAGTTCCTTTTTTGTCTGCAGCTTCTTGCGTGATTGCAGAGTTCGGATCAGTTCCGCAATTCAAACATTGAGGCTCTAATAAACCGCCCACTGCTCTGCGTGAAGTTTCGTCGGTGTTTTCGGTTACGAACTTAGCGATCTCTTTTTTAGAGGAAAGCTTTTGAACATTTGCGAGAAGCGTTTCCGCTCTTTGCAGAGTAGCAGCTTCTTCTTTTGGATCAGGAGAAGAGATTAAGATCACTCTTGCGAAGGCGAATTTAAGTTGGCCTTCTTTTTCTAACTTCTCAGCTAGATTCTTTTGTAAGAAGGAAGCAGCCATTTGAGGTTTGGAGTATTTTAGAAAAACGCCAAGTTCTTGCTCGGAAACCAACTTGTTATCCGTATTATACAGATTGATCAATTTGAAAAGTCCCAGTGTTTCTAGGAGTTGGTTTTGTTCTTCTAAGGTAGGATGGCCCGTCTCTTGCTTACGTCCGCCAGTATTCAATTTAAAGAAGCTTCTGAGTTCCTTTCTGGTGACCGTGCCTCCTTTGAAGGAAGCGAGGACGTCTGAGTCCATAGAGCATTGAGTCAATGCAAAGGAAAGTAGGGAGAGTACGATTATCTTTTTGTTCATATTGTTTTATTTTCCGGCTTATTCCAAGGAGATTGGATAAACTAGTATTTATGTATGGTCTTTCGGGCAGGTTGCTGCTTCTTACCTTGGATTTCAACGGATATTTCTCGAGTTAGGCGTTTTTCGTTGTCCTGGTATAAACCTTCTGCGGCTCTTGCACCGGAAGGCAAAGAAGCGGAGTTCCAATCACTGGGAGTCTCCTTGGTTTGTAGAGAAAGCATCTCCTTTCTTTGAGAAGAAAGCTTATTCATCTCTGCGCCAATGGATTCTCTCAAGGATTCGGAATAGTCTCTGTCCGAGGCTATCCTCTCCTTGATCTTTCCGAGTTCAGTTAGGTCCCTATCTATTTCTTCAGTTTTGCGTAATAGATGAGCTACTTTGATTTTCATGAGATCGGATCCGAATGATTAGGCTTCTCTTCCTGATTCTAGGCCCCAGGTCCCTTCTTGCAAGTAGGAAAAATAAAGTCCTAAGCTTAAGATCACGAACTCCTTTCCTGGATGAGTTAAGGATATAAGAAAGAAGAACGTGAAATATAAGAATTTGCTCAAGAATTCGGAGGAACCTTTTTTAAGGACCCAGACCATTCCCAAGTAAAGTAAGACCGACTTGATCCATGAAGGTTCCGAGAGCAGATCCGATTTGTCTTCTCCTATCAAGAAGAATGCTGCAAGATTTGCGATGAGTAAGATCCCATATCGAAATCGTTTTGAAACAGAAGGCAAGAGCTCTAAGGAGAGAAGTGGAAGTAGAAAAGGAGAATATTCCCTTCTTGCAAAAGAGAGCATGCAAGCGATCGCGAGTAGAAGTGTTGCCAGTACTTCTTTGAATGCAGGAAACCTAGCTCCTAAAAAGGAGAAGCCTCCTCCCCAAATCATTCCCGCTAAACTAATACAAATGATATCTAGGATTTCCTCGGGAGAAGAACCATCCCAGAGAGAGATTGCACAGATACAAGCAGGCAAGAGTAAGAAACCGAATCCAGGTCTCAAACTTCTTACGGAATGGAATTGAGAAAGTGCAAGAGTAAGGCAGAGGACTAAAGCCCCGGAGAATGGGAATCCATAGGTTTTGAAAAACAGGAATGTAGAGGTGAAGAATAGAAAAACCATTTGTATCTATTTGGAAATTCCCGTATCCTGACGAATCGGAAAGATATGATCCTCAACGAGATAATCATCTCAACTGAAAAGATAGACAACGTTCAAGTTCTGAAATTACAGGGTTCTATCAACTCCTTTACGGAGAAAAAGTTCAAGGATGCTCTTTCCGTTGCGGTCCGTCAAGGCCCTGTCATTATGGATATGGAAGATGTACATCTAGTGTCTTCGACGGGAGTGCAGGCTTTGAAAGAGGTGAGCCAAACGAGTTTTTCCAGTAAGAACAAACTCGTTCTCGTGAATATTTCCAAGGCAGTCGTTAACGTTTTTAAGATGGCGGGTTTAAACGGCTTTTTTCTAATAGCTAACGACGAAGAAGCGGCCTTAAAGATCGCGTCCAAACGCTGAAAATCGAGATCGGATAAAAGAATGAAATCTGAAAAACCATCCTCCTTTAATTACTTCAGAAAGGCCTGGCATCTATTAGGTTTGATCATTCCTGCCTGTTACTATTTCGACGTGTTCGAAGGCGCCTTCGGTTTAGTTTATGCGACTCGAGCAATCATCACTGCGATCCTGTTAGCTTGTCTTGGGATGCTAGTAATATTAGAATATTCAAGATTCAAGATAGCAGCAGTCCAAAATCTATTTGTGAAAGTTGCTGGTCCTCTTTTAAAAGAAGAAGAGAAATACAGAATCAACGGAACCTTCCCGTATTTTCTTTCCATTACCTTTGTGGTGCTTTTCTTTCCACCAGACATTACGATTCTTTCTTTGCTCTTCTTGGTGATAGGAGATCCGAGTGCTGCTTGGGTAGGAACTCATTTCGGAAAGAATCGATTCTCTAACGGAAAATCTAAGGAAGGGATCGTAGCGTTTATTCTTTCTTCGGCTTTGGTAGGTTTATGGTTTGTTTATATAGTGCAAGCCAATCCACAAGATTTCGGGATCTATCATTTCGGAAGCGGAGCCTTCTTGCAGAATATACTCTTGATCTTGCCTGCAGTGATTGCCGCGGCATTAACTGAATTGTATAGCGGAACATATTGGAATGGAGTGGTGGATGATAATCTACTGATTCCTGTCGTTTCCGCGACGGTTCTAGGTCTACTCGCTTTCTTTATTCTGCAATTGGATCCTAGTTCGATCTTCTTGGATCCTTCTCATATATTCAAAACTATTTAACTAGATCTATTTTTCTGCCGGAAGTACGTGGTACACGAAATCGATCCTGGTTTTCGTGGAACCGCTAATTCCCTTCGCAGACCAAGTGAATTCCAAATCAGTAGGAAAGAGGGAAGTCTCATACGGATATTGGTTTAATCTGTTTTCTCTCTTTTGTTTTTCTTTTACCATGCTTCCAAGATAATTAAAAGAACCGATCCAATCTTCTCCGATCTCGAACCCTTCCATCTTGCCTCGGACTCCCGAGAATTCATACATGGCAAAGTAGGTTTCTTTAATATTCTTTCTTTCTTCAGGACTCATCTTGCGGTTCATTCTGAGAACAAAGCCGGGAGTCTCTCGAGCATGAAAATAGAGATAATTTCCTAGATCTTCCCAGGTTTGAGGCTTTTTGATATTAGGAATATCGACCGAATATTTTTTGTTTAGGGCAGTAGGTTCCTTGCAGATCCCATCCCGAGTAAAATAATCGCAGAGTTCTACTTTGCTGACGGATAAGACTGCAGGCTCACATGCAAAGAAGAGCAGTAGAGACAGAAGTGTAAATGTGGATTTAGCGTTTTTCCAAAGAAGTAACATAAGATTCTCTTAAATTAGTAAAAAAGTATATAACTTCGGGTGTCTTGAAGAACTCGGGAGAATAAGGTTCTGGAATCCATTTTTGACCTTGAAAGGTGTAAATGATCTCCGCAAAAACTCCGTGAAAAAGATAAACCCTGTGCAGATCTTCTTCCAACGAGCCAAGCACTAGATTATAAGGAGTTAAATAACCTGGAAAGATCCGAACCGATTCGTCGGACTTTCGCAGCGCAGTTTGAAATTTAGAACATTCGGTTTGCAGGCTCGGGAGTTCTTCTCTTGAGATCCTTCTCTTTAAGGATAAAATACGAGTGAATCTTCCTAAGGGAGAATCCAAGAAACTCTCAAATTTATGATTCCATTTCGGAAGAGGCTTGGATTCGTAAAGAGTTTGGGAGAAGGAACCTTCTGCCTTTTCTTTCAATCTATAATATACCTCTTCATTCTCGTAAGAAACGATAAGAAAGAAGGAGGCTGGCAGCGGTTTTCTTTGTCTGGGAGAAGAAGGTTTAGGATTCACTTTCGATCCGGGGAATAAGCAGCAAACTATAATCTGGAATCGAAATAATCCAGCAGAATTTTAGTAAGCCAACGTCCATCAGGCAATTCCGGAGTGGAATTGGTCACAAATCCAACATGTCCTCCCTTCTCGGTCAGAATTGTCTTCAGATTCGGAAGCTTCTCCCATTGAATTGAGTTCCATTCGAAAAGAGGAACTACAGGATCATCCTCCGCATGGATAAGAATGCCTGGATGACGAATATTGGGAATAAAGCCGATGCAGGAGTTTGCCTTATAATACTCCATAGCACTCGGATATCCGAAAGAAGGTGCCGTAACCATATCGTCGAAGTCGAAGAATGTACGGACCTTTTTAGAGTCCTCGATCTGCTTTTGGGTCAGATCGATAAGACCTTCTTTCATTTTCTTCTTAAAGCTAGTGATGAAATGATTTCTGTAGAATCTACCAGCTAGGGAGTCTATGAACACGCAATTCTTTGCCAGATCCAAAGGAGGGGAGACTGCAGAGAATGCGAGTGCCTTATGATTTCTGGATTCTCCGAAAAATTTCAGAATGAGATTTGCAGATAAAGAGAAGCCTGAGACGAAAATCTTTCTGCTCAGGGATTCATACATATAGTCTAGAACGTCTTGGACATCCTCGGATTGGCCTGCATAATAGGATTTTCGAGAGAAGCCCCTTCCTCTTCCGCAATTCCTAAGATTCATTCGAATAATCCCGTATCCTCTTTCCAAGGCAGAAGTGGCTAAGGAAACTAGATAGGAACTCTCAGAATCTCCTTCCATTCCATGTATCATTAAAATATAATATCCGTTTGAGGGAGGAGAACTTTTTCTGTAGGAGGAGACAGGAGGATTATGCTCGAGCCAAACTGCATCCCCCGAGCCGTCGGAGAGAGTCAGTAGAATGTCTTCGCAATAATAAGAAGTTCTTAATGGATTTTCAGGTGGAAAGAGAGTGTTGTAGATTGTTTGGGCATGCTTGCCGGAGACAAATCTCCTGGGACGAAAATGAGAGGATTCCATATTACTGTATTTCATTTTCTTTAAAGAACTCTTTCCAATCCTCTAATTGCTCTTGATTCAAGAGTGAGTTCTTATCTAAATACTTTCTAAACTTCTTAAGGAACTCTTTCGCCTTTCCGCGGATTCGAGAATCTTCCGGGAACATATCTTCTAGATAGAAATTCAGAAATTCATCTAATTCGAATCCGGTTAAATCGGAAACTTGGATCTTCTTTCCTTTTTCCTCTTCCGGATTTTCGAATAGAAGTCCTGAGAATTCGAGGAGTAGGGCGGATATTTCTTGGTCGGAATCTTTGACTCCTCCCTGGAAGGTTTCCAGGAAAGAGCGAATTGTTTCTTCTAAGGAAGAGTGTGGGGACAAGGTCGAAGCCTTAGTTGCTAGGCTTCGGGAATTCTATCTTGGTTGCAAGTGAGTCTACGATCCCATATTTGATCGCCTCATCTGCGTCCATATAATAGTCTCTATCCGTATCCTCTTCTAATTTTTCCACAGGATGTCCGCAAGCTTCGGCAAGGATCTGATTGAGTCTTGCTCTGGTCTTCAGGATTTCTTCTGCTTGGATCTTTAGATCGGTTGCGGGAGCTACGATTTGTCCGCCAATACTAGGCTGGTGGATCATCACTTTACCGTTCGGCCAAATGGTCCTTTTTCCTTTTACACCTGCAGCGAGTAGAACGGAACCCATAGAAGCAGCAAGTCCCATGCATACCGTATGCACTGGAGAAGAGATCATTTTCATAGTATCATAAATAGTCAGACCGGAAGTAACTACTCCTCCAGGACTATTGATATAGAAGGTGATCTCTTTTCCTGGATCGGCCATTTCCAAGTATAATAATTTACCTACGATGTCTTTTGCCGATTCATCGGTAACCGCTCCCCAAAGGAAGATCTTACGATGGTCGATGAACTTTTTTGAAATTTTGCTACCAGCGAGTTCTTCGATTACTTCGCTGATTTTTTCTGTCTCGGACATTCTGGCTCCTAAGCACTGCGTTGTTCCAGTTTCTTCCTCCGTAATTTCCTGAAAACTCCAATAAATACGAAAGCTACAAAGGAAACGTAAAAAAAGCGAAGCAACTGGATGGGAGGGACGGGAAGATCCCGATCCGCTCTCAAAGCTATTAGACGGGAAGCAAGTACCGGACGGTTCTCCGTTTTAGGTTCCGGTTCCCTGAATTTGATGATTTGAGCGTTCTCTGAAAGAAGATAGTATTTGCGGGCTTCCTTCTCCAAGGCGACCTTATCGTCTCGGAGAAGTTTCTGTCTTTCTTCTAATTGTCTGTTCTCATACTCCAATCTCTCCACATCTAAGCGTAGACTGGAAAGACTGGTCTCTAAGCTGGATCTCACAACAAGCCCTGACTCTCCAAGTACGGTGAAGTAAAACATTCCCGATAAGAAGAGTAAAAGTAGGAAGAGTCTGTTTGCGAGATTCATGCCCATAAGAGTTTAAAGATTATAGAATGTATTTCTCCCTTTGTAAACCGCAGAAGAGCCTAATTCTTCTTCGATTCTTAAAAGTTCGTTATATTTCGCAATCCTGTCAGTTCTAGAAAGAGAGCCAGTTTTGATCTGCCCTGCATTCGTTCCGACTGCGATATGAGAAATAGTCACGTCCTCAGTTTCTCCCGATCTATGGCTGATCACATTCGTATATTTGGCCTTTTTAGCCATATCGATGGATGCCAATGTCTCGGAGAGACTTCCGATCTGGTTTACCTTAATCAGGATCGAGTTACCAACCCCAGAAGAAATACCTTGGGAGAGCTTTTCAATATTCGTAACGAATAGATCGTCTCCAACCAACTGGATTCTTTTGCCCAATTTCTCACTCAAAAGTTTCCAGCCGTCCCAGTCGTTCTCGTCCAGACCGTCTTCAATAGTAATGATCGGATACTTTGAGACTAGATTTGAATAGTATTCTACTAATTCCGCGCTGGTGAATTCTTTATTTCCTTCCCCGCCCAGAACGTACTTTTTCTTGGATTTGTCGAAGAATTCGGAAGAAGCAGCATCTAATCCGAGCAATACGTCTTTTTCAGGCTTATAGCCCGCTTTTTCGATGGCTTGGAGGATGACTTCGAGACCTTCTACGTTACTGGAAAGATCCGGAGCAAAGCCTCCCTCGTCACCGACTGCAGTATTGAGTTTTTTGGATTTCAGAACCGCTTTTAGGGAATGGAATACTTCAGCTCCGATGCGAAGAGCTTCCTTGAAATTAGGAGCTCCTACAGGAAGGATCATAAATTCCTGAAAGTCCACGTTATTGTCTGCGTGAGCTCCTCCGTTGATGATATTCATCATCGGAACTGGAAGTTCTTTCGCGAAGTTTCCACCAATATAACGGTAGAGGGGAAGCTTGGCGTGAGCCGCCGCTGCCTTTGCTGTCGCAAGAGAGGTTCCTAGGATCGCATTCGCTCCTAGTTTGGCTTTGTTCTTTGTCCCGTCCTTGTCCAACATCAGGAAGTCGATGCGATTCTGGTCCAAAGCATCTTCTCCGATCAATAGGTCCTTGATCTTGATGTTTACGTGTTCGACCGCTTTGAGAACTCCCTTGCCTAAATAGCGGGATTTATCTCCGTCTCTCAATTCAACTGCTTCGTATTCTCCTGTAGAAGCTCCAGAAGGAACTGCGGCTCTACCGAAGGAGCCGTCTTCGAGTTGAACATCCACTTCTACAGTGGGGTTTCCACGCGAATCCATGATTTCGCGGGCGCGGATCGCCGAGATTTTGGAAGATTTGGACATGTTGTTTCCTATGATACCTATCTCTTATAGATTTTTCCTGAAATCCTTTTGTTACGGGGAAATAAATCAAGCGGGAAAAGGACCAAAAAACGATTGCCGCCCCCGAGTTTGCAGATAGAAATCCCCCAATGAAAACGACTGAGAAGCATACTATATTATTCCATCTAGCGTTCGCAATACTATGTATCATAGTTTTACTTCTTCCTATTCAGGCGACAAGCGGGTGGAGATTGTTTTTTCTCGTTCTAGTTTACAATATATCTTTGCCGATCGTTGCACAGATTGCAAAGCACGATCGATGGACCGATATTTTTCTCTTTGTACTACCATTAAGTATTCTACAGGTTGTGCCGGATTGGTTCCTTTCCAAGGTGCTTGGTATACTTGTATTTTCTCCCGATGGCTTCTATAAGATAGGAACTGTTTCCGCTTATATGGCGGGGCTTTGGACTATTCCATTATTCTTAATTATATTTTCTGCTACTAGATTTACGAAACGTTATCCGGAAGCTAACTCGATCTCCAAGTATGCGGTTGCGGGTGGGGTTGCGTTTTTATTATTCGCACTCTCAGAAGAGGCATCGATTTTTATTCCGATCTGGTATGCTCAAAATGTTTCTATGTTAGGACATATAGCGATCTACGTTCTATTTCCTGAATTTCTGTTAGGAGTATTCGCAACCTTTGCGTATTTCCGCACGGAGCATAAACCATTTCGTTCAAAGCTCCTTTGGGCAGGAGCCACAATGTTTGTATATTTAGGCTCACTTTCCTTTAGCTATCTATTTATAGAAGGCGTTTGGAAGTAAGGGAAGGCGAATATGCAGGTCCTTACAAATCCTTCGCAGATCAAGGATTTAAAAGAAACTCGAAATCCGAATCTACTCTATCTTCCTCCTGAATTCAAAGCCGAAACAGGAATAGAAAGGAATTCTTCTTATACCCTCCAAAAAGAATTTACGGTAGAAGGGAAAGCCACCTTCGAGAATAAACCGAGTAAGGTTTCCGTTTCTCCTGCAAAGAACGGAAAGTCTTCCTTCTCCTGGCAGGGAAATAAATACGATCTTGATCCAGAAAAATGTATTAAAGGAAATCATAATATACAGCTTGGAGAAGTTAAGGTTATCGAACATCCTTTGGCTTGGATGCTTGCATTTGGTCTATATGCGGATTTTTCCTTAGAAGAAGCGAGTCTTCCTACCTTCGATTATTGCGATCGTGTGTATATGGAGGGAGCCAAGGCCAATCTAAAACAGGTCGGAAATAGAAAGCCTATCTTTGTCTCTTCTCCGTTTGCTCTCGTCTGGGAAAAAGGATATTGCATTTTAGAGCCAGAGGATCATGACAAATTGATAATAGATCATCAGGTGTCGTATCCTGGAGAGACTGTTGGAAATTCTAGAATAGAAATGGAATTCAACTCGGAAACTTTTTCCTTCTTTGGAGATGCGCGCACTACTGCCTTTAGAAATAAGAAGGATGCCGAGAATTTCTATCAGATCGGACTTGCTGGAGGTCTTAAGGATTATCCGTTTACTCTAGAAAATGTTCTCTTGCTAGACGAGGATAAGATCTATAATCCAAGAGAAAAATTTTTGGATGCCAAGTCGGGTTATAACTATGAATTTCTCTGTCACGAGATCATCGATATCGTTTCCTGGCTTCGCTTTGCAGAAGAGGAATATGAGGGAAGATTTGTAGGAAGGATGACTACTTTTCTTTTCGATCATCACAAACAAATAGATATCGCTCAGTTTGTATGTAACCGGGAGAATTTGGAAAAAAATGGGATCTCTATCCTTAGCTAAGTGTTCAAGAAGGTAAGAGACGCGTGAATCCTACTTCTCCAAAAATCCTTGGAAATAAATTCTGGAGCCTAAAACTAGTTGTAAATTGAAGAGTTTTCTCGAAAATTTCAAATTGCGAATCATTACATTTTAAAAGAGGTTTTAAGATGCGGGTAAAAATCCTAGCAGTCGCGTCGTTTTTCTATTTTCTCGCAAATTGCGCGGTAGCCAACCAAACGGGAGCCACAGATCGTTATAAGGGAAGTGTGGCTAAGACCAAGATCCAAGAGGCTGCCACTACCGGAGCTGCCTTGTATGCCGTTGCGGCTCAGGATGCAAGTGGGGCTACTTATATCAATAATATTGTTCTTCCACCTATCTTAGCAAATTTCACTCCGACTGAATACTATGCAAAGGCAGATGTAGATTCATGTGCCGAAGAGATTAAGAATTTTGCGGCATTGGGAGTTCGCCCGGTTGTTACAGTGCTTTTCGGCACATGCACAAATATCCAGCCGGACGGTCTAGTCACTCAGAAGATCTAAGGTCTTCTTAATCATGCCAAACTTGCTCCGAGGGCTTTCCAGAGAGCAAGTTGTTTCGCTTTCTTATCAGTATAAAAGGCTTTTCAGTGGGGGTTTCCCCACGGAATTTGTTTTTAACAATGTCTGATCGCCAGAAATTCATCCGTAATTTTTCCATTATTGCCCATATCGACCACGGGAAGTCCACTCTTGCGGATCGACTCTTGGAAATCGGCCGGATCACGGACGATAGGACCAAGAAGGATCAGATCCTCGACTCCATGGATATAGAAAGGGAGAGAGGGATCACAATTAAGGCGAATAACGCCACCTTCAATTATCTGGCTGCGGACGGAAATACATACACGATGAATCTCATCGACACGCCGGGGCACGTGGACTTTACATACGAAGTTTCTCGCTCTTTAAAGGCATGTGAGGGAGTTCTACTCATAGTGGATGCGAGCCAAGGAGTGGAGGCTCAGACTTTAGCGAACTTATACCTGGCCATGGAACAAGATCTGGCCATTATTCCAGTAATGAATAAGGTCGACCTTCCCGCAGCGGATGTTGAAAAGACCAAGCTTCAGATCGAAGACAGTTTGGGACTGGATGCGGAGAATGCTGTAGCGATCTCTGCAAAGACAGGGTTAAACGTGCAAGCTGTTCTCGAAGAGATCACAAGACAGATTCCTTCGCCTTCCGGAGATCCTAAGGGGCCGCTGAAAGCATTAATCTATGATTCTTATTTCGATCCTTATATGGGAGTGGTGATCAAGATCCGCGTTTTTGACGGAACGGTGAAGAAGGGAGATCGCATCCTTCTCATGAGTAGCCAAAAAGATTTCACTGTGAACGAAGTAGGGATCAAAGGCATCAGTTTGACTCCGACCGATTCCTTAACTGCGGGCGAAGTAGGTTATATTATAGCGGGTATCAAGAAGGTATCCGACGCGAGAACGGGAGATACTGTAACTCTGTTCTCTAATCCGAGTAAAGACGCTGTTCCTGGTTATAAAGATGCAAAGCCAATGGTGTTTGCAGGACTCTTTCCGATCGCAGGAGAGCAGTTCGAAGAGTTAGTAGATGCAATCGAAAAGATGAAACTGAATGACGCAGCACTTGTCTATGAAAAGGAAAGTTCTGCGGCCCTAGGTTTCGGATTTAGGGTAGGGTATCTAGGACTACTGCATATGGAGATCGTGCAGGAAAGATTGGAGAGAGAATTCAATCTTGACCTGATTACTACGGCGCCTTCCGTTAAATATACAATCCGAATGAAAAACGGAGAAGTTATAGATATAGATAACCCTTCCAAATTCCCGGACCCAGTGTTTATCGAAGCAACGGAAGAACCGTATGTAAAAGCTTCTATCATCACTCCGAACGAATATGTAGGAAATATCATGACTCTCGCAATCGAGAAGAGGGGAGTTCAATTAGATACCGTTTATCTTTCTCAGGATAAGGTGCAGTTGACCTACGAGATCCCTCTCGCAGAGCTTATTTTCGAATTTTATGATAAACTCAAGTCTTTGACCAGAGGATATGCTTCTTTGGATTATGAACCTTGTGGCTATAAGGCTTCTCGCCTTGTTAAGATGGATATTCTTGTGAACGGAGAATCTGTGGATGCTCTTTCCATGATTGTTCATACATCCAAAGCGGAGTCTAGAGGAAGGGAGATCATAGAAAAGCTAAAAGAGATCATTCCCCGCCACCAATTCATGATCCCCATCCAAGCTGCAGTCGGAGGAAAGATCCTCGCGAGAGAAAGTATCTCTGCACTGCGCAAGAATGTAACCGCCAAATGCTACGGCGGGGACATCACTCGTAAGAAAAAGCTATTAGAGAAACAGAAAGAAGGAAAGAAGAGGATGAAGCAGATCGGAAATGTGGAAATTCCTCAAGAGGCCTTCCTCGCAGTCTTAAAGACCGGAGACTGATCTTTTGCTCCCCGGTGTTTTGCGTATCGGCAAGACACGGATTGATCCGGTTGTTCGAACCGATTCCTACGAAATCCATATCAAACGAGACGATAGGATCTTTTTTTCTCAGGGAACAAAGATCCGCAAACTTTTCGGAATCTATGAAAGTCTTTTGCCTTCGATCGAGTCCGGTCTCTGCAAGAAAGTCCTCCTTCAGGGGAATTTACATTCCAATGCTATTCTAGCAGGTGTGCTGTTCTTTCGGCATGTCGGAGTTCCTACAAAAGTCCTCGGATATTCTCGTGATGGGAACCTTGTTTCTCCGGCTTCACTTGTTGCGAGGCGATTTAGCGAACTGGAGCTCTACCCAAGCAGGAAAGAATGGGAGAGGGCTGTCGAAGATACTACAAAAGTTTCTCTTTCCCTCAATCAACTTCATCTGAATGAAAATTCCACAGACAATGCTGCTCGGAATTTGGATCGTACATCACTCGAATCTAAACTGAGTACGCGGAATTTAAATTCCACACCGTCCAGATGGGATGACAAAGCTGAAAATCCAAATTCATCGGGAGATCTCCTTCTTCCGGAATACTTCTTCTGCCAAGAATCCTTGAACGGACTTTCTTCGCTCTGGGAAGAGATTGATCCGAATTCTTTCGATCATGTCGTATTGGATGTCGGTTCCGGACTGACCTGGCTTTCTGCAATCCTTTGGGGAAAGCTTCCTATAACTGGGATATGCCTGGGGTTGAATCGGGAGAAGACTGTCCTTTGGCTCCAAGAGAATTTGTCGTCACTTCGACAAACACTTCCTTCACTCGCTTGGAATTCATTGGTAGAACCAAAAGATAAGCTTCGTCTTTCCTTCTCCTTTGGAAAGAAAGATGGGTTTTGGGAAGAGAAGGCAAGAGAATACGAAAGAAAATTCGGGATCTACCTGGAGCCTATCTACTCTGCTAAGACATTTTCCGTTTTGGAAGAAATGGCAAAGTCAGACGAGCTAAATGGTAGGATCTTGTACGTCTACCAAGGCGGGATCTTGCAAGGAATGAACCTATAAAAAAGGCTCCCATACGGAAGCCTTTAGTTTATTAGAAAATCCGAATCTTAAACTTAGGAAAGAATGTATTCCTTGTTCAGAACTCGAATGAAATCGCGTTTGATATCTTTTGGACAAGCTGCTTCGCATTCGTATTGGTTTGTGCAATTTCCGAATCCTTCTTTGTCCATAGCGTTTACCATGTTTTTCACGCGTTCTTTCTTTTCCACTTGTCCTTGTGGAAGAAGCGCTAAGTGAGAAACTTTTGCGGAAACGAATAGCATCGCAGAAGCATTCTTACAAGAAGCAACACAGGCACCGCAACCGATACAGGTCGCCGCGTCCATTGCTACGTCCGCATCTTTCTTCGGAATAGGAAGTGCGTTCGCATCCGGAGCTCCTCCGGTATTGATGCTTACGAATCCTCCGGCTTGGATCACTCTATCGAAAGCGCTGCGATCTACTACTAAATCCTTGAGCACTGGGAATGCCTTCGCTCTCCAAGGCTCGAGATAAATGGTATCTCCATCCTTGAAGGTTCTCATGTGAAGCTGGCAAGTAGTGACTCCAGGAAGAGGGCCATGAGCCTCTCCATTGATCATAATATTACAAGAACCGCAAATACCCTCTCTACAATCGTGTTCGAAGGCGATCGGATCCTCTCCCTTTACGATCAACTCCTCGTTGACCACGTCCAGCATCTCAAGAAAGGACATATCGGGAGAAACTCCCTTTGCATCGTAATTTACGATCTTGCCTTTCTCTTTTGAGTTTTTTTGTCTCCAGACTTTGAGTTTGAGGTCCATTATTTGTAGCTCCTCGTAGCGAGTTTAATGTTCTCGAATTCCAGTTTTTCTCTGTGCTCTGTAGGTTTTGCACCCACTCCTTTCCATTCCCAAGCAGTAGCGTGACAGAACTTATTGTCGTCACGTTTTGCTTCTCCGTCGTCCATCTGGTGTTCGGTACGGAAATGTCCTCCGCAAGATTCTTCTCTTGTAAGAGCATCTAAGCAGAGTAGTTCTCCGAATTCCAAGAAGTCGGCAACTCTTCCTGCTTTTTCAAGGGATTGATTTAGCTCAGCTCCGGAACCTGGAACGTTTACATTCTTCCAGAATTCGTCTCTGATCTGAGGAATCTTAGTAAGTGCTTCTTTTAAGCTCTTCTCGTCTCTTGCCATACCGCAATTATTCCACATGAGTTTTCCTAACTCTTTGTGGAAGGAGTCGACAGTTCTCTTTCCTTTGATGGAAAGAAGTTTGTTTGTCTGCTCGTTAACGTCGGATTCTGCTTTTTTGAACTCGGCATGATCTGTAGAAGGAGTCTTACCGAATCCAACTTCTGCCAGATAATTTCCGATCGTATACGGAAGAACGAAGTATCCGTCTGCAAGTCCTTGCATTAAAGCGGAAGCTCCCAACCGGTTCGCACCGTGATCAGAGAAGTTTGCCTCACCGATCACGAATAGACCTGGAAGATTGCTCATTAGGTTATAATCTACCCAAAGACCGCCCATGGTGTAGTGAACTGCAGGATAGATCCTCATCGGAACTTTGTATGGATTTTCTCCAGTGATCTGCTCATACATCTGGAATAGGTTTCCGTATCTTTCCGCGATTGTATGTTCTCCTAAGCGTTGGATCGCTGAAGAGAAGTCTAGATAAACTCCCTGTCCACCTGGCCCTACACCGAATCCAGCATCGCAAACTTCTTTTGCAGAACGAGAAGCGATATCTCGAGGACAAAGGTTTCCGTAGCTTGGATATTTTCTTTCGAGGTAATAATCCCTTTCGCTCTCAGGAATATCCGCAGGATTACGAGTATCTCCCTGTTTTTTTGGTACCCAAATCCTTCCGTCATTACGAAGAGATTCAGACATTAGAGTCAGTTTGGATTGATGATCTCCAGATACAGGAATACAAGTAGGGTGGATCTGAGTGTAGCAAGGGTTCGCGAAGAAGGCACCTTTCTTATAAGCTCTAAAGGTTGCAGTTACGTTAGAACCCTTCGCGTTAGTCGAAAGATAAAATACGTTACCGTATCCGCCGGAAGCAAGAACCACCGCATCACCTGCGTGAACACTGATCTTACCTGTAACCAGGTCTCTGATGATCACACCTTTTGCATGACCATCGATCACAACTAGGTCCACCATCTCAGTGCGAGGATACATCTTCACATTTCCCAAACCGATCTGGCGAGAAAGAGAAGAGTAGGCTCCTAATAGAAGCTGTTGTCCCGTTTGTCCTTTAGCGTAGAATGTACGGGAAACTTGAGCGCCACCAAAAGATCTATTGTCTAAGTGACCGCCGTATTCACGAGCAAATGGAACACCTTGAGCCACACATTGGTCAATGATGTTTGCGGAAACTTGAGCTAAGCGATAAACGTTCGCTTCTCTCGCTCTAAAGTCTCCTCCTTTGATCGTATCATAGAAAAGACGATAAACAGAGTCACCGTCATTCTGATAATTCTTGGCAGCGTTGATACCGCCCTGAGCTGCAATCGAGTGAGCTCTACGAGGGCTGTCTTGAAAGCAGAAAGTTTTTACGTTATAACCAAGCTCTGCAAGAGTAGCGGAAGCGGAACCCCCCGCAAGACCGGTACCGATCACTATGATGGTATACTTTCTTTTGTTAGCAGGGTTTACCAATTTGATATGGGATTTATAATCATCCCATTTCTTTTCCAATGGACCCGATGGGATTTTGGAATCTAAACTCATAATTATTGCGCTCCTGAAACTTTCACAAAGTTAAGAAGTACGGCAACCGGCATAGAGCAGTTACCTACGAAGATAGTCAGTGCATAAAGGATCGCGAATGCGTTCGTTTTCGGAGCCCAGAAAGGAGTATTGAATCCCAGAGTCTGGAAAACGCTCGTAACTCCATGTCTAAGGTGGAATGCGAGAAGAAGCATTGCTACTATATAGGAAATGGAAACGTAAATGTTCTTAAATCCTAAAACAACCATGGAATACACGTCGTGTCTTTGCTTATCGCCGATCGTTTCATGAAGAGCGAAGTTTTCAGGTTGGATCTTTCCGAACGTGAAGTGAAGCAAATGATAGATTACGAAGGCGAGGATTACGGAACCTGTCAATGCCATGTAACGGGAAGAAAGAGTCGCTTGGATCGTGCTATTTTTTACGTAGCCAACCGGTCTCGCGGCCTTGTTTTCCAAGGACAATTGGATCGCGTAGTAAACGTGTAAAACGAAAGCGACCAAAAGAATTCCTCGAGCTAACCATAAAAGTCCGCCCAAGCTTTGTAGGAACTCGGCATAAGAATTAATCTTGTCCGGTTCTTGGAAGATCTGGAGGTTCCCCAGCATGTGTACGAATACAAAGCCGAAGAAAATGATACCGGTAATCGCAACGATAGTTTTTCTACCGATGGAAGACCTTAGATATCCAGCTTGAAAATCCATTCAAAATCTCCTGTGAGGATATAGGAAGAAGTCATCGATTTGTGTGAAAAAGGATCGGGAAACATACCGAACGTTCGGCCCGATGCCCCTACAAAGTAGGATAAAAAAACAGGTTCAGACGAAAAGCACTTTTAAACGAAAAGACAAAAAATGGACATTCTATGGAGAAAGTTTAGACTTGGTCTCATTTAGCACGATCCGGAAATTTGGAACATTATAATATGCTTGGATTAGATCCATTTCGGACTTTATATCTCGAAGATCTCCTAGAGGGAAAAAAGGAAAAGTCTACTCGCTTCGAGGAAAAGACCGGTTATTTTTATTTTAGAGGAATGAAATTATCCAGAGTCGGCTTTGGAGGATATCGCGTATCCTTGAGAGATCCCGAACATAGAGAGGCTTTGGAATTTTCCCTTCAGTCAGGAGTGAATCTTATCGATGTTTCCTCCAATTACGGAGACGGAGAAGCAGAGAACTTGGTTGGGCAAGTGCTCCGCAAGAGTTTTGCAAAAAAGAAGAGTTCCAGAAAGGAAATCTTCTTAGTCACGAAAGTAGGCTATATCCAGGGAAAGAATATGGAATTAGTCGAATCCAGGAACAAGGAGAAGGTTCCTTTCCCGGAAATCACCTATTACCAGCCAGGATGCTACCATTGCATTTCTCCTGAATTTTTAGAGGACCAATTAGAGAGGTCTCGCAAAAGGCTCGGACTCTCCGTCATTGACGCCTTCTTACTTCACAATCCTGAATATTTTCTAATGCACTCCGAGAAGAAGGGAGTTCCGCGGGCCGAGGCTAGAGTGGAATATTATCGAAGGATACGAGAGGCTTTTCTTTTTCTGGAGAAGAGTAAAAAGGAAGGGAAGATCCAGTATTATGGGATCTCAAGTAATACCTTTCCAGTCCCAGAAGAGGAGTATTCTCATAGTTCTTTGTCGAAGATACTACAAATCGCAGAAGAAGTCGGCGGCAAAGAGCATGGATTTGCCGTGGTCCAATTCCCCGGCAATTGGTATGAGGATGGATTCATTAAAAACCGGAACTCAAACGGAAAAACTCTTCTAGATCTATGCGAAAAGTTTGATCTTCTTCCACTGATCAACCGACCTTTGAATTCTTTTCGGGCAGGACAGGGAATGATTCGCCTCTCTTATTCCAGTACAAGCGGAGAAGAAGGGGAAAATCCGTCGAAGTTACTACAAATCCTCGAACTCGAATCTTCTCTCACTGAGAGACTAGGGGCAAATTCTCAGAAGAACACACTTTCCACATTGTGGAATGAATACGGCGATCGGATCAAAACGGAAGAGCAGTTCCAGATCTTACTTGAAAAATCATGGATCCCTCTTTTGAGGCAGACAGTGGACGAACTTTCCACCGAACACGGAAAAGAGACCGCCGAGGAATATATCCGAGTATTGAATACCGTATTGCCTTATTTGGAGGAACAGATCCGGATCCGTTCTTCCGAAAAACTCGCAAATCTTTATACGGACCTAATTGCAAAATTTCATTCAGAAGGATACAAACCTATAAGTCTCTCTTCTTTGATGGTGATCGATCTTGCATCTATATTAAAAAATGGGACAGTATTGTTAGGCATGAGAAGAAGAAAGTATGTAAGGGACATTCTTCCCATTTTTCAGAATCCGCTTCCTAAGATCGATCCCGCACATTGGGGAGAACATGGAATTTGATCCGGAAATACTCTCTATTCTAGAAAAGATCAAAACGGAAAAAGAGGCAAACTCTACTTTCGATTTTGCTTGGTCACAAGGAAGAAAACTTTACTTGGACGGAAGATATTTCGAGCTCCATGAAGTATTTGAATTTCAATGGAAGAAGGAGACTGGAGGCAGACGCTTTCTGCTGCATGGATGGATCCAACTTGCGATTTCCTTAAATAAGATTTTCGTTAAGCCTAATATTCGAGGCGCTAAAATGCAAGCGGAGAAGGCGAAGCAAAAATTCGAGAGCCTTGCTTCTACAGGAGAACTGTCTTCCATTGGAGAAGAATGGAACAGAGACATCATCGAATTTCTAAATGGACTCTTGTCCTTATTTTCGGGAGAAGAAAGTTGGGATATCGAACAAATTAGAAGACTTTCTCTTCCAAAATTCCAGACTGACGGAAAGGAATGGTTTGCACCTTTCGTTTTTAATATACAATGAATCCGGATTATGGAATTGACTGACCCTAAAAACACGAAGCAGGAAACCGGCTTTTTCGAATCCGGCGGATATAAACTCGCTTATGCAAAGAGAGATAACGGAAAAGGCAGAGCGTTGCTCATGCTTCACGGCTTCATGGATTCCTCTCAAACATTCCTGTTCCAAGAAGAATTTCTCTCCGAATATTTCGATCTCTATCGCTTCGATTATCGAGGACATGGCGACTCTGAATGGCTGAGAGAAGGTTTCTATCATTTCATGCTTCCTCTTGTGGATACTAGAAGCTTCATCACTCAATTCTTACCTGAAAAATTCCATATCTTAGGTCATTCCATGGGAGGAGGTTTGGGTTCTCGGATTGCCGGCCTTTATCCCGACAGAGTGGAAAGTTTAGTCGCCTTGGAAGGATTCAGTTCGATTCCGGATCCTGAAAAAGAAAGGAGAAGGTTCCGATCTTGGCTGGATTCCTGGGAGATCAGTCTTGCAGGGAAGGATAGAAAGCGCCAAAAAAGTTTTCGGTCTGTCGCGGAGGCTGCAGCAAGGCTTGCTCCAATGTATCCTAGACTTCCTGAAGATAGACTTTTAAAGATTACGGAAACCTTAACTAAACCCAGCGAGGATGGGTTTATGTGGAAGAGCGATCCTTCTTATAAAAATGGTCCTCCTGTTTTTATTAGTCCTCAATTTACTAGACATCTTTGGGAAAGCATTTCCTGCCCGGTTCTGGTAATCTATGGAAAGAAAACCCACTTGGCCTTGGATGATTCGAAAGAAGTCTTTTCTCATATTAAAGATTTAACATATACTGAGATTGAAGATGCTGGCCATAATATGCATCACGATCGTCCGGAAGCGGTGGTTGGCCTTCTTCGTGAATTCTACCAAACAAATTTGAAGTAAATAAGTTTAACGTACTACTGGGTGTCGTCTAACGTAAAATTTATTCACGGATGTTAAGTACTAAAAATTCTTGAGACATAAAGAATTTATGAGGAATTAAATAAAAAAAACTTGTACTTTTACCGTACTCAAATACGCTTCCTCCCAACGTTTGGTAGTAGGGAGCGCACATGGTGAGCAGCAAATTTAAAGAGCAATTAGAAAGATACGTGAACTATCGTGGAATCGATATCATCTTACATCTAAAAGACGGTTCCGTAGTCGAATTGGATAAAAATCGCAGACTCATCGGAGAAGAAATCGTTTACTTCCCAGAAAAATCCAGCCCAAGTAAAATTTCCTTAACAATGATCCAGAAAGCGGATCTATTCGTAGCCTAAACAATCTGTCTCTGAGAGAGAATTCTCAAAGAGTCTAAAAGATCACCACCGGGGATGTCCCCGGTGTTTTTGTATCCGATGAGAAAAAGATAGCGGCTTAAGCCAGGTCTTGGATCAGGACTTCTATTTCTCGGATCTTAGCAAAATCCTTTTCCGTATAATTCAGAAAAACATCATATTCCGAATCGGAAACTCGGTCACACTTGATGACTTTCATAGGGATATCAATGGACCCTGATAGGCTGATCATTCCTACTTTTACGAATAGGTTGGTTCCTGGTTCCATTGGGATGTCCGTTCTATGAACGATTCCCACCAGAACATTTTCCGCAATCCTGAGCTTGGAATTGTCCAGCACCTGAAAGCCTACATTAAGGGTAGAAGGGATTCTATTGTATTTCATGGCGGCGTCCTCCCGATCATTCCTTTGAAGGTTAATTTAGATCGCTTACGTTCCGATTAAGATCCCCTTACGATATCGAGAAAATCCATCGGACCAGCGCTCCTTACTTAAGAAGCAAGTTCTATACCAGTAATTCCTTATTTGGCTGGGGATCGGAAGAAATTCGTGCAATGCACTAAAATATTATGTCTTTCTCTAATATAACGAACGAATTCGGAAATGTAGCAGGAGATTGAATGGATTTCTAGGTTTTTGAAAGTGTAAACAGAGCTTTGTAGGAGAAATGAGATCTTGCATTTAGGAAACTTCTTCCAATATGCAAAGGTTCAAATGCTAATTTATTAAGCGAAATGGTTCCATTTAGTTCTTAGTTTGGAAATATTTTATTCCGAAATCGCTTTTCTAAAAGAGCGGGATCGTTTCCCTGAGAGAATACAAACGTAAGTGTTTGGCCTAAGCGATCTTAGACCAAACCAAACAAAATGCAGGAAGGTTTCAGTAGAGAATTCTGGTTTTGATGGAACCGGGATGTTTCTCTATTCTTTCCTTCAGCTCGTCGCCTACGTTCATATTGATGACCATAGAAAGATATCCGATTTCTGCGCTAGTTCCCAGATGTTGAGAACTGATATTGGCCCCAATTTCCGAAACCATGCTGTTGATATCTTTCAAGAATCCAGGTTGGTTCTTGTGAACGTTTAGGATCCTGTACATTCCCTGCGGGATCGGGTTCAATTCCAGATTCGGAAAATTCACCGCAAACGTAGTAGAACCATTGTTTACAAATTTCAAAAGTTTACTCGCAACCTCTGAACCTATATTCTTCTGAGCCTCTTCTGTAGAGCCTCCGATATGAGGGGTCAAGATCACGTTTTGTAGATTCTGCATAGGAGTGATAAACGGATCGTTATTGGATTCCGGTTCTTCCGGAAAAACATCTACTCCTGCTCCTGCAATATGGCCCGCCTTGATCGAGTCGGCCAATGCCTCCAGATCTACTACCTTTCCTCGGGATAAATTTATGATATAAGCGCCTTTCTTGGTGGCTTTGATCTCTTTTGCTCCGTAAAGATTCATCGTTTCCGGAGTTTCAGGAACATGGAAGGTAACGAAATCAGAAACAGAAAGTAACTCTTGGTAAGAGTCGATCGGAGTTGCATTTCCTAAAGGAAGTACAGTCTGCACATCATAATAAACCACTTTCAGGCCCATCGCTTCCGCGAGGACGGAAACTTGGCTTCCTATATGTCCGTATCCTACGATTCCTAAGGTCTTTCCTCGGACTTCGAAGCAATTTTTAGAGATCTTATTCCAGACCCCGCCGTGGGTGTTTCGAATATGATCCGGAACTCTTCTGGCTAACATTACGACTTCTGCGATTACTAATTCAGCTACGGAACGAGTATTAGAGTAGGGAGCATTGAAAACGGGAATTCCCTTCTTCTCCGCTTCTGCCAGATTCACTTGGTTTGTGCCTATGCAAAAGCAGCCTACGGTCATCAGTCGTTTCGCCTTATTCAAAACCGGAGCGGTAACATTGGTCTTACTTCTGATACCGAGAACATGAACATTTTCGATCTCTTTCAAAAGCTCTTCCTCGCTCAGCGCTTGGGGAAGAAGGCGAACATTGAAACCGTCTTTTTGGAAGAGGTTGAATGCATCTTGGTGCACGTTTTCCAGCAGGAGGACATTGATCTTTTCTTTTGGATAGGAAATCATAGTTCTATTGCCATGGAACTTTTCCACTGCTTCTCTGAAAACGGATTTTTTACTTCACCTTTCAGGCAAGTGGGGAAGAATGGAGCTGAAAATCTACCTGGGAGATTTATATCCGACTCATGTTTGCCCGAATTTCTCTTCCTTCTATCGCGTCCCTTTTTCTTTCCTTCCTAGTTATCGCTCTTCCGGGTTGTTCTGCAAGAATCCAGGTTTTGCCGGAGCCGGTAGTGGAGCAGACAGTTTTACGTTCCGGGCCGCTTTGTCCTACGTCTTGGTTTTGCAGTCAGGGTAAACCCGGATCTTTGAATTTTAAGGGAATCTTAAATAATAAGACGGGAGATAAGCCTCTCTTTATCGAATACTATATGAGTTCCTTCGAGGAAAGCTTTCCGATCGGGATCTCGATCAAGTTGGATCAAACCTGGCATAATCTCAGAAAGACTTCTACCGACTTCGGAGATACAGTTCGAGTCGTTTCCATTCTTCCTGCGGATTTAACGGATAAGGTATTAAACGCGAAAGAGATCCAATTGAGTTTTTCTTCCAGAGATAATACGACCACTTTCGCGCTTTCTGCTTCGAATGCGGATGGTCTGAAATCCCTTCTAAAGGATCTGAAAGAAAAACTGGATGCCCAGTCTAAATTAATGATTACGAATCACTAATTTAGTTTTTTCTTATTCCGGTCTCATGAGCGGGAAGAGAATGGTGTCGCGAATCGAATGAGAATCGGTAAGAAGCATTACTAATCTGTCTATTCCGATCCCAAGTCCTCCCGTAGGTGGCATTCCGTATTCGAGGGCTCGGATATAATCTTCGTCCATCATGAACGCTTCGTCGTCTCCTGCTTCTCTCTGCTTTACTTGCTCTTCGAATCTTTCTTTCTGATCGAAAGGATCGTTTAGCTCTGAGAAAGCATTTCCGATCTCTCTGCCTACGATATAAGGCTCGAATCTTTCCACATAACCTGGATTATTCGGATTTGATTTTGCTAGAGGAGAAAGCTCTTTCGGATAATCCGTAACGAATACTGGTTGAAGAAGATTCGGCTCCGCTTTCTCCGAGAATACTTCGTCCGCAACTTTCCATATAGAAGTGCATTTGCTTGCATCTACCTTGACAGAAGAAGCTTTCTCTTTTGCTTCCTCTAAGGTTTTTACTTGGGAGAAGTCTATTCCGGAATATTCTTTGATAATATCCACGTATTTCACTCTTCTCCAAGGAGGGCTGAGATCGATGAGATCATTCCCGTATTTAATCTTAAGAGTACCACAGATCTTTTGGGCAACCTGAGTGATTAGTTTCTCTGTAAGTTCTAACATCTTGCCCATATCGCCGTAAGCCATATAAGCTTCCATCATGGTGAACTCTGGATTATGCTTGGTAGAAGTTCCTTCGTTCCTGAAGTTGCGATTTAATTCGAAGACGCGGTCGAGTCCGCCTACGATCAGCCTTTTTAAGTAAAGCTCAGGCGCGATTCTTAGGAATAGCTGCATATCCAAAGTATTATGATGAGTGACGAAAGGTCTAGCTGCGGCTCCCCCTGCGATCGGTTGCATCATTGGGGTTTCTACTTCTAAGAATCCTTCAGAAGTGAGAAAATTGCGGATCTCAGAAACGATCTTACTTCTTGTAATGAATGTATCTCGTACTTGATCGTTGACTACTAGATCCACGTAGCGCATTCTATATCTTTGCTCCACGTCTGCGAACGCATCATATACAACGCCGTCTTTCTCTTTCACAACTGGAAGAGGGCGAATGCATTTTGCAAGTAGAGTGACAGAGGTTAAATGAAGAGTCGTCTCTCCCTTTTGGGTTTGGAAAAGATATCCTTCAATCCCGATCAGGTCTCCCAAATCGAAACTTTTGAATAAGGAATAATTCTCTTCTCCAAGATCATCTCTAGTTGCATAGAGCTGGATGACACCACTCTTGTCTTTCAGATGGGCAAAGCTTGCCTTTCCCATGACTCTCTTGGAATGAAGTCTTCCGCCTAAGAGAAACTTTTTGTCCGGGCCGCTTGGATTCTTAGCATAGCCTTCGATCAAGGAAGCTGAGTCTGAATCCGGAAAGAACCGAATCGGGTAGGGATCGATTCCCTTCTCCTTTAAGCCTTCGATTTTTTGGATCCTTTGTTGTATGAGTTCGTTCGTTTCTTTGAGTTCTTGAGACATTTCTAATTTCCTAATATGATCAAATATAAATGCTTTGCGAGTCTTCCTAAGATAGACTCCAAGCTTTTAGGTTTCAAAAACCAGTCGCTTGAGCCGATTCCTTCCGGCACTTTGGAGACTGCGATATAGATCTCAGCAGGTTCCAAAACGCTTCTATATAAACGAAGAAGAGTGGCCGAATCGAATTCCTTTCCTATGAGAAGAAAAGTCTTCCACTGACGATCCAAGGCGATCTTCAGAAGTGTTTTGGGAAATTCCTGAGGTCCAGCCTGGATTGTGTACACGAGGACCTTATTTTCATCCACTCCAAGAGACGTTAGGTATGCTTGGAGTGAGTTCGTTACATCCGAGGAGATACCTATATCGGATTCTGGAGTAACGGGAGAATATAATACTACGATAACTGGGGCTAAGCCTTTTTTCCAGAGGGCAGCTGCTTGTTTGAACTTATCTTTTTTTCCAGTTTCGATCGCTTCTACGATGAGTGCGTCCGATTTTTTTGGATCCGCTTTCGATACCAAGAGAAAGGGAGCGGAGAAGAACAGAATGAGGAAAAGAAGAAGTAATCCGAAAAAACCATAAGAAACAAGTTTGGCTTTATCTAAGAATTCTTTAACGGAGAGAGGACCGGATGCCATAAAAGTTCTACTGAGGATTCGATTTTTTCGAAGTGAGGAGAGGTCTTTTAGGTAGAAGCATTTGCTCGAGAGGGGACTCGAACCCCTACACCGAACCGGCACAAGCACCTCAAGCTTGCGTGTCTACCAATTCCACCACCCGAGCGGTCGCGATTGACAGCATGGGTGAGGGCTTGGACCTGTCAAGGAAATTCGATCAAGTATTCCGACTTAGACCAGTTGGTATTTCTTCTTCTGCTTTTTGTCTTCCGGATCCAACTTGAATCTTTCCGGATGGAAAACTATATCCCAGTATCTGCGAGCATAAGCAACGACGCCAAGGATCAGGATGAGAACAAGGACATAGCCCGAATATTCAGGATGCTGAAAGAAGTGAGTTTCTTCCAAAAGGGGACCGACCAGAGGAAGGGTCATATACCAGAGCACGCTTACTGCAACGAGCCCGACTCCGAATTTTCCCCACCAGTTCGGTTTTCCTTGGATTCCTCTCTTTAAGTAGAGAAATCCACCTAACCAAACTCCCAAGAGCTCTCTTAGGATATAAATGAGAAGGATCCAAAGTGGAAATTGATAGTAATGAACGATCACGGAAAGACCGCCTATGGTTACGATCTTATCGCAAATCGGATCTAAATATTTCCCTAATACCGATTCTTGGCTGAGCAAACGAGCCAAGAATCCATCCAGAAAATCAGTGAGAACTGCGAGAACGCAGGTACCGATCGCAAGGAGTAAATATTCACCACTACGAGGGGACTCTATATGTTTTCGAGTGAATTGAATGAAAAAAGGAAGAAGTAGGACTCTGGATACGGATAGGAAATTAGAAAGAGTGAAGATCCTATCTTCCAATAAATCCTTTGGCTTTTTTTCGTGGAGCATCTATCTTGGGCCGATTTCTATCGGAAAAACCGATCTTTGGGAAAGGCTATGGAAGGGACTTAAAAATTCATCCCTTTTTCAGAGAAACGAATTGACCCACGAGATCGCTTGGAAATTATGTTCTTCATAAAAGGAGCTGTAGCTCAGCTGGTTAGAGTGCCTGCCTGTCACGCAGGATGTCGCGGGTTCGAGTCCCGTCAGCTCCGAAATTCCTCTCGTCTTACTTAATAAAATCTTTCACAACTTCCACTGTGTGAACCGGATCTTCTTCTTCCGGAATATGACCCAGAGTATCAAAGAAGACAAGTTTGCTTCCTGGAATGTCTTTATGAAAACGTTCCGCATTTTCCGGAGGAACTAAGCGGTCCAATTTTCCCCATAGGATCAGAGTAGGGATACGGAGTTCGCGGATGCGATCTTCCATCTCTCCGGGTTTCATCTGTTGGAAACGCTCTCCCAATGCTTTTCGATTTCCTTCTCTTAAAGCGAGATCATAATATCGATCGATCTGTTCTTCAGTTACTTTAGAAGGATCTCCGTAGGTATTTTTGAGACTGGAAGCAATAATATTTCTGGGTAAAATGCTGTTTGCGATATTGCGAAGTATCGGGATCCTCGCGATCCGAAATGCTATCGGGACGGAAAGTGATACAGCTTTGTATCCGCCGGAATCCACTAAGATCAATTTTTCAAAGCGATCCGGATGCTTGAGAGCGGTGTACCAAGCGATGTTCCCGCCGAGAGAATTCCCAGCAATGATAGAACGTTTTATTTCTAGATGATCTAAAACAGCCATTACAAATTCTGCATATCGATCCATGGAATAATTATGATCCGGAGAAGGTCCTGTTAAACCGAAAGCAGGCATATCGAATCGAATTACTCTGCGGGAAGATCTTAAATTTTCTGTCCAACCATCCCAAGTATGCAGGGACGATGCTGTTCCGTGGATCAGTACAAGAGGATGAGGATCTGTCTTAGGGCCTTCATCGCGCAAATGCACTTTCATACCGAGCACATCGATAAATGTAGAAGGAGGTGCAGCCCATCGTTGCAGTTCACTTACGGGTTTGTCAGAAGCCCAGGTTGCTCCGATATAGATTGCTACTACAATGAGAAGGAATAGCAGGAAACCTACTGTAAGCTTTGCCAATCGTTTCCAAATATTGTTCATAAAATTAAATTACTCCGGATTAAATAAATTCTTCCGAATCTTTTTTCAGGATAATCTCGCCGGTCTCTTCCAAATCTCTTAAAAGCGTTAGAATACTATTTCTCGCGTCAGTAATTTCTTTGAGAGTTACCTTGCCTCGGATTTCCATACCTTCCAGGATATCATTTGCTCGGTTCTTTGACATTGCCTCAAAGAAATGAGACTTGATCCCTTCTGCAGCGCCTCTAAGTGCAACTGCGATGATATCATCTCCTCCCAATCGATTGATTAGGATTCGCATTTCCTTAGAATTGAGTAGCAACACATCTTCGAAGGTATAGAGTTTTTCTCTCACTTGAGAAGCAAGTTCCGGAGAATGCTCTTCTAACTCTTTCAAGATCGTTTCTTCCATGGATTTGTCCATGTGGTTCAGGATGCTTGCGAGAGCTTCCGCTCCTCCTGCTTCGCTGAACTCGGATTTGTCCCTTTGCTCGTACTTCTTCTTTAAGACTTTTGCAATTTGTCGGATTGCATCCGGATGAGTCTTGGTTGTATTTGCGAGACGAACTGCCACTTTGCTCTGCAATTCTTTCGGGAGGAATTTCAAAGTCTCAGCGGCTTTTTTAGGCTGCAAGAAGGCAAGGGTAACTGCAATTGTTTGCGTATGTTCCGGAGCGAGAAGATGGGCCAATGTCTGCGGCTCTGCATCGTTCAAAAAGGAAAAATCCTCTTCCGTATCTCTTCTATCTAGTTTTCCTAATATACTTTCGGACTTTTCCTTTCCGAGGGAATGATAGAGCAATTCTCTTGCGGTATCTATCCCTCCTCTTGATTCTCCGGTAAGATCTTTGAGTGAATCCTGAAAATCGAGTAGGGCGGCTTCTTTATCCGCCTTGGAGACGGATTTGATCTTGGCCATTTCTTGGACGATCTCTTCGATCAGCTTTTCATCCAATTGGGCCAAGGCCTTGGCTGCCGCTTCCTTTTCTAAGGAAAGAAGCAATAATGCTGCTTTTTTTACTTTTTGGTCTCGAGCAATTAGATTGGAGTCCTTGTCCACTTTCCCTTCCGCCAAATTGGAAACTATTAAGCGAGTAGTCGAAGCGGATGCTCTAGAAAATTTCGGAATACTTCCAACCAGCCGGCACCGACCGCGCCATCTACCACTCTATGATCGCAAGAGAGGCAGACTGAAAGAGTCTTGCCTGCAACGATGGCTCCGTTCTTGATCACCGGTTTTGCCACCACATTCCCTACGGCTAAGATCGCCGCCTCGGGTTCATTGATAACTGCAGCGAAACGATCCACACCGAACATTCCCAAATTGGAAACGGTAAATGTTCCGTCCGAAAACTCTTCCGGTTTGAGTTTCCTCTCCCTTGCGCGGGAAGCAAGCTCTTTTACCGTTTTACCGATCTCGAGAACGGAACGCCTGTCTGCATTCCTTACATAAGGAGTGATAAGCCCGCCTTCGATGGAAACTGCGACCCCAATATCTACTCTTCCATGCTTGAGAATATGATCCTCTCTCCAGGACGAATTTACTTCCGGAACTTTGCGAAGTGCGAGTGCCGAGGCGCGGATAATAAAATCGTTCAAGCTGAGTTTGATCTCTTCTCCCGACGCTTTTAAGTCAGCGTTGAGGTTTTCGCGAAGAAGGGCCAAAGGTTCCGCATCGATTTCCATATCCAGATAGAAATGAGGCTGGTGAGTCTTGGAGTGAACTAGGCGGGAAGCGATTGTCCTTCTCATTCCTGAAATAGGAAGTTTTTCCTCTTGGAATGCTTGTCCTGCAAAAGGAGAAGCTGATTCGAAGGTGGAAGAAATCCCATTTTCAATATCACGTTTAATGATCCTTCCATCGGGGCCTGTGCCTCTAACTCGAGAGAGATCAATTCCTGATTCTTGGGCGAGCTTTTTGGCAAGAGGGGAAGCTTTGATCCTTCCTTCCAAGGCAGAGTTAGAAAGACCTCGAGTGACGCTGGATTCTTTTACAGGCTCAGGTTCTTCTGTTGCGACTACAGGAGAAGGGGAAGAGCTTACTGCTGGTACTGGTTTTTGTGTCTCGGCCTTTTTCTCCGGAGAAGGGGCTGCAGGAGCACTCGCTTCCGAAGAAGGGGAGGCGATCGCTCTGGATTTTGCCTCGGCGAGAATTGCTGAAATATCTTCTCCTTCTTTTCCGATGACTGCAACAGGAGCACCTACTGGTAATTTTGCTCCTTCTTGAGCCAAAATCTCCAATATTACCCCTGCGTCGAAGGCTTCCATTTCCATGACAGCCTTATCCGTTTCGACCTCGGCGAGGATCTCTCCCGGGGCAACAGAGTCTCCCTTCTTCTTGAGCCATTTGACCAGAACTCCTTCGGACATCGTCGGAGAAAGTTGGGTCATCTCGGATATTTTTGCCATATAATTTTGCCTAATTATAATATATTAATATTAGAATATTCTGAATTACTTAATCATGCTTCTGACTTTATTAATTATCTTTTCTTCGCTCGGAAGGGAAGACCTCTCCAGGTTGGCCGCGTAAGGCATCGGCACATCTTCTTGAGTTATCCTTTCAACCGGGCAATCCAGATAATCGAATGCGTCCTTTTGAATGAGATACGCAACCTGTGCTCCGAATCCTGCCACATTCCAACCTTCTTCTACGATGAGAGCTCTGTTCGTTTTTCGAACAGAGGCAAGAATTGCTTCCTCATCTAAAGGACGGATGCTTCGTAGATCCAGTACTTCGACGGAAATGCCTTCTTTTGCTAATTTTTCAGCAGCGGGAAGCACATACATGAGCGCGCGAGACCAACTAACAATGGTAAGTTGGGTTCCTTCTCTTTTAATATCAGCCTTTCCCATAGGGATGGAGAATTCTCCTTCGGGAACTTCTCCTTTGCTTCCGTATAATACTTCGCTTTCTATAAAGATGGTAGGATTATTATCTCGAATGGAAGTTTTTAGGAGCCCGTATGCATCTGCTGGAGTATAAGGAGCGAGCACCTTTAACCCAGGAATATGAGCATACCAACTCTCGAAGGACTGGGAGTGCTGAGCTGCCAATCTTCCCCCGGCGCCTCCTGCACCTCTAAATACGATCGGAATCGGAAATTGTCCCGCACTCATATAATTCATTTTTGCGGCTGAGTTGATGATTTGATCTATCGCAACAAGTGAGAAGTTCCAAGTCATGAATTCGATGATCGGTCTTAGGCCTACCATGGCGGCGCCAATTCCGACTCCTGCAAATCCATTCTCCGAGATAGGAGTGTCTATCACTCGTTTCTCTCCGAATTTTGCGAGCATTCCTTGGGAAACCTTGTAGGCTCCTTCATAGTGTCCTACTTCTTCTCCCATGAGAAAGATATTCGGATCCTTCTCCATTTCTTCAGTCATTGCTCTATTGAGAGCTTCTCTATATGTTAGGACTGCCATTATACGTTCTCCGCATAAACATGTTTATAGAGCCAGCCTAAAGGAGGTTCTTCACTTTTCTCCGCGAAGTCCACTGCCTCTTCTATTTGCTTTGCGATGGTCTCATCCAATTTAGAAAGATCTTCTGTAGCCCAGCCGGAACCGATCAGGTCTTTTTCGGCCTTAATAAGTGGGTCACCTTGTTTATATTTTTCTAATTCTTCTTTTGTTCGATATTTTGCAGGGTCGGACATAGAATGTCCTCTGAATCGATATGTGGAAATTTCCATCAGAGTAGGACCTTCTCCTCTTCTAGCTCTTTCGACTGCGACCTTGACGTGGTCTCTTACCTTGCGGACCTCGTCCCCTTCAATATGATCTCTAGCAATATCATAGGCTGCGGCTCTTACAGATACATCTTTTACGGATAAGGCTCTATATTCAGGAGTTCCCATCGCATAATGATTGTTTTCGCAGATCATTACGAGTGGAAGTTTCCAGATGGCTGCTAAATTCATTCCTTCATGAAAGGAGCCGATATTGGCAGCACCTTCTCCAAAGAAGCAGAGAGTGACTGCTTGGTCTTCTCTATACTTAGAGGCGTACGCGATCCCAGCTGCGAGAGAGATATGGCCTCCTACAATGCCGTGGCCACCCATGAAGTTTTTCTTTTTATCGAAAAAGTGCATGGAGCCGCCGTTTCCGGATACGATCCCGGTCTTCTTTCCGAATAATTCCGCCATGAGAGACTTTGGCTCTAAGCCTCTTGCGAGTGCGTGCCCGTGATCTCTATATGTGGAAACTATATAATCTTTTTCTTCTAGAGCGGAGATTGCTCCTACGCCGACTGCTTCTTGACCGATGTATAAATGGCAGAAGCCTCCTATCTTTCCCATGCTGTATGCTTTGGCGGAAGCTTCTTCAAAGCGACGGATCAGGAGCATTTGTCTGTAGAGTTCGAAAAGATCTTGGGTTTCTTTTTTTGTTTTAGGTTGGCTCATAGTGGGTAGGGGAATTTTAAAACAATCACAAACTATCGTTGTGGAACTGGGATATGCAAACCGATTTCGAAAATTCTCGAAAAAAAGGAAAAGCTTCTGCAGGAAAAAATTTTCCTTTCCTTAGGAGAAGTTTGCGATTTCCTTTTTCTGAATGAACTCTGCTCGAACGATTCTTGTTACTGAAGATGAACCTGGGATCATTGATACGATCCGTATGGTCCTTGAGTCGGAAGGCTTTCGGGCTTTGACTGCGATGACTAGCAAAGATTGTTTTGCTCTTATGTCCGAATCTCCGGATCTACTTGTATTAGACGTCGGCCTTCCTGATTCGAATGGGTTCGAGGTATTAAAAGAACTTAGAAAGAAATATTCTATCCCGGTAATATTGCTCACGGCAAGGGAATCCGAACTGGACAAGGTTCTCGGCTTAGAACTAGGCGCCGATGATTATATGATAAAACCGTTTAGCCCGAGAGAATTGGTCGCTCGGATCCGTGCTGTGCTTCGAAGATACGACGGGAACACGGAAGAAAAGTTTACAGATTTCGTAACGGACGAGGAAAGAAAGCTCATTTATTATCACGGAAAGTCCTTAAGTCTAACACCTTACGAATATAAAACTCTCGTATTATTCATCAAACGAAGAGGTAAAATTTTTACCAGAGAGGAAATTATGGATTTGGTCTGGACCGAGCCGGAAGATAGTTTTGATCGAGCGGTGGATACTGTGATCAAAAACTTGAGAGCTAGACTAAAAGAGATTCGTCCCGACTTGGATCCTATAGAGACCAGAAGGGGACAAGGATATGGTTTAAAGGAGTCCTTATGAGTCTTTGGATCCGGATCATCGTCGGTTTTTTTTTGCGTTCTCGATCGGATTTTATTACCTAGTAGATAAGATCGAAGAATCGATTCGACCACGTTACATGGAAACTGTCGAAGAGTCCATGAACGATACGGTTTATGTTCTCTCTTCTCTTATAGAACAAGAACTTTTAAAACATCCCAATCTTCCATTTCAATCCAATATCAACCATGTATTAGGAGATTCTTTCGAGAAGGCTAAGGGAAAAGCCTTTGAAGCTAAGATCTATAGTCATACAAAACGAAAAATTGATCTGGAGTTCTACGTAACAAACGCCAACGGAATTGTGGCTTACGATTCTTCCGGAAAGAGAACGGGAGAGGATTATTCTCGATACAACGATGTATTTCTCACTTTAAAAGGAAAATACGGAGTGAGATCGAGCAAATTAGGAAAGAATGATACGGAGAGCGCGATATTCATAGCGGCTCCCATTTATTTTAAAGGAAGGATTGCGGGAGTTCTTACCCTAATAAAACCGAAGGCGAGTATATTACCTTTCATTGATTTTGCTAAGGAAAAATTCTATCGGATCAGCCTTCTTGTTGCTGTTTTTATTTCTCTTGTATTTTGCGTAGCGGTTTATTTTATTTTTTCCCCCATCCGAAAGTTATCCGGTTATGTTTCAGCTTTGCGCTCTAAGAAACGTCCTAGTCTTCCTAAGATAGGAGTCCCTGAAATCAGAGAGTTAGGGGAGCAAATGGATCAACTTGTGAGAGAGATAGCAGGCAAGGAATATGTGGAAAATTACGTGCAGGTTTTGACTCATGAGATCAAAAGCCCACTTTCTTCTATACTTGCTTCTGTAGAATTATTATCGGAGGATCCAAACAGGTTACAGCCTCTTCTTCAAAACATCCAATTAGAAAGTAAAAGGATGCAGACGGTAATCGAAAAATTATTGGAGCTCAGCGCTTTGGAGAATGTTTCCAGTTTAGAGATCCAAACAGGTTTGCGTAGTGAGGAAATTTTAACCGAAGTTGTAAATTCATTTTCGGCAGAATCTGATAGAAAGAAAATTAAACTAAGTGTATCCGGGCAAGATATTTCTTTGGATGGAAATCGATTCTTTCTAACGACTGCGTTTAGGAATCTTCTCCAAAATGCTTTAGATTTCTCTTATGTAAATACTCAGATCGGCATCCAAACTGGGATTTCCGAAAATGGGGAATGGTTTCTGGAAATCCAAAACGAGGGCCCAAATATCCCTGATTATGCTCTTGCTCGGATCTTTGAACGATTTTACTCCTTGCCTCGTCCGGATACTGGTAGAAAGAGTTCGGGGCTCGGACTTGCGTTCGTTCAGGAAGTCGCTGAATTGCATTCAGGTAAGATAGAAATATACAATTGGGCTGGGGGAGTGATTTCTAAGTTTTCCATCCCAATTCGTTCCTAAATTTTACTTCCTCACAAAATCCACATAAAGCCCTCATAATCCTCTCACAGGATTCGCAGATACTTTCCCAAAGAGGAATGAAAGTATGAGCAAATTAAAAACTTCCGTAAGCATTCGAGTATTGATTTTAGGTACGATGCTGATCGGGTTTGTGATCCCGCTATCTATGATGAGCGGCTTGGTCAGCGAAAGGCAGGAAAGATCGAGAGAAGCGGTCCAAGAAATCAATTCCAAATGGGGAGGGAGCCAAAGGATCGCAGGTCCTTTCTTGGTGGTCCCTTATAAATTGGAGAAGATCAAAAATGACAAGGAACAAGGCGAAGAGGAAGTAGATAGCGAAAGCGGAGAAATTTATATTCTGCCGGAAACCCTAACTGTAAATTCGGATCTGAAAGCGGAGAAGAGAAAAAGATCCATTTTTGAGACAGTGCTTTTTACTGGAGATTTCAAGATGGAAGGAAGTTTTAAATCTCCAACTCTTACGGATTTTCCCGCAAGAACCAAGAAAATCTTATGGTCTCAATCTAGAGTCATTCTTTCCGTTTTAGATCCGAAAGGAATCGGAAAGGATGTTAAGTTCAATTTGGCTGGAAAGGAAATGATTTTGCAGCCGGGTTCTTCTTCCAATTTTTTCCCTGCCGGACTTCATACGAAATTCGTAACAAAGGAAGGAAGTGATCACTTTTCCTTCTCGATAGAAATTCCATTAAAGGGTTCGGATTGGATTTATGTAGTCCCGACTGGAAAAACGAGCACTATCAAAATGAGCTCGGATTGGAAAGATCCTTCTTTCGTAGGTTCTATTTTGCCGAATGAAAGATCCGTAACTGAAAATGGGTTTCAAGCGGTATGGGAATCTTCTTATTTCGCAAGAAATTATCCGCAAGTCATACAATATATGAACGATTCCTATGTGGATTCCATTATAAGTTCTGCATACGGAGTTAGTTTAATCATTCCTGCCGATCAATATTTGAAATCGGAGCGCTCCCTAAAATATGCGATCTTGTTCTTAGCTGCAAGTTTTACATTGTTCTTCTTGCTAGAGATTTTCGGGGGAAAGATACTGCATCCGCTCCAATATTTGATGATAGGGGTGGCAATGCTTGTGTTTTATATTTTGAATCTTTCTCTTTCGGAACATATCGGATTCAATTGGGCATATGTATGTGCTTCTATCTCCGTATCGGCATTGATCTCCTATTATGCGGGCTCAGTACTACAGGATAAAAAGAGAGGATATCTTGCAGGAGGATATTTTACAATTCTCTACACATTCTTGTATGTGATCCTCGCCTCTGAAGAGAACGCATTGCTCTTAGGTTCATTGGCGATATTCTTCGTTCTCGCAGGATTCATGCATTTAACTAGAAATGTGGATTGGTATTCCTTTGGAGCAAAAGAGGACCAGATCCCTTCTTAATTCCATTATTTCCTTTTAGGGGATTTGATTTCCCCTGAAAGGATCTTTGCAGGCACAAATAGTATGAAATACATTTTTAATATTCCTTTTATCCAACAATTATTCGTTCTCTCCTTAAGTTGTTTTGTAAGTGTTTTCCTGATCGCCACTCGTATCTCGGTCTCTAAGGAAAAGGCATTTTCCTTTTTAATCTGGAATTTGTTTCTAGCAATTGTTCCTTTGGGAATTTCTTATTTTGCGTATGTATATTATGAATTTAGAAAGCGAAAGATAGATCTTATATTTTTGGTTTTAGGAGTCGTTTGGTTGCTCTTCTTTCCTAATGCTCCTTATATCGTAACTGACTTCGTGCATTTACGAGCTAGAAATTCTATTCCGATCTGGTTCGATATATTAATGATCTTTTCCTTTGCATGGTGCGGACTATTTTCTGGTTTTATTTCTTTGAGGATTATACAGTTGGTCTTGAATGATCGGATCAGTCAGTGGTTTGGATGGACTCTTATCGTTTTCATTTCTCCACTTACTGTTTTTGGAATCTGTATAGGTAGATTCTATCGTTGGAACTCCTGGGACTTGTTAGAAGATCCAGTTTCGCTTCTTTATGATTCTTGGAATTTTTTGCAGTTAGTGTACGGGAATTGGAAGCTAATTCTGGTATTGGGATTTTTATCCGCAGGAATGTTGTTTGCTTATCTTCTCGCTTTATCCATGGGAGAGATGAGGATGCGCTCTGTTCCGTCTCCGTTAAAAGTGAAGTCCCACTAAAGATCGGAGTAGGGGAAAATCATATCCGGGTTGCGAGCTGCAGCGGATGTTTTCGGGGAATTTTAGAGAGGATTGGATTTTTGCTTCTGCTTGAGATTCCCCCTGGCTTTTTCTAAAAAAATGCTTATGGAAATTTGCGAATCGTTCGAACCTTTAGATGAGCCCAAAGTGGCTTAAAAAAATCTAAAAAAAATCCTCTAAATCCTTTCTCTCCTACTAACAAAAACAGGCTAAAACAGCCTAAAATGATCAAAAATGACCGATTTCATGCTGAAATCGTGAAAATTAATTCCGGACCTTCTCTCCACCGAAGATATATTTGAAGGAATCTCAGAATTCTAGGGTTTTCTCTGATTTCGAGACCTTCATTTTAAATATATAAAAAAGACCAAAACCAAACCAGCGCAAGATCCCGGCACGGATGCCGGGCTCATGATCTTAAGTTTCAAGGAGGAAACAAATGATCATTAACCATAACTTAGCCGCGATTAACTCCCACCGCGTTCTGAAGTTCCAGAACAACGAAGTGGCAAAAAACATGGAAGCTCTATCTTCCGGTATGCGTATCAACCGTGCCGGCGACGACGCTTCCGGTCTTGCTGTTTCTGAGAAGATGAGAACTCAGGTGAAAGGGCTTCGCCAAGCGGAGAGAAACACTGAGGACGGCATGTCCCTGATCCAAACTACGGAAGGATATCTTCAGGAAACTAACGATATCATCCAAAGGATCCGCGTACTTGCTATCCAATCTTCCAACGGTATCTACGGTGCTGAAGACCGTCAGATGATCCAAGTAGAAGTCTCTCAGCTCGTAGATGAGATTGATCGTATTTCCTCCCAAGCAGAGTTCAACAAGATGGCATTGCTCCAAGGCGATTTCGCTCGTGGATCAAGAACCGCTTCTATGTGGTTCCACATCGGACCGAACCAGCACCAGAGGGAACGCGTTTATATCGCAACTATGACCGCTAAGGCATTGAACCTGATCAAAGCTGACGGATCTCTGTTGACCTTGTCCACTGCAGAGTGGGCTAACGAAGCAATCGGACTTTTGGACGATGCTTTAATGAAGATCAACAAACAAAGAGCAAACCTCGGAGCTTACTTCAACCGTTTAGAGCACGCTTCTAAAGGCCTGATGGTAGCTTACGAGAACATCCAAGCTTCAGAGTCGAGAATCAGGGACGCGGATATGGCAGAGGAAACAGTATCGTTCACTAAGAATCAAATCTTAGTACAATCCGGTACTGCTATGTTAGCACAAGCTAACGTAAGACCTCAGTCTGTCCTCCAGTTACTTAGGTAATTAGGACTTTCCGGCAGCGGGAGCAGTGATGCTCCCGCGCTGGGAACTTTTCTGAATTACGGAAACGGATAACTGAGAATCGACTTTGTCGGAGTGTAACGCAGATCTTGAATATTCAAAATATTTAAAGTTTTTGTAAGAGACTCTTTTCTATAAGAACCTTCATCGCTGATTATCATCGGTTTTCTGGCAGCCGTCTTTCGAAGAGGCACGGGGAAAACACTGGGATATCGCGTCTTCATACAATTCCCAATCTTTTTCCGGTTCCTTTTCTAAGGTGAAAGCCTGAGAGATAGAACCCGGATCCGTAAGGATCCGTAGCTCGATTGAGCTTTTTCGTGAGCTTATTCTTACGAAATGATGCGTTGATAAAACATCCAAAACTCTTGAGGGAGAAATGGCCTGTCGGGTGGTCCGACCGGGTCCATCCCGGAGCACCGGACAGACCATTGTCCGCGGAGGATAGGGAGATCCTCCGGAAAATCTCTACAAGGAGTGTAGGATGATTATCAATCACAACCTGAGCGCGGTGAATTCTCACCGCTCTCTGAAGTTCAACGAGCAAGCTGTGGATAAAACCATGAAAGCTCTGTCTTCCGGTAT